>DTYI01000093.1 GCA_012961935.1 Thiotrichales bacterium | reverse complement strand
CTCCTGGTGAATTGTGCCTCATTGTTTTAAATCCAGTTTAGTGGAATATTTCGATATTAAACAGGAAATTATTGTATATTTTTATCACACTTCCAGCCATATAAAGACATGACCACCCAGCCACATTCATCCAACCGTCTAAAGCAATTGCGTGCTTTCTGCCTGGCTGCGCAAGCTGGTAGCATTTCAAAAGCAGCCGAAAAGCTGTTTCTCAGCCAGCCTTCGGTATCTCTTTTAATCAAGTCACTCGAAAATGATCTGGATGTTGTCTTATTTGAGCGCCGGGGGCCACGGATTGATTTAACGCCACACGGAAAAACACTGCTGGAAATTGCCCAGCCGCTGGTTGAGCGTGTAGACCAGATTCCAGAAGTTTTTACTGCCCGGATGGGGCGAGTTAATGCCGGTTCAATCAATATTGCTGCGGGTGAATCAACCATTCTGTATTTACTGCCGAAATATATTGCCACCTTCCGTGATCACTACGAGAATGTCAGCCTTCATCTTCATAATGTTACTGGCCGTGATGGGATGGAATTATTGCGTAAAGGTGAAGTCGATTTTGTGGTCGGTTCGCTAATCGATATTCCTGATGATATTTCTTACACGCCTATCTTTAGCTATCGCCCCATGTTGATCACGCCAAAAAATCATCCGCTGGCAGAAAATAATCATCTAACACTTAAAGATATCAGCCAACATGGTTTGATTTTGCCACCACGACATCTTAGCACCTGGCGAATGGTCAATACCGTTTTCCAGCAACACGGACTTAATTACAAAGTAAACCTTGAAGCGGGCGGCTGGGAGGTCGTGAAAAAATATGTCTCACTCGGCATGGGCATCTCTATCGTCACAGAAATATGTCTCACAGGCGATGAAGAGCTAACCGAGATCGCACTAGACCAGTATTTTCCATCCCGCAGTTACGGCATCGTCGCCAGAAAAGGAAAAGTCTACACGCCACAGGCTCGAAAATTCATTGAAATGATGGACAAAGATTTCTTTACTCGAGAAGCGGCTGAGGAATGACCGGTACAGAAGTTATATTACTAAGCGCCAGCTGGATCATTTATTTTGTGATCCACTCATGGCTGGCGAATGAATCGTTCAAGCAGTCTGTTATCCAGCGTTTTAATCTTGACCTGCAAAAGTACCGATTGTTTTATGTAACCATTGTGACTGTTTTACTTTTACCGCCCTTGTGGTTTACCTTTTATCCTGATTCAGGCCTGTTGTGGAAATGGGATGGCGCCCTGCTCTGGTTGATGAATAGTATCGCAGCTGTCGGTATTGCTGGATTTATTGTAAGCATGAAATACTACGACGGCATGGCCTTTTTGGGTTTAAAGCCATTCGCCACAAAAAATGCAGAACAACCTTTCACTTTGTCACCCCTACATCGCTTTGTTCGCCACCCCTGGTATTTTTTATCGTTACTGGTTATCTGGACAAGAGATATGACGATCGCATGGTTTATCACCTGCCTGTTAATCACGCTTTATTTTATAATTGGGTCAAAACTGGAAGAACAAAAATTGATTTTATATTTTGGTGATGTTTATCAGCAATACAAGAAAAAAGTGCCCGGACTTTTTCCATTGCCCTGGCGTTTCCTGAAAAAAGAAGAAGCAGATTTTCTCATCAACCAGTAGTGTCTGAATTTTAATGTCACGCCCTGTCGAAATAACCTCAGAAATTGACCCCGCAAACTATAGCGAAATTATTGACGTTCGCTCACCATCCGAATTTTTAGAGGATCATATTCCCGGCGCAATTAATTTACCGGTACTGAACGACAAAGAACGCGCCATGATCGGAACAATCTACAAACAGGAGAACCCTTTCCAGGCAAAAAAGCTGGGCGCCGCACTGGTTTCCGCAAACATCTCGCGCGCAATCAAGAATAATTTAATTCACCGAGACAAAGACTATCAACCACTGATTTACTGCTGGCGCGGAGGCCAACGCTCGATGAGTATGGCAACGATCCTGTCTCGTATCGGCTGGAAAACAACAGTCATAGAAGGTGGTTATAAAACCTATCGTGCAAGTGTTAGAAAAACAATTGAAGAACAATGCAGCCAGCTTGATCTCATGGTGATATCCGGCCTCACCGGCACGGGTAAAACCGAAATTATCAAACAACTCCAGTTAGCTGACGAACAGGTCATCGACCTTGAAAGACTTGCCAACCATCGCGGTTCTTTGCTCGGGGCGGAGCCGGACCGACCGCAACCATCACAAAAATATTTTGAATCTTTACTGGCTCAAAATATTTCTGGCTTTTCTTCCAAAAAAGTTACCTGGGTAGAATCTGAAAGTAACAAAATAGGCAACATCCATTGCCCGGAAGCTTTATGGCTGAAAATGAAAACCGCAAAAATGATCGAAGTAACTGTCGATATAAATGTGCGCGTCAAATTTTTATTAGCGCAATATCCACACATGACCGCATCACCAGAATTACTGAAAGAAAAAATAAATCTGCTTCATCACCTTTATGGAAAAAAACAAATCAAGGAATGGTGCGCAATGATTGATGAAAGCGACTGGGAAGATTTCGTTCAGTCCCTACTTGAAAAACATTATGATCCGAGTTACCGGCGCGCAATTAACAATAAGCAGAGAACTGAAGTCGCTCAGTACGAACTAACCGCTTTAAATGAATCAAGCATCGCTGAGCTTGTTCAAAAACTGGTTGAATGAATGCAGTAAACCTGGGGATGGTCTGAATAAGTCCAATTGAATTTCTGTGGAGGAAAAATGTTCTGCACATTTCACGAAGTGAGTCGGAAAGCTACCGCTCCTGCTCACGCTCCTTACCTACGTCCTGTAGGCAATAGCCCAGCT
>DTYI01000092.1 GCA_012961935.1 Thiotrichales bacterium | reverse complement strand
GGGGTACCGCCGTGTTAGGTTTGTGCGAGCCCGCCGGGCTGACCGACTCGTTCTTGTAGAAGATCTTCGCTGGGGTGCACAGCGCCTTCTCCAGGCGGCGGGCGCGTAAATATTTACTTAAAAAATGCACTGTGTCATCGACGACAATTCCCAAAGTCATGGCCGCAACGATCGACAATGACAAACCGATCTGTCCCACCGTTAGCGCCCAGACGCCAAAAGCAACGCCGACCGGCGCCAGGTTGGGAATTAAACTCAGCAGGCCCAGCTTTAATGAACGTAAAGCAAAAATCAGAATAAGCGAAATAATGACCAGCGCAATACTGGTTCCTTTTAACATGCTGCGAATGTTGCGGTCGCCAATGTGCGCAAACATTACGGTCGGGCTGGCGCCATTTACCTTTAATTCGGGTGCATTTTCCTGCAACCATTGTTGCGCTCTTTCTTCCAGAGCAATCACTTCTCGGGTCGAAATGGTTTTCAGCGTTGCGGTAATTTTTGTCGCCGTTTTGTCGATGTCGATCTGGTTGTTCAGATCCAGTCCGTAAGGTAACGACATTTCGTAAAGCAATAAATATTGTGCGGCAAGATCACGCTGGTCGGGCAGTTTATACATTGCCGGATCGTCACCGTGCATATTTTTATTCAGGCGCTTAAAAGTGTCACTGATAATGCTGACATGCAGCACTTCGGGTTGCTGCCGATACCAGTTGGCAAATGCATCAATTTTATTTAAAAATGTGGGTTCACTGATACCGCCTTTATTTTTACTGTCTAGCGAATAGTGAATTAAATACAGCCCCGTCAGGTTTTCTGCAACCTTGTCGGTATCGCGCCGAAACTCAATACTCTCATCAAAATACTCGACAAATACATCGTTGAGTTCATTGCGCGGAATCATTGCGACACTGAGTAAAATAAGCGCGCCGATTCCCCATAATAATTTGCTTCGGTTGCTGATAACAAAATCGGCCAGACCATCCATCACCCGTGTCGTTTTGCCAGCCTTCTTTCTAACACGAACCGGTAAAACTGCCATCATGGCAGGCAGAAACATTATGCTGAAAATCCACGCATAGATAACCCCCATCGCGGTAATATTTCCGAGGTCACGAAAAGGTGGTGCGTCGCTAAAGTTCAGGCTTAGAAAGCCCACGACAGTGGTAATCGATGTCAGCATGATCGGCTGATAATTGATCCGCAAACTCTCTATAATCGCTGCATGTTTTTCCACGCCTTTGCGCATGTTATATAGCATGGTCACGAGAAAATGTATGCTGTCAGCAATTGCCAGCGTCAAAATAATGGTAGGTGCTGAGGCAGAAGGTGGCGTCAGCTTTATGCCCAGCCATCCGGTACTGCCCATGGCGGCCAGAATTGAAAACGCAATGACCAGTAGCGTTGAAAATACACCGGTAAAACTGCGTAGAAACAATAACAGGCCGACAATAACAGCAAGCAATGCCAGGGGCACCAATGTTTTCATGTCCTTTTTTGATGCTTCCGGAAATGAATTATTCATCATTACCATGCCGGTCAATGAAAAATCAATTTCGGGATATTTCTCTTCGAACCTGCGCCTGATTTCTCGCGCAAAATTCGCCGCTTCCGGCACTTCTGTCAGCGATTTTTCCGGGAGTTCAACCGTAATATTTACAGCGGTGGCATGCGCAGACGGTGATATTAATCTGTCAAGTAGCAAAGGCTCGTTCAGTGCAATATTTTTTATTTTTTCCAGTTCATCCGCTGAAAGATTTTCAGGGTCTTCGACCAGATCAATGACAGTTAAATCATCTTCCTCGGCATAGGTATGCTGAAAGTTGGTAATCGAATCGACGCGAATTGAGTAAGGTAGTTGCCACGAAGCTTCTGTTAATTCGACAACGGCCTGTAGTGTTCTTGGCGTAAAAACATTGCCATCTTTCGGCATTAGCATGAACAGGACGTTATCGTTTTTGGTGTAGGTATCCTGAAGATTTTCAAATGCGAGTAACTGCGGATTATCCTTACCGAAAAACACCCGGTAATTATTTGTAAATTCCAGAAACCTGCCACCAGATGCAAGGAGCAAAACTGATGCAAGCGTGGCAAAGATAATAACCCAGCGCCAGTGCACAACCCATTGAGCATAAGTCTTAATCATGTGACCTTCCTTTTCCTTGTATGTTTTTTGAGTGACTCAAGGTATTGGATAATTCCTCGACCACATTGTAATAGCAGCTCACGGCTCTGTGCATTTTTTGCCATACCGATACAACCTTCCATCGTGGCAACAAGTGTGGCGGCTGTACTTTTTGCATCGACGTCATGACGCACAAATCCGCTTTTCTGTCCACGAAGGAGCGCTGATTCTATACCACCTCGCCATTCGGAATACGCTGCTTCCAGGCGACGCCGAAAGCCTTCATCAATCGGCGCCATCTCCTGAGCAAGATTATTCAGCGGGCAACCCAGCTCCAGGTCTTCCTGCCGAATATTTTCACCCATCTTATGCAGACTTGAGATCAGTTGTTTGATGGGATCGTCTGTTTTCTCCAGCGGCCGAAGCCAGATTTCACGCAAGTATTCCAGCAATAGTTCATCTACGACAGCGTATCCCAATGCAAGTTTACTGCCGAAGTGGTGATATAGTGCTCCTTTGGTCAACCCAGTGTGCGCAAGAATCCGACTCAGGCTTGCAGCCTGAAAGCCGACGTGATGTATTTCATCGAATGCGGCCTGCAAAATCTGTTCGCGCGCCTGCACTTTACCTGTTGCGCAACGCTGGCATTGCCACCAATGCCAGAAGCGTTTGCTGTGTTTAATTTCAGGCTTCGTTTCAGTTAAGTGCATGCAGTTTTTCCAGCCATACCATTTGGTATGTTTTAGTTCATACCGATTGGTATGTCAAATTTATATTTCGAAACTTTGCAGCGTTTATAATCATCCACCATGAGTGCACAGGGTGTTTTTATTACAGGCACCGATACCGGCGTTGGTAAAACCTGGATCGGCTCAAACCTCTGCGCCTACCTCTATCAAAATGATATTCTGGTTACGCCACGTAAGCCGGTTGAATCGGGTTGTGAGAAATCAGCGACAGGCGTTCTTCTGCCTGCGGATGCCTATGCTTACTTCGACGCCTGTAATCAAGCTACCATGCTGAATACAATTTGTCCTTACCGCTATGAAGCCGCTATCGCGCCTGATCAGGCGGCCGAACTTGTCGGTAAGACGCTTAATCTTGAAATGCTGGTCAACGCCTGCACCAGAGAACAGGCTGATCAATTCTTACTAGTGGAAGGTGCTGGTGGTTTTTACTCGCCGATCGCCCGTGATGCATTAAATGCCGACCTCGCCAGGTCCCTGGGCTTACCCATTTTACTGGTCGCTGCTGACCGCCTGGGCGCAATTAATCATACGTTATTAACAGCAGAGGCTATTCAGAAAAGCGGCTTGAAGCTGGTTGCTGTCGTATTAAATCAAATGGAAATGAAGGCACATGAAAATATGGACAACGCTGAATCACTGGAAAAATATCTGGATTGTCCTGTTTTATCGGTTGCCTATCAGGCGGAAAAAGATATGCGTTGGAAACAGCAGCTAACAATACTTCTCTTAGGCTAGCTGTTTAGTTTTCTCCAGTAGGTTTCACGCCAGTAGTACAGAACCGTTGTATCGTAAATGGGATACGAGTCCGCATAGTTAATTCCGCGTTGTGGCTTTTCGACATTATCTTTCTGTAGATCAAGTAGCCGCCAGTCTTCCTCTCTCACATCCATATCGGTCGGCTTTCTTCCCATACCTGTGTGTTTTTTCTCTGCCGCACCTACATGAATAAAATTTTTCTGCGCCTTCTCCAACGATACCTGATTCGTAACATTTGGCATCAGGGGAAATCGTAACTGAGCCAGATCATCCTGCCAGAGGCAGATAGGGCATGGCTGACAGCTACCGGGTTCTCTGCTGAATACCAGATAGCCGCAACAGGGGCAGGGAAATCTTTTGTTCATTTCTACGTACATACTGAAAGTTTATAACAACCATAAAAAAAGGGGCGAAACCGCCCCTTTTTTAGATTGCCTCGCACAGCGACTTATGCAATCTTCTGGTCCAGCTCACCGCTTTTGTAACGGTCAACCATGTCTTCCAGTGAGATTGGGTCGATCTTGTCTGCCTGTCCAGCACAGCCAAAGGCTTCATAACGCGCCTTGCAAATTTCCTTCATCGCGTCAGTGGCCGCCTTGAGGAATTTACGTGGATCGAAATTGCTGGGGTTATCGTGCAGATGCTTACGAATCGCACCCGTTGAAGCCATACGCAAATCAGTATCGATATTCACTTTTGCGACACCGTTTTTGATGCCTTCAACAATCTCGTCGACTGGCACGCCATAAGTCTGACCCATGTCGCCACCGTAGTTATTGATGATTTCCAGCCAGTCCTGCGGCACAGAAGATGAACCGTGCATCACCAGGTGAGTATTCGGTAAACGCTGGTGGATTTCCTTGATGCGGTCGATACGCAGAATGTCGCCGGTGGGCTCTTTAGTAAATTTATACGCACCGTGAGATGTACCGATGGCGATCGCCAGCGCATCCACATTGGTGGCTTTGACGAAGTCAGCGGCTTCTTCAACAGAGGTCAGCAACTGATCCATATCCAACTTGCCTTCAGCGCCGTGACCATCTTCTTCGCCCATCTCGCCGGTTTCCAGGGAGCCCAGACAACCCAGTTCACCCTCAACGGTCACACCGCAAGCATGTGCGATATCAACCACTGTCTTGGTAACATTAACGTTGTAGTCATAGCTGGCAGGCGTTTTCATATCTGCCTCCAGCGAGCCGTCCATCATCACGGATGTGAAACCGGACTGGATCGAACGCAGACAAACTGCCGGCTCTGAGCCATGGTCCTGATGCATGACAATGGGAATATGAGGATACTGCTCAACCGCCGCAATAATCAGGTGGCGCAGGAAGGGCTCGCCCGCATAGGAGCGCGCGCCAGCTGAACCCTGCATGATGACGGGGCTGTTGACTTCATCAGCAGCCTGCATGATGGCATGCACCTGCTCCATATTGTTGACATTGAAAGCGGGCATGCCGTAGCCATTTTCAGCAGCATGATCCAGCAATTGACGCATTGAAATTAAAGCCATAGGACTGATCTCCGTAACTCGTTGTTTATTAAAACCTTTGGTGTCGGCTGCCCATCATGAGGACAGCGACGTATAATTCTGAACCGGGAATACTACACCACTTTTATCTGAAATTCAGTTAACCGGCTCAATCATGTTGCCAACTTCGACAATTTTCATCGCATTGGTGCCGCCGCTGCTACCCATCAAATCGCCTTTGGTGATGATGACCAGATCGCCATCCTCAACGACATTATATTGTTGTAGGATTTCTACAGCTTTCAAATTAGCCTGCGCGTGTGACGTGGCCTTGATTGGAAAATCAACCGGGTAAACACCACGGTAAAGCTTGACCCGCTGTCGTGTTTTTTCCACGCCGCTCATGGCATAAATTGGGATTCCGGAACTGATACGCGACATCCATAAAGTGGTTGCACCTGATTCGGTCAGGGCAGCAATTGCTTTTGCACCCGTGTGGTTGGCTGTATACATTGACGCCATTGCAATGGCTTCATCCACCCGTTCGAATCGCGTGTTGATGCGGTGGTCCGATTTGAGCACGCTTCGTTGCTGTTCAGCGGCCAGACAAATATCATTCATCGCCTTGACGACCTTGTTGGGGTATTTCCCCACCGCCGTTTCACCGGACAGCATCACGGCATCGGTACCATCAAGTACGGCGTTGGCCACATCAAACACTTCCGCACGGGTCGGAATCGGATTCTCAATCATCGACTCCATCATTTGTGTTGCGGTGATGGCAATGGTGTCCTTGACTCTGGCACGATGAATCAGATCCTTCTGGATTGCGGGTAGTTCCGCATCGCCTATCTCCACACCCAAATCACCCCGCGCGATCATAATAACGTCCGAGGCATCAATGATTTCATCAATTGCTTCAATTGCTTCAGCGCGCTCAATTTTCGCCACAATCCCAGCACTGCCGCCGGCCTCATTGAGCAGACTGCGCGCCTCTTCAATGTCGGCTGCACTACGCGGGAAAGAGACAGCCAGGTAGTCCACATCCAGTTCTGCGGCCAGCTTAATATCGACTTTATCCTTATCAGTCAGTGCGCCGGCAGAAAGGCCACCACCACGACGATTGATGCCTTTATTATTGGATAAATAACCGCCATTCACAACCCGAGTATGGATTTCCGGCCCATCGACCCGGATAACTTCAAGGATGATTCTGCCATCGTCCAGCAACAGAATGTCACCCGACGCAATTTCTTTGCTCAAGGTTTTATAGGTAACACCGACACGTTCCTGGTTGCCTGCATCTTGATCCAGATCCATGTCGAGAATAAATGAATCGCCACTGGCAAGCTGAACACCGCCGCCCACAAACCGTTCTGTGCGAATCTTGGGGCCCTGCAAATCACCCAGTATGGCGACCGTAGTACCTAGCTTTTTAGCAGCCTCACGAACCAGTCGGGCACGTCGCTTGTGCTCATCTGGGTTACCGTGGGAAAAGTTCAGCCTGACAACATCAACACCCGCCCGCAGCAGCGCTTCAACCGTCTCTGGCGCTTCAGTTGCTGGCCCTAATGTGGCTACGATTTTTGTGCGTCTCACTCAGTTTGCCCGGCAAATTGTTACTGGAAATTTAGCCTTTTGCACGTTCTTCCAGCATGGTGACAACTGGTAATTTCTTGCCTTCGAGAAATTCAAGGAATGAACCACCACCGGTTGATATATAAGAAACCTTATCGGCAATATTATATTTATCCACTGCCGCCAGCGTATCACCCCCACCTGCAACCGAGAATCCGTTAGACTCTGCGATGGCCATGGCGATCGCTTTGGTGCCTTCACCAAACTGGTCAAATTCAAAAACACCGACCGGGCCATTCCAGACGATAGTGCCCGCTTTTTTGATGACCTCAGCCAGCGCGGCAGCAGACTCAGGGCCGATATCAAAAATCATGTCATCGTCAGCCACATCGGCCACCGACTTGATAGTGGCTTCAGCGGCTTCAGAAAATTCCTTGCCACAAACCACATCCGTTGGAACCGGAATGTCACCACCGTTTGCCTGCGCAGCCGCTTTTAGTTCTCTGGCTGTTTCCACCAGGTCCTCTTCATACAAAGATTTGCCGACATTGTAGCCTTCGGCAGCAATAAAAGTATTGGCGATTCCGCCACCTACAATTAACTGATCAACCACTTTAGACAAGGATTCCAGCACCGTCAGTTTGGTTGATACTTTAGAACCACCCACCAGCGCAACCATGGGCCGGGCCGGGTTATCCAGCGCCTTGCCCAGTGCTTCCAGCTCTCCAGCCAATAGCGGACCTGCGCAGGCAACTGGCGCAAATTGGCCAACACCGTGAGTAGATGCCTGTGCGCGATGCGCTGTACCAAATGCATCCATCACATAGATGTCACAAAGCGATGCGTATTGTTTTGAAAGCGCTTCGTCATTGGCTTTTTCGCCCTCGTTAAAACGCACATTTTCCAGCAACGCCACATCGCCATCATTGAGCGCTGGTGGGTTATTAAGATAATCTGTAATCAGCCTGACTTCTTTACCCAGCAGGTTGCCTAAGTGCGCAGCAACAGGCGCTAATGAAAATTGATCTTCCGGCTGACCTTCGGTTGGACGGCCCAGGTGAGACATAATCATCACTTTCGCACCTGCAGCAGCCGCTTTTTCAATGGTTGGCAGTGACGCCCGGATACGCTTGTCCGATGCCACTTCGCCATCTTTTATCGGTACGTTAAGATCCTGACGGATTAGAACGCGTTTCCCAGCTAAATCCAGATCGGTCATCTTGATTACAGACATCGATGAACTCCTTAAAATTTAAAATAATTCATATCAATATTGCACCAGGCCGAGGCAACATTCATGTGAATAATCTTAGTTTTGATCTCTTTGAAAATACTAACCTTTCGGTTAGTAAAAATGTATCTGGCTCAATGCGTTGAACCAGATACACCTCAAAACACTTTGTGTGCTTGTCTTAGCTTACTACGTGCGCAGCAAAACGCAGCATGTTACAAGTGTAACCGTACTCGTTGTCGTACCACGAAACCAGCTTGACGAATGTGCCATCCAGAGCAATACCGGCACCTGAATCAAAGATGGATGATTTACCCACACCGCGGAAGTCAGTGGAAACCACTTTTTCGTCGGTATAGCCCAGTGTCTTACTCATATCACCACTTTCAGAAGCGGCTTTCATGGCTGCACAGATTTCATCATAAGAGGCTTCTTTTTCCAGCTCACAAGTCAGATCAACCACAGAAACATCAGAGGTCGGCACGCGGAAAGCCATACCGGTCAGCTTACCATTCAGCTCAGGCAACACAACGCCCACAGCTTTGGCTGCACCGGTAGAAGATGGGATGATATTTTCGAGAATACCACGGCCACCGCGCCAGTCTTTCATGGAAGGGCCGTCAACAGTTTTCTGGGATGCAGTCGCAGCATGAACAGTGGTCATCAGGCCGCGCTTGATGCCCAGCGGCAGCCATGATGGTCTCGTGGTACTCTATGGACAAGATTT
>DTYI01000091.1 GCA_012961935.1 Thiotrichales bacterium | reverse complement strand
CCATCAATGTATCGGGCAGTTTGTTCACCGGGACGGATACCCGGAACAAATGCGCCTGAGCGTTTAAGATTGTCTGCCGTTTCACGCGCGTTAAATACCAGCGCCGTATAAAAAAAGCAGAAAAAGATAATCGCAGTCGCATAAAATAAAATATAAAGCGGTTGCCCTGGGCCCAGAGCAGTCGAAATATTCTGTAACCAGCCCATTCCTTCAGCACGACCAAACCATTGTCCCAACGTGGCGGGGAACAGAATAATACTAGAAGCAAAAATAGGCGGTATCACACCGGCCATGTTCAGCTTCAGTGGCAGGTGACTGGACTGCGCGGCATAGAGTTTGTTACCGCGTTGCTGCTTTGCATAATTAATTGTAATTCGCCGTTGCCCACGTTCAACGAAGATAACAAACGCGGTAACGCCTATCGCTAAAGCCAATAATAGCAGCACCAACCCTGCTGATAGTTCACCAGTACGGGCTAGTTCAAGCGTTCCGCCAATTGCAGCAGGCAGGCCTGCGACAATACCCGAGAAGATAATAATCGAGATGCCATTGCCGATGCCACGCTCGGTAATTTGCTCTCCCAGCCACATCAGAAACATCGTCCCGGTCGCGAGTGTAACCACACCTGTAAAGATGAAGTTGAAGTTGCTGACGCCATCGCGGTGACCCAGATCAACACCTTGCCCATCCAGTGCAATCATAACGCCGATACTTTGAAAGGTTGCCAGTACGATTGTGAAATAGCGTGTGTACTGAGTAATTTTTCTACGGCCAGCATCTCCTTCTTTTCGCAGTTGTTCCAATGAAGGTACAACCATCGACAACATCTGCACAATAATTGAAGCAGAAATGTAAGGCATAATACCCAGAGCAAAGATACTCAAGCGCTCGAGCGCACCACCTGAGAACATATTAAACATGCCAAGGATTGTGCTACTTTGCTGGTCAAAAAACTGCTGCATGGATTGCGGGTCTATGCCTGGAACAGGAATAAACGTTCCAACTCGAAAAACAATCACTCCCATCAACAAAAATAACAGGCGCTTGCGTAGCTCCGTGATCTTGCCCAGATCACCGATTGCCATGCTGGGTTTGGCGCCTGTTTTAGCCATTACGCTTCAATCTTGCCTTTGGCTGCTTCGATCGCTTCGCGTGCACCTTTGCTGACTGCGACACCCTTTAAGGTGACTGCTTTTCCCACCTCGCCTGAAGCAAAAACTTTGGCGCGTAAAGTCCTTGCAGGTACAACGCCTGCTGTTATGAGCGCATCCAGATCAATCACATCTGCGTCAATTTTATTCAACTCAGAAAGGCGAACCTGTGCTGTGCGTGCACCTTTGCGTGACGCAAAACCCACCTTGGGTAGACGACGCTGAATAGGCATCTGCCCACCCTCGAATCCCACTTTGTGGAAACCGCCTGAACGGGATTTTTGCCCTTTGTGTCCGCGACCACCTGTTTTACCAATGCCGGAACCCATGCCACGACCAACACGCTTACGTGAAGGGCGACTACCGTCTGCCGGCTTGAGTGTATTCAAATACATATCAAACTTCCTCGACCTTCAACATATAGGCAATCTTGTTTACCATGCCTCGATTCTGAACCGTGTCACTTACGATCACAGGGTTGTGCATCTTGCGAATTCCAAGGCCCTGCGCGCAAGCCTGATGGCTTTTTAGCCGACCAATCAGGCTACGCACCAAAGTCACCTTTAATTGTTTTTCTGCCATGATCTACCCCAGAATATCTTCAACTGATTTGCCGCGTTTAGCAGCGACAGCTTCGGGCGAACTGATTTCGGACAGGCCTTTTACGGTTGCACGAACAACATTAATTGGATTTCGAGTACCGATGCATTTAGCAAGCACATTCCGTACACCCAAAACCTCAAATACCGCACGCATCGCGCCACCGGCAATAATGCCAGTTCCTTCAGATGCAGGCTGCATATACACTTTTGCGGCACCAAATACGCCATTAATCGGGTAGTGCAAGGTGCCATCCTTGAGCGGGATGGTCACCATGTCGTGTCGTGCCTTTTCCATTGCTTTTTGAATGGCCACGGGCACTTCCTTGGCTTTTCCATAACCGATACCAACCCGGCCATCACCATCGCCCACTACTGTTAGCGCAGTAAAGCCAAACTGCCGTCCGCCTTTAACAACTTTAGCGACACGATTAACAGCAACCAGTTTTTCCTGGAGACCATCGGTACTTGCTTGTTCAATATTTCCAGCCATTTGATAACCTTTAGAATTTCAACCCGGCTTCGCGGGCGGCTTCTGCCAGCGCCTTGACGCGGCCATGATATTTAAATCCAGAGCGATCGAACGCAACCGACTCAACACCTATGTCTCTCGCACGTTCAGCGATCAATTTTCCTACCGCTGTTGCTGCATCGATATTTCCGCCTGTCTTCAGGTCAGCCTTGAGTGCCTTGTCAATGCTCGATGCACTAGCAATGGTATTTCCGGTCGGCTCAATAATCTGCGCATAAATATGCTGAGGTGTTCGATGCACACTCAAACGCAGCGCATTAATTTCACGCATTTTGGAGCGGCTTTTACGCGCTCTGCGTAAACGTGCTGATTTCTTATCCATCGCCATTACCTACTTCTTCTTAGCTTCTTTGCGAATGATTCGCTCATCCGCATATTTAACACCCTTGCCTTTATAAGGCTCAGGCGGACGAAAGGCCCTGATCTCTGCAGCTACCTGCCCAACCTTTTGCTTGTCGACACCTTTCACGACGACTTCAGTCGGGCTGGGTGCTTCAATGGTAATACCTTCAGGCACGGCATACTCGACAGGGTGAGAAAAGCCCAATGTGAGATTCAACTTCTTACCTTGCACCTGGGCACGATAACCAACACCGACCAGCTCCAGCTTACGCTCAAAGCCTTCGCTGACGCCCTTCACCATGTTATTTAGCAGGGCGCGCATGGTACCGGCCATTGCATAATCCTGAGCGTCTTGATCGCTCAAGGCCACCTGGATTTTACCGTCTTCAAACTCAACCTTGACTGTGTCATGCACAGCCAGCTCAAGATTACCTTTGGAACCTTTAATGGTGACCTGCTGGCCACTGACATTTACATCCACTGCGGATGGGACTGTAATCGGATTTTTAGCAACTCTGGACATTTATTTTCGCCGTTACCAACTCTAAGAAACTGTACAGATGACTTCGCCACCGTGGCCTGCAGTTCGTGCAGCACGATCACTCATCATACCTTTTGAGGTGGACACAATCGCCACGCCAAGCCCACCATTAACAACTGGCAATTCATCTTTACCACGGAAAATACGCAAACCAGGTCGACTGACGCGTTTTACCTGTTCTATGACGGGCTTACCGAGATAGTATTTCAGTTCAACAACCATTTCAGGTTTTGCGCCTTCCGACACCTTGAAGTCAGTGATATAACCTTCATCCTTCAAAACCTGGGCAACAGCTAGTTTTGCTTTGGACGAAGACATGCTCACAGAAACTTTACCAGCCTGCTGACCATTACGGATGCGGGTCAACATATCGGCGATTGGATCACTCATACTCATTTCAATACCTTCCTTACCAACTGGCCTTGACCAGACCAGGAATATCACCACGCATTGCCAACTCGCGCAACTTGTTACGACCCAGGCCAAACTTGCGGTAGTAGCCATGTGGACGGCCAGTTAGCGCACATCGATTACGCAAACGTGACGGTGAAGCATTGCGTGGCATTTTTTGCAACTTGTCAGATGCGTCCATCCGCTCTTCGAAGCTACTACTCGCGCTACTGATAATCTCTTTCAACGCTTTACGCTTTGCAGCATATTTTTTTACAGTACGAACACGCCTTAATTCGCGTTGCACCATCGAAGTTTTAGCCATTGATCAATGTCTCACTACTACTTTACTTTCTAAAAGGGAATGAAAAGGCTTCGAGCAAAGCCCTGGCCTCTTCATCCGAATTGGCTGACGTCGTCAGGGTGATATCCAGACCACGCAGCACATCTATTTTGTCATAATCAATTTCGGGAAAAATTATTTGTTCCCGTACACCCATGCTGTAGTTGCCACGGCCATCAAAACTCTTGCCGCTCATACCACGGAAATCGCGCGTTCTGGGTATTGCAATATTGATCAGCCGATCCAGAAATTCATACATACGCTCACCACGCAGAGTCACTTTGCAACCGATCGGCATATCGTCACGAATTTTAAAGCCCGCAATCGATTTGCGTGCGTGTGTGACGACTGGCTTCTGACCTGCAATCCGGGTCATATCATCAACGGCGTGTTCGATGATTTTCTTATCAGCCACCGCCTCACCAAGGCCCATGTTAAGCGTAATTTTTTTGACCCTGGGCACTTGCATGATGTTTTTATAGGAAAAACGTTCCTGCAACTGCGGGATGATCTTGTCTTTATATTCTTGCTGTAGCCTGGCCATTTAGATCACCTCAATCCAGTACTTCGTTATTGGACTTGAAAAAGCGCACTTTACGACCGTCATCCAGCGTTTTAAAGCCGATCCGATCGCCTTTACCGGTCTCTGGATTAAACAGCATCACATTTGATGCATGCAGTGGCATCTCTTTATCGACAATTCCACCCGCAACACCCATATTCGGATTTGCACGCTGGTGTTTCTTCACGATATTAATGCCTTCTACCAACACCTTGCCGTTATCCAGAACACGCTCGACAGTACCCTGACGGCCTTTGTCTTTGCCTGCTATAACGACGATCTCGTCACCTTTTCTGATTCGTTGCATGATTAATCTCTTACAATACTTCTGGCGCCAGAGAAATAATTTTCATAAATTTCTCAGTGCGTAACTCACGGGTAACCGGTCCAAAAATACGGGTACCGATCGGTTGATGCTGAGCGTTCAAAAGTACAGCCGCATTGCGGTCAAAACGTATCAAAGAACCATCATTTCGACGTACACCTTTGGCCGTGCGGACTACGACAGCATTATAGACATCTCCTTTTTTCACTTTACCGCGTGGGATAGCATCTTTAATACTGACTTTAATAATGTCACCCACGCCAGCGTAACGCCGATGTGAACCACCCAGCACTTTAATGCACTGAATTCTTTTCGCACCGCTGTTATCGGCCGCATCTAAAACTGTTTGCATCTGTATCATGCTGTTTGTCCAGTTACCGTTCTCAATCTAACAAGTTATTTAATCACTTCAACCAAAGACCATGATTTGGTCTTGGAAAGTGGGCGTGATTCCTTGATCACTACTTTATCGCCTTCCCGGGAGATATTATTTTCATCATGCACGTGTAGTTTGGTTGAACGCCGAATATACTTGCCGTATACAGGATGTTTGACTAAACGCTCTATCAGCACAGTCACAGTCTTATCCATCTTGTCACTGACTACACGACCAGACAATGTTCGTTCAATTTTCTTCTCCTCAGTCATGAGGCTTCACCTGCTTTCTTTTTTTCGGTTAAAACAGTCTTAATGCGCGCGATATTTTTACGTACCTTACTAAACTGGTCGGGTCGAGCAGCCTGACCGCTACCCTGCTGCATCCGCAGGTTAAACTGTTCACGATAGAGCGAGGTCAACTCCTCACCCAACTCTGAAACTGATTTCTGGCGCAATTCGGTCGCTTTCATCACATCACCTGACGCGTTACAAATGCTGTTTTAAAAGGCAACTTCGCTGCCGCTAGTTTGAAGGCTTTGCGTGCTACTTCTTCGTCAACACCTTCCATCTCATAAAGCACACGGCCAGGTTGAATCTTGCAAACCCAATATTCAACATTGCCTTTACCTTTACCCATCCGTACTTCCAGTGGTTTTTTGGTCACCGGAACATCAGGGAACACACGAATCCATATCTTGCCGACGCGTTTGACATACCGAGTCATCGCACGACGTGCCGCTTCGATTTGACGCGCAGTTAGTTTACCGCGATCCATAGCCTTGAGACCGTACTCACCGAAGCTGACTTTATTGCCTGCCTGCGCGAGTCCACGGTTGCGACCTTTCATCTGTTTGCGAAATTTTGTTCGTTTTGGCTGTAACATCTTCTACTCTCTATTTACTGCCTTTCTTGCCGGCCCGAGGTTGAGGCTTGTCTTTATCTTGATTCTTTTGCTCAAGGTCAAAAACTTCACCTTTATAAATCCAGACCTTCACACCAATTACGCCATAAGTGGTATTTGCACGGGCGACACCATAATCAATATCAGCTCGCAGCGTGTGAAGAGGAACACGACCTTCACGATACCACTCTGATCGTGCAATCTCAGCACCATTGAGGCGACCTGCAACACTGACTTTCACACCCAGCGCGCCCAGCCGCATAGCATTACCCACAGCTCGCTTCATGGCCCGGCGAAACATAATCCGACGTTCCAGTTGCTGGGATATGCTTTCAGCTACCAGTTGCGCATCAATCTCTGGCTTACGCACCTCCTCAATGTTAATCCGCACATTACCCAGCTGCAGACCCATCATTTTTGATACTTCCCGGCGGAGCGCTTCAATGTCTTCGCCTTTCTTGCCGATCACGATACCGGGACGCGCTGTGTGTATCGTCACTAGCGCAGAACTCGCTGAGCGCTCAATATGTATTTGACTGACTGAAGCCTGATAAAGCTTTTTCTTCAGGTGATCTCGCACCTCTGTATCATTCAACAGCAGGCTGGCATATTCTTTACCTTCGGCATACCACCGTGAATTCCAGTCAGTCGCAATTCCCAGGCGGAAACCAATTGGATGTACCTTTTGACCCATATCTATTCTTACCTATTGATCGCTGACGCAGACAGTAATATGACTGGTGCGTTTTAAAATTCGATTCGCACGGCCCTTGGCACGTGGCTGAATTCGCTTGTAAACCGGCCCCTGGTCAACAAAAATCGTCGACACTTTCAACTCATCAATATCCGCACCTTCATTATGTTCGGCATTGGCAATCGCAGATTCCAATATCTTTTTAATGATGCGTGCAGACTTTTTGGAGCTAAAACTCAGAATCTCCAGCGCTTTGTCCACTGATACACCTCGAACCTGATCAGCTACTAATCTGGCCTTTTGCGGTGACACTCTGACAGTTTTTAATTTCGCAGCTACTTCCATCTCGTTAACCTATTTCGCCTTTCTGTCCGCGATATGACCCCGGAATGTGCGAGTTAAAGCAAACTCACCCAACTTATGACCAACCATATTCTCACTAATCAAAACAGGTACATGCTGGCGACCATTATGTATCGCAATCGTCAAACCCACCATTTCCGGGCTGACCATTGAGCGACGCGACCAGGTCTTGATCGGGCGTTTGTCATTGTTCTCACTGGCAGTGAGCACCTTCTTCATCAGATGGTGATCAATAAACGGACCTTTTCTCAGCGAACGTGGCACTTTGGTTTACCTCTCTCGATTACTTCTTGCGACGACGGACAATTAACTTGTCAGTCCGCTTGTTACTACGTGTTTTGTAACCCTTGGTCGGCATACCCCAGGGACTAACCGGGTGACGACCACCAGAGGTACGCCCTTCACCACCTCCATGCGGGTGATCAACTGGATTCATTGCCACACCTCGTACAGTCGGTCTGACACCACGCCAGCGTTTTGCGCCAGCCTTACCCAACTTACGCAAGCTATGCTCTCCATTGGATACTTCACCAATGACAGCACGGCAGTCAGACAAAACTTTCCGCATTTCGCCAGAGCGCAAACGCAGTGTTGAATAGCTGCCTTCTCGCGCTACCAACTGCACCGATGTGCCGGCACTGCGTGCAAGCTGCGCGCCTTTGCCAGGTTTCAGCTCAACACAATGAATCACTGTACCAACCGGAATATTCCGCAATGGCAATGCATTTCCAGGCTTAATCGGCGCATGGTTACCGGAGATAACTTCATCTCCAGCTTTTAACTTATTCGGCGCAATAATATATCGGCGTTCACCATCCTTAAACAAGAGCAGCGCTATAGTTGCGGTTCGGTTTGGATCATATTCCAACCGCTCAACAGTCGCAGGCACGCCATCTTTATTACGCTTAAAATCAATTACGCGATAACGTTGTTTATGACCACCACCTATATGACGCGTAGTAATCCGACCTTTATTGTTGCGGCCACCCGTTTTTGATTTTTTCTCCAGCAAAGGTGCATATGGATCACCTTTATACAAATCCGGCGTTTTAACACTGACGGTAAAACGACGTCCCGGAGAAGTTGGTTTTGCTTTTACAGTTGCCATAATCCCAGCCTTATTCTGCTGTCATCAGATCGATGCTCTGACCTTCTTTAAGGCGCACATAGGCCTTACGCCAGTCAGACCGCTTACCTTCACGGGCACCAAAACGTTTGATTTTACCTTTCACGTTGACAACCCGCACATCCGTCACTTCAACTTCAAACAAAGACTCGACTGCTTTCTTGATTTCCAGCTTGGTTGCAGTTGTTGCCACTTTGAAAACGTGCTGTCCTGCATCCGCAACAAAAGCCGCTTTCTCAGAAACATGAGGCGCCAACAAAACCTGTAAAATTCGATCCTGGTTCATGCCAGCCACTCCTCAATCTTTTTGACTGCGGCCGACGTTGCAATCACATTTTTGTGTCGCAGCAAAGAAACAGGGTTCACTGACGCAACAACCACAGTTTCTACATGCGGAAGATTACGCGCCGCCAAGTTTAAATTATCAGCAATCTCAACATCGACAATCAACACATCTTCGGCGCCCAACTCTTTTAATTTGGCCGCAAGTATTCTTGTTTTTGGCGCTTCAAGGCCAAAACTATCGACTATCTGCAAGCGATCCTGACGAGCCAGTTCGGACAGAATAGAGCGCATGGCCGCACGATACATTTTCAGGTTTAGCTTTTGCGAGTAATCACGCGGCTGCGCGGCAAATGTAACGCCACCATGTCGCCATAACGGGCTGCGTATCGTACCTGCGCGAGCGCGGCCTGTACCTTTCTGACGCCATGGTTTAGCACCGCCACCACTGACCGCAGACCGGTTTTTTTGTGCCTTCGTACCAGCACGACCACCTGCCATATAGGCGGTTACAGCCTGGTGAATCAGTGGCTCATTAAAATCTTTACCAAAAACAGCCTCTGAAACCTGCAGGCCTGACTTGGAATCAATCATCTTCAATTCCATTGTCTTAACTCCTCACCTTGACTGCGGGACGGACAATTACATTGCCATCACGAGCGCCGGGAACAGCGCCTTTAATCAACAGAAGGTTACGATCTACATCTACCTTTACAATTTCCAGATTCTGAGTTGTTGTTCGAACATTACCCATGTGACCTGACATTTTCTTACCTTTAAATACCCGGCCTGGCGTCTGACACATACCAATCGAACCTGGAGTCCGATGGTTAATCGAGTTACCGTGGGTGGCGTCCTTACCCGCAAAATTATGGCGCTTGATCGTGCCGGCAAAACCTTTACCTTTGCTGGTTCCAGTCACATCGACAATCTGCCCAACCTCAAACAGCTCGGCGGTCAAATCTGAGCCAGGCTGGTAATCAGAAACATCATTAGCACGGAACTCCCACAAGCCACGCCCAGCCGGCACGCCAGCCTTGGAAAAATGTCCTGTTGCCGCCTTGTTTACACGGGATGCCTTACGAGAACCTGTTGTAACCTGGATGGCATTATAACCATCAGTTTCAACTGACTTTACCTGAGCCACATGGTTAGGCTGTACTTCGACCACCGTGACGGCTACTGATGCACCTTCATCAGTAAATACACGGGTCATACCGACTTTTTTACCAACCAGTCCGATCGACATTTTAAAAAACCTCAAGGCGCAACCATCAGGCTGCATTGATTAAATTTTTAAACCATTTAAACTTTCGGCCCGAACCAATTAAGAATTAGCTCGGGCCGAAAAGGGCGCGTAGTATGCCAGAAAACTTTTCTTTAGTTAAGTTTTATTTGCACATCAACACCAGCAGCAAGATCCAGTTTCATCAAGGCATCCACTGTCTTGTCGGTAGGATCCAGAATATCCATTAAACGCTTATGTGTGCGCAGCTCATACTGATCTCGCGCGTCTTTGTTTACGTGCGGTGAAACCAGCACAGTAAAACGCTCTTTACGCGTCGGCAAAGGAATAGGCCCTTTTACACGCGCACCGGTGCGCTTTGCTGTTTCAACGATTTCCGCCGCTGAACGATCAATCAGTCGATGATCAAAAGCTTTCAGGCGTATTCTGATATTTTGGCTAGCCATAATTAATTACTCAATGATTTTAGACACCACACCGGCGCCCACAGTTCGGCCACCTTCGCGGATCGCAAAGCGCAGGCCTTCTTCCATCGCAATCGGGTTGATCAGGCTGACGACCATTTTGACGTTGTCGCCCGGCATCACCATTTCGGCGCCTTCAGGTAAATCACAGGAGCCCGTTACGTCGGT
>DTYI01000090.1 GCA_012961935.1 Thiotrichales bacterium | reverse complement strand
GCGGTGGCATTGTCGGAGCCCTGACGTTGGGTGTCAGCAAATCAACGCAGGACTGGCAAAGGAGAATGTTTGGGTTTCAGCTTGCTTATAATGCCGGCCGAATTATCAGTTATAGCATTGCAGGTGCGCTGGCAGGTTTGCTGGGTCTGTTGGCATTTGATTTGTCGGGTGTGAATGCTGCCCAGCGCATACTTCAGCTTGTTGCTGGATTGTTCATGATTGCTCTGGGATTATATCTGGCAGGCTGGTGGAGAGGATTGGTCAAACTGGAGCAGATGGGTGGCGTACTGTGGCGGCGTATCGAACCGCTTGGAAAAGGTCTGATACCTGTTCGTTCTTTTCCTCAGGCGTTTTTGCTTGGACTGGTCTGGGGTTGGTTGCCTTGTGGTCTGGTTTATAGCGTACTGATCTGGTCGCTGGCTTCAGGCGGGATGACGCAGGGTGCTTTATTGATGTTAGGTTTTGGTCTGGGCACGTTACCCAATTTACTGCTGATGGGTGTTTTCGCAACTCAGTTGAGTCACCTGCTGCAAAAATCCTGGGTGCATTATCTGGCCGGTGGGCTGGTTATTTTATTGGGTTTTTACCAGATCTGGTTGGCCGTAGCGTAAAAGGCGCGGTGGGCATCCTGCCCACCAAAATGAGAGCCAAATAGTTATTGTGTGAAAAACTGCTGCTGGAAACTAACAGTACCAATGTCTTTGCCATTTGCCCTGGCACTGACTTTGAAATTCAGGGTTTCTTCGTTGGTGACAGGAAATTCGGCAATATAGTAATAAGTATCCTGATCTTTTACTTCACGCAGTTTCAATGGCCGTGCTTTCTGGTAAACCGTAATTGCAGTGCCGCTGACATCAGCTTTTACAGGTTTGGGCAGGGCTTTGTCTGCTTTTTTAAGTACCGTAACATTCAGAACAGCTCTGTTTTTGCTGCGCTGAATACCGTAGGCCTTGGCTACTGAAGGGTTTAGAAAGTCAGCATTAAAGGCGCTGTAATGAATGGCGTATTCGCCAAAACTTTTTTCACCAGCTATTGCTGCGCTGGAAGTCAGAGCTAGCAGACAGATGGTGAAAACAGAGTGGACAAATTTTCTCATAGAATCTCCTCTGGTGTGTCGCACACTATTATTAGTTACGTGATGGTGATCGCCGCAGATGCGGTATCTTTAAATAGTATAGAACAGATTTTAGCCTTTTGGTTTTCTGCTACTAGCCTGGGGAATGATTAACGTATTGCGTTGTCATACCGTAGCAAGCGGGTGGATGTTGTCAAATTAACCCGCACAAAAATTCACTGCGGGTGCTGGTAAATGAAAATTAAATACCTCTGCTTGAGCTTCTTGTTTGCGTTAACTGCCTGTGGTGGCAGCGGTGATAATGGTGGCGATGTAAATGGCGGAGGTAGTAATGGAGGCGGTGGAAACTCTGGTACGGAGCCAGTCGGTATTGAAACTCGGGTAAGTAATACCACCTGCCTTATTCATGAGCCGGTAGCGGCTGGCATTCAGCTGACACGCAAATTCCAAAATCTCAGTCTTGACCAGCCTGTTGCTCTGTTGCAAATACCTGGAGATAACACAAAGTGGTATGCCGTCGAAAAAGCTGGCAGGGTGATGGTGTTTGATAATGACAATGCAGTTACCACAGCTTCGACGTTTATTGATATCTCCGCTCGTGTTGACTCCGGTCCGAATGAGGCCGGTCTGCTCGGGATGGCTTTTCACCCGGACTTTACAACCAACGGTGAAGTTTTTCTTTCCTATACTGCAACGGTTAACGGGGATCTGGTTTCGCGTATTTCACGTTTTACAGGCAATGGACAATCACTTGATCCCGGCACCGAAGAAATTCTGCTGACCCTAACCCAGCCTTTCTCAAATCATAATGGTGGTCAGATCAACTTTGGCCCGGATGGTTTTTTATATATCGGTTTTGGTGACGGCGGCTCAGGCAGTGACCCGGGTGACAATGGGCAGGATACGCAAAATTTACTGGGCGCATTTTTACGCATTAATGTCGATCAGGCAGATGCCGCACGGGGTAAACCTTATTCCATTCCGGCGGCAAATCCCTTTGCATCCAGCGCGGCCTGTGGTGACGCTGGCTGCCCGGAAATATATGCCTGGGGTTTCCGCAATCCCTGGCGCTGGAATTTTGATCGCAGTACGGGTGCGCTGTGGTGTGGTGATGTGGGTCAGGATGAGCGTGAGGAAGTTGACCTGGTTGAGGTGGGAAAAAATTACGGCTGGCGCTGTTATGAAGGTACGTTGGCGCATAACACAAACGGATGTGGTTTGCAGAGTACCTATATGTCTCCCGTTGCGGAATATGACCATGGTCAGGGTTGTTCGATTACCGGCGGCTATGTTTACAGAGGCAGCTTGATTCCTGAACTGCAAGGTAAGTTTATTTACGGTGATTTTTGCAGCGGCAATATCTGGAGTGTGCGAGCTGATTCATCCAGTGCCCAGACGCCGGAACTCAAGCTTGAGGCAACCGGCTTATCGATTGGCTCCTTTGCAGAAGATAACCAGGGTGAGCTGTATGCGCTGGATCTGGTGCAGGGCGGCATCTATAAAATTGAACCAGGTACAAGCGGTTCAGCCAGCAGCACAGTGATCCCAGACAAGCTTTCTGCTACAGGTTGTTTTGCAGTAAACGATCCAGCGCAAGCTGTAGACGCGCTGATTCCATATGATCTGAATGCGCCGCTTTGGTCAGATGCAGCAGAGAAACGGCGTTGGATCGCCTTGCCGGATGCTGCGAAAATTCAGATTGATGCAGACGGTGACTGGTTGTTTCCTGTCGGGACGGTTTTGGTTAAGGAATTCAGTCTGAATGGCAAACGTATCGAAACCCGCTTTCTGGAACATCGATCTGCAGGATGGTCGGGGTACACTTATCAATGGACAGATGACCAGTCAGATGCATTGTTACTGGATAGCGGGAAAACGGAAATCGTCGCAGGTCAGAACTGGAGTTTCCCCAGCCCGGGGCAGTGTCTTGAATGCCATACTGCGGCAGCAAAGCGCGCACTGGGACCTGAAACAGGGCAGCTCAACCGGTCATTTATCTATCCTTCTTCCGGGGTTGACGCCGACCAGATTAAAACGATGACGCACATTGGATTGCTTGAAAATCCACCTGCGGTAGCGGAAGTGATGGTGTCGCCGGACGACACGAATGCGCCGGTTGATCTACGTGCAAAAGCCTACCTGCATTCAAACTGTTCACATTGCCATCGTCCAGGTGGGACGGCCGGAGGAGAAATCGATTTCCGCTATCAAACACCGCTTGAAGATATGAAGGTCTGCGATGTCGCGCCTTCAGTGGGCAATCTGGGTATTACCGGCGCCAAGTTACTTGCGCCATCTGATCCGGCACGTTCAATTATTGCCGAGCGAGTGAAAAGGCTGGATGGTTCACGCATGCCGCCACTGGGTAGTCTGGTTGTCGATACCGAAGCGGCCACCCTGATTGACGACTGGATTAAATCAATCAGCACTTGTCCTTAATAGTTACTAACCCGAAGGGTGATTATATATCGATATTTTCAATAAAATTGCTTGAGGTCACTTTGCAGCCGTAGCCGTGTTGAGTTGTTTTTTCAGCGGGTTGAATATGTACGATTTCAACTGTCACCTGCATGGGTTCACAGGCGCTGTCATAGGGCGCAATAATGACTTCTGCCAGCTCTCCAATTTGCAGAGCTTCATGAGCCTGCATAAATAAGCCGTGGTGGCTGATATTTTTTATCCTGGCCGGGCGGAAATTTGGTTCGCCGGACAAGCGAAATAAAATCAGGCGATCGGTTTCCTTCCTTTCCTCTCTGCGCTGTGGATTTTCCAAAGCTTGCATGTTTTCCCCTGCCCTGTGTCGACTTTCTATATCGACAACATCGGCAGCTTGTGAAAAACCTGAAGCGGTGATTACGTGATTCTGTGATGTGGTTTTAAATTTAAAAAAGTGGCGGGAAATAGCCGCTTGATAAAACAGTTAGATAAGTTTTTTCTAAGATGCTCAGTTTTCCAGGTCTGATTCAGTGGACACAAGGTTTCGGCCAGAGTTTTTCGCCAGATAAAGTGCTTGATCAGCGCGATCAATGAATTGTTCTAGCGCCTCACCGGGTTGAAAGCGGGAGATACCAATCGAGACAGTGATCTTGCCTAGCGGTTTCGACGTGGTTGCGGCCCTTAATTTTGCCTTTGAAAAATACTGTCGAATATTTTCGGCAACCGTGGTGGCGCCATGAAGCGGTGTTTGCGGGAGGAGCACAATAAATTCTTCCCCACCAAAACGCGCCAGAAAATCCCAGCCTCTAATCACGTCATTGATTTTTCGGGCGACAAATTTTAGTACTTCATCACCGACAATATGCCCAAATTCATCATTAAATTTTTTGAAATGATCAATGTCAATAATCAGCAGGCATAAGTCTTTTTCTTCGGTAGCTGCCTCAGCCGTTAGTGTAACCAGTTTTTCATTAAATGCTTTCCTGTTTGGGATGTTGGTCAGAAAGTCCAGCAAGGATTCAGCTTTGGCCTGCTCAAATTCTTTTTGAAGCGTTTCGAGCTCGACTGTTTTTGCTTCCATGGTTTGTTGAACTTGCGTACCGACCAGGGTGATCGCTTTTGTTTCATCGAGAATTTCACCCATAACCGAGCGTATTTCTTTTACCGAGGCGTCTTCAGATAATTTTGCGACAGAATGGGTAATTAACGAACCGTATTTTTCTGTCTCGCCACACAGCTCAGCGGCTTCATTGAGAACAGTCAACAAGACCTGCTGAATATCTTCGCGTAATTTTTGTAGTTCATGCTCGTCTTTTTCAGCGCAAAATTTCCAGTAGAGATTATCATTTATTTCTTCTGTAAATTCTTTTCCCTGAGAAATTAATTCATCGATAGCTTCAGTCAGTGCTGCATTTGATCCGGATACATGTTTAAACCAGGTGGTGTAATTTTTTGGCGTTGCAGGAACGTTGTGTTTTGCCATGAGTGGTAGGGCTAGCCTTAGGTAGCCATTAATTTCTTCTCTTCTTGTTTCTTGGTCGTTCATCGTTTGGCCGTTTTGTCTTTGCAGTGATCGAAGTTTTGCCATCATCCATTACTTATTCTGTAAAGCGCAATTTCTCCCAGCAGGTTGGAGACAAACCAAACACAATTGAGGATTACGTAAGATACGTAACTTTGGACATGATGGGTAT
>DTYI01000089.1 GCA_012961935.1 Thiotrichales bacterium | reverse complement strand
CCCAGATTGAAATAATTCATAATCCAGACCAAAAACTGCTGGATGAAAAAGGAGTTGATACCTGGTCTGTGTGGGAGAAGTCAGAGTCTTCTTTCCCCTGGACTTATGAAGACACGGAGACCTGCTACTTTCTGGAGGGCGAGGTTATCGTCAGGCCCGTGAATGGCGAAGCCGTAAAGATCGGCAAAGGTGATCTGGTGACTTTTCCGGCCGGGTTAAGTTGCTCATGGGAAATTATAAAACCAGTGCGTAAATATTTCTGCTTTGAAATTAACACAAAGAAAAAAGACAATAACGCCTGCCCGTGACACATCGTTTTAATGTTGGTAGTTTCAATGTTCGGAACCTTGTTCCGCCTTCTTCTTCAAAGCGCTATCATTTTTTTTATGATGCGGACAGAAAAAATTGCTACTGGGATGAGGGGGATGCTGAAAATAGTTATTACCAAAGAAAAATAAACTGGCTTGCACGGCAACTCGAGCGCATGAATTGCGATATCGTTTGCTTTCAGGAAGTGTTTGATCTGAGTGCACTTGAAGATGTTATAAACGCTTCTCGTTATGCTGGCAGTGTTACCTTGTATCTGGCGGGCGATCCAGAATTTACTGAAACCGAGTACGAGGGCGTTCCAGCAAAAATATACACTCAGCCACGTATCGCGCTGATGGTCTCAAATGAGTGCAAGTTAGTCGAAGTGAGTACGCTGGAAACTTTTCCGGATATCTTTGATCTTTCACGCACGGTTAAAGAAAAAAACGGACGACAGTGGCAGCTTGAGTTGCGTGAAAACGGTGAGTATATGAACCTGTTTAACCGGCCTGTTTTGAAAGCGCGAATCAAGTTGCCCAAGCGTTTTTCAAATATGCTGGGTGTTGCAAAAAACAAGTCCGCCAAAATCACATTGTTTTCCGCACATTTAAAATCAAAACGGCCGATATATAGTTGGCCTGATAGCAGGGAGATGAATATTTATGCCAG
Organism: Thiotrichales bacterium; assembly: GCA_012961935.1. GTDB lineage: Bacteria > Pseudomonadota > Gammaproteobacteria > CAZUMV01 > CAZUMV01 > UWMA-0217. The sequence goes on along the minus strand of DTYI01000089.1, from coordinate 9,379 downwards.
GGATTATTTGCAGGAGTATGCCTTAGGTCAAGCGCGCGCACTTTTACTCCGCGCGGTTGAGTCGGCGGCATTAAGAAGCTACGCGCTAGATGAACTTGCCAGAAATCCGCAGCAACCGTTGCTAGTCGTCGGCGATTTAAACGACGGGCCGCGTAGCATCACCACCGATATTGCAGGTGGTCTTTCACAACCCAGAATCGGATTGTCTGGTAAAAAAGATCGCCTGTCTTATACAATGCTTGATGATTTAAGTGCAGATATGGCGTTATACAGTAGTTATCATTTGCAAACACGTCGTACACATCGGGATGTTTATTTCACGCATATTTATGATGGTTTCCACGATAGCCTGGATCATGTCCTGGTCTCCAGTCACTTTGTGCCTAAATGGTTGCGTGATGGTCATGGCCGGGACAGTATCGGAAAAGTTGGAACACTGCGTGTGTTTAATGATCACCTGCTAAATTCTGAACTGGATGACTTGCACTCGAAAAAGGTTGGAAAGTTTTTCCACACGCGTTCAGATCATGGTCAATTGAGTGTGCGAATTGACTGGTTTGAGCGTGGACAGAAAAACCTGCCTGTTGAATAAAGATATAAAAAAAGGACCCCAGTAGATGGAGTCCAGGTTGGCTACTTCCCTGTAGGGGTTAATAGGTATCGATATACAGGGGTGCATGGATAATGCTGACCCAGGGAGCTTTACCACTCGTAGTCGATACACCTGAAGTTGGATTGAACTCTGAATTCCAGGCTTGCGCAGATGAGTACGGGCTATGGCTATGTTTTTCAGCTTTTACCGCGCCAAATTCCATTCGTGCAAACTCAACAGTTTCCAGAGCCTGGTCGTCGTAGGCCAGATCGTTAATATTGGCAAAGAACTCAGCATCTGTCATGGTTCCAGCCTGTGCCGTGCTTGCTGCAAAAAATGCGGCGGTGGTGATTCCTGCAATAACAATAAATTTTTTCATGATGACATCTCCAGATAATACTCAAAAAAAGCCAAGCGGCTTTAAGGATCAGGTTTAACAACCTGCAGTTTTGTTTTGAGCTGCTCAGTATTAATTACGTCATGGTTTGTTTTTTAGATTCATCTAATGACTGAAAATATTTTGCAATGTAAACCACACAAAAAGTAGGCATTATTCCAATATGAGTGAATTGTCGAACGTGCAGTATTTTCTAGTGGGGCTAATTTTTATCTGGACGGGTTTTGTGCGTACCGGCCTTGGTTTTGGTGGTGCCGCTCTGGGTTTGCCGTTGATGCTGCTGGTGTTACCTGAGCCATTATTGTTTCTCCCTATTATTGGTACACATTTATTATTCTTTTCATCGATAACTGTTTTTAATCGCCTTGATAATGTTGACTGGAGTTATTTATGGAAAGCGCTGGTTATTATGATTTTGCCAATGATAATTGGCATCCTGGGATTGCTGAATCTACCTGGTGATCTTCTGTCAAAAATCGTTTTTATTGTTACCTTGTTTTATGGTTTTACCTATATTTTTAATTACACAATTAACAGTAAAAACAAGTTAGTAGATACCTTGCTTTTGGTGTTCGGTGGATATGTTAGCGGCACATCCTTAATTGGCGCGCCATTAATTGTTGCTGTTTTTATGCAGCATGTCGCTCAAAGCCGTTTGCGTGACACATTGTTTGTGCTCTGGTTTATTTTAGTGTGCATCAAGATGAGCGCGTTTATTTTAGCCGATGTTGATTTACAATTGCGCTATGCGATTTATTTATTACCCATAGCTGCAATAGGTCATTTTATCGGGTTGCACGCGCATGACATGATGCTGAAGTCAGGTGGCGTGCAATTTAAACGTGTAATTGGAGTTGCGATGGTCATGGTTACTCTGGTCGGTTTCTGGCAACTTAACTGACCAAGATTAAATACGTTTACATGCAGAATAAACAGGCTAAATAACTTCCTCAATAATATCGACAAGCAGTTGCCGGATCGGTTTTGTTGTCGCTTCGCTTGCTTCAGGTTCGCGGAAGCTTAAATAAACGGTTTCTGGTTTCTGATGCAGAGTGTAGATCGCAATTGCATAGGGGCAAAGTACAATGTTGTGCGGGTTGGCAGTTACCAGTTTGTGCGATAAATCTGCCTTGCAGAATAGAATAATTTCTGCACGATCATAGACCGGTGTCGTCACGCCAGCGACATCGGCAGTTCGATCCAGCATTTCCTGCGCATGTGAGGTGTAACTGACTACCAGGCCGTGCCCTTCGATTGCCATCAGCAAGTCATCTTTTGCATCATCGAAGCTGGATTCAGTCGTGTAGGTTTTAACAAAGGACACTGGGTCAGTTGATGAATGTGTTTCAGGCTGTTGAGAGCAGGCGGACAGGAAAATAACTGCGATGAAGGTGAGTATTTTTTTCATTGGAACAAGTATAGCTTCCCGAGTCGTGCAATGCACTTTGAGAAATTATAAAAACCGCTGGAGAGATCCAGCGGTTAACGAACAAGGCTTACACAATCAAATTTATCGTTTTTATTTAAGTGCTTTTAAACCAGCTGTAAAACCGCTGAGTGAAATCGGTAGCCCAACTGGTTTGCGTTGAATGCTGGCAAAAGTCAGCTTTGCTTTGTTGCCTGATTTAAATTGTTTTAACAGGTCACCTTTGAGCTCAACACCCGCACGGCAGCCAACCGGGTCGCAGACTTCAAAAGGAAAGGCGATGGCATCATTGTCATCAACCTGCAAGGTCAGGCCGGGTGGTAATAAAACGCCCAGTGGCAAAGTAATGATGATTGTTGGCGCTTCGCGGCCCGGTAAATAACCTGCTGCAACCATCAGGATTGGCTTGTTGTCTTTTTTGTCAGAAATGAGCTGTTGTAGGTGACATATTTTTTCCTTGGTGTCCGGGTTTTCATCACAGCCTACCTTCCAGTCGTTGAAGGTTTTTCCTTCTTCTGGTGCGGCCTGTAGCGGAGATAGAGCGAGCCCTGCAAGCAAAGTGGAAGTCATGATGGAAATAAAGAACTTGTACATTTGTGGATCCTGAAACTTATGTTAATCGAAAAGGTGTTGTATATTGACCAGCATATCATTAAATCGTTTCATAGAGGTGTCCATGTCTAATTTTAAAAAGCTTTCAGTTATTTCGACACTTCTTTTCCTGACGATACAGCTGCAGGGCTGCGACCAGCAAAAGGTCGGCAAAGCAGTGGAAGACAAAAACAAAAAGACAAGCACATCTGCTTATTCTAGAGAAATATTGGAGAAAGTAGAAAAGGATGTTAACAGGGCGCTACAACAGTCTGTTGACAGGATTGATGCAGCGGTAGAGGGGAAGAAATAGCCAGCGCAGCTGATCTTTTTGATCTATAGTTTGTGAAAATACACTAACACTAACCACGGAGGGATACATGTCTGATGTGGCAATATTTTGGGATCCAAATGGCTTCGAGCTGGATTCTCTGGGCTCGAAAAGTTTTGATCGTATAACTGACGGCGATACGCCTTACGTCAGCATGTCAATTCGCATGCTCAGTATTGACACGCCTGAGGTACATTATCCAGGTAATAGCAACCCGGAAAGGCACGATGATAAATTCGAGCAACTTGCTGACTGGATTGAGCAGGGCAAGGCGCCGATTAAGTCAGGTCTGGCAGAACATATTCAACCAAAGCTTGCGACCGGGAACGCGGGTACATTACAAAGGCAGCAGGGGAAAGATGCCACAGATGTCTTTAACCAGTTACTTGATGAAAAGCTGAAAAAACCGGGTAGCAGCCGTAAGCGTAGAATATTTTTGCGCGCCGCCGATGAATATTTTGATCAGTACGGCCGTCTGCTGGCTTATGTCGCACCGAATTATACCAGCAAGGAGCGTGAAAACCTGACGTTGCAGGAACGGGCTACGTTTAACCTGCTTATGATTAATAATGGCTGGGCAGCTTCCTTCCCGATCTTTCCATCGTTGCCTAAATATCATGATCTGGTCTTGTTGCAGGATGGTGCGGAAAAAGCATTTAAAAATAAATTAGGTGCATGGCAGAACGAGCACACTTTAACGGGTTATGAATTCCGTATGTGTTACCGGTTATGGGAAATCACCAGGAAACTGGAGCAGGGGAAAAAGTTATCTGGCCGGGAACGCTCTGCCTATGTCAGTCGATATTGTACGGACATGACCACGAAGGAGATTTTCAGCCCGCAGGAATATTTTAAAGTACCCGTTTATAACCGTATCTTTATCTGGTCGGAGGATGTCAATGATGCCGTCAGCCGGATGAACCTGGTGCCGGGGAAATAATTTTCATCGCAGATTATTTCGAGTTTTTGTCGGATTGCTTTTTGATGCTTTCCACAGAGATATAGATAGATGAATCTTTAGGAACAGAATCTGTTCTGCCAGTCTCCTGATCAGAGACATGAAAGTATCGGTAGCCATTTATCATGGCTGAAATAAAAGCGCCTTTGCCTTTTAAATCGTGTAGAAATACGGCTATTACGTGAGCAATTACGAACAGCGTTATGATCTGCGCAAGCAAACTATGTAACGCTGGTAAGCTAAATCCAGCTATACGATAAGGTGCATCCTGGAAAATTCCGGTCAACAGGCAGCCGGCCAGCAATACAAATAACAACAGATAAAGCGGCTTCCATAATGGATTGTGTGCGTACCAGTTGGGCAGCGGGAAGCGTGCAAAAGTTACATAGAATTTAATCATCTGAACGATGTTCGGGATGTCTGATCTGTTGGGTATCAAACTACGCCAGTGGCTGCTTCCCGGGAAGAACAGTAAGGCAAGTCTGAGCATAAGCGCAATGAGTAGAACTTGCCCGATAATCATGTGCCAGTCACGCCAGAAAAGCACATCAACATTTTGATGCGCAATGGCCCAGGCGCTGACAATCTGGAATAAAACACCGGCCGCAATAACCCAGTGAGCCAACCGTAACCAACCAGACCAAACCAGCACGTATCGTATATTTTCTTGCATATTTTTCTCGAATGAGGGATCTTGGGATCTTAGCAAAGAAAGTGGATAACCCCAAAGATAATTACGAGTTAAAGATGACAATAAATTACTGGTTAATGAAATCCGAGCCGGACGTTTTCGGCATTGATCACCTCAAGGCAGTCAAGACTGAGCCCTGGGACGGGGTGCGCAATTATCAGGCGCGCAACATGATGCGGGATGACATGAAAAAAGGCGATCAGGTTTTTTTCTACCATTCCAACTGTAAGGAGCCGGGTATCGTTGGCACCATGGAAGTCGTGCGTGAAGGTTATGTCGACCACACGGCTTTTGATCCCGATGAAAAATATTATGACCCTAAAAGCGATCCGGACAAACCACGCTGGTTTATGGTTGATGTGAAATATAAACGTATGCTGAAACGCAATATCAGCTTGCGGGAATTAAAAGAGGAATCTGCTCTAGCCGACATGCCGTTGGTACGAAAAGGTAATCGGCTTTCAATTATGCCGGTTACGAAAGAACAGTGGAAACATATTCTGTCAATGGAATAGAGTCTTAACGACTGGACTCGATAGATTGCAATTGTTCCCGCAGCATTTTTTCGTCTTCAATATACGTAGGCTTCGTCAGGAGCCAGATGCAAAAGTCGGAGCCTTTTCCTGGTGTTGATGTAACCGTGATGTTACCGCCGTACCGACGAATAATGCCGTAACTGACAGACAGTCCGAGTCCCGTGCCTTCACCCTGTACTTTGGTGCTGTAGAATGGGTTAAAGATTTTACCAATCTGTTCTTCGTCAATGCCGCATCCATTGTCTTTAATTTCGATGACTATTCCCTTGTCTTCCCAGTTGCAGCTGCTAATTTTAATTTTCCCGCCTACATCGGGTAGGGCGTGAATTGCATTGGAGATTAAATTGACCAGTACCTGCTCCAGTTCCTGTGGGTTAATTTCAATGTGTTGGGTGGCATTTAATTCCAGAGAAAGGTTGACACGGTTTTTTGTCTGCAGATGACGAACGAGTTTTAATGTTTCCTGCACAATTTCATTTACATCGATTTCGTCAATATAGCTGGCATATTGATCTGGTCGTGCATATTGTAGTAAGTGATTGACAATTTCCTGGATGCGATAAACTTGTTGAATAATTAATTCAATTTCGTCTTCAACTGGTTCTACATTTTTACCCAGACTTTCGCTGAGCACATCCAGATTTCCCAAAATAACCTGTGTTGGGTTGTTGATCTCGTGAGCGACACCTGCTGTTAATTCTCCCAGCGCAGCCAGTTTTTCTGCGACAACCAGCTTTTGCCTGGTCTGATGCAGGGCAGTGATGGTATGTCTCAGGTCAGTATTTTTTTGTTGTAATTCTGTGGTTCTCTCGGTTACTTTTTCTTCAAGTTGTTCGGCCCAGGTTTCTAGCTCCTGTTGACGCTGCTGTAATAGTTCAAGCATGGCATCAAATTCCCTGGCGAGCACGCCCAGTTCATCGGTTGATTCTATATTTCCGATCCGCTGGCTTTTATCCCCGGCCCGGGTCGCACTGACAACATTACTCATGGCTTCAATCGGTTTAAAGATTGATTTTGCACCGCGAATGGCAACCAGTGCATAAAAAATCATCAATGCAATAAATATGAAAATTAATACAAAAAGCGCGCGCCACAGTTCATTGCGAAATGGTTTTTCAAGAAAGCCAGCATAGAGAATACCGACGCGCTGACCGTCGATGTCGATGATGGGTTCGTAGGCAGAGATGTACCAGTCGTTGACCACAAAGGCACGGTCGATCCATTTCTCTCCGTGGTCCAGTACTTTTGTTCTAACTTCGTTGGAAACGCGTGTGCCCAAAGCCCGTTCGCGTAAACGCAGCGGCACATTAGTCGAAATCCGTACGTCATCCAGAAACACTGTTACCGTGCCGATACTGCCTTCAGGCAGGCTGCCCGGGCCATAAACCAGATCACGGATGGTATCGACAAATTCAAAATTATTGTTCAACAAAACGCCACCATCGAGCAGGGCGATAGTTTTTCCCTGATCATTACTGATCGGAACAATTGTACGGATCATCATGCCGCGATTTTCTGTCTTTCGTTCTGTTGGCCGTGCCCTGGGTGTTTCCAGTAGTTGCAATTCAAGCAGTGTCGCCATCGCCGGTTCTTCAGCTGCCAGCTCTTCATGTGAAAAGATTTCGATTCCGGCAATGGCCCGTCCTTCCAGCGCTCTCTGAAAAGAGGAAGAAAAACGTACCTGGCCGCTTTGTTGGCCTTCGAATATCCAGTTTCCATCAGGGTTAACCAGATGTAGATAATTAAAACCAGTCGTATTTTTTAAATGGGCTATCTGATTTTGAAGGGCTGTTTTATTTTTCTTCTCGAGAGCGAAGCGAAAGTCATAGGATTGGGCCAGCGAAGTCAGTTGGTTAAGATAATCTTCACGCATTCTCCCAAAAATATTGTGGGTAACAGACAGGTCAGTATTGACCTTAATAAATAATTGTTCATAACTGAAGCGGCTGCCCCAATAGACAGCCATTGCCAGCGCAATCGGCATGATTAGTAAAATTGGGAGTAAAACCAGGACAAGCAACTTGTAACGAACCGTTCCTTTTATTGTTTGCAGGATACTTTTCATTCTGCTCATCAGATTATGAGACTAATCGTTTTCAGCCCAGGCGTGAACTTTCCGTTCCAGGGTTTTTCGGGAAATGCCCAGCAGTCTTGCCGCTGCAGATTTGTTACCCTTTTCCATTTCAAGCACGCTGAGTATGTGCTGCTTTTCAATATCCTTGAGCAGCAGTTTTTTTTCATTGTCAGTTTTTTGAGTGGCTACGTTATTGTCAATATTGTTTGCGTGGCCCGCAATACATTCGCTGGCGGTCGTGTTCAACAGCAAGCTGCGTTCAACAACATTTTTTAATTCCCGAACATTACCGGGCCAGTCGTACTGCTTTAAGGTCATTAAATCCATATCACTCAAAACAGGCGCTGAAAGACCTGTCTCTTTTGCCAGGGTGGTTGCGAAATACTGTGCCAGGGCAGGCAAGTCTTCCAGTCGCTCCCGCAATGCAGGCATGCGTATGGCCAGAACGTTCAAACGATAATAAAGATCTTCACGAAATTTTCCTGACTTGACCTGTTCAGAAAGGTCGCGATTGCTAGCAGCAATAATTCTGACATTAACCGGAATTTCGCGATTGCCGCCAACCTGCCGGATTTGTCTTTCCTCAAGCACGCGGAGCAAATGTGATTGCATCGACAGCGGCATTTCACCAATTTCATCGAGAAAAAGTGTGCCGCCATTGGCGTAGGCAAACAGGCCTTCGCGCGCCTGATGCGCACCGGTGAAGGCGCCTTTGACATGGCCGAAGAGTTCACTTTCCAGCAATTCTGCGCTCATAGCGCCGCAATTAATCGGTACAAAGCTGCCGCCGCGTTCGCTCCATTTATGGATAGCACGGGCGGCCAGTTCCTTGCCTGTGCCGCTTTCGCCCTCAATTAATACGGTTGAAGGCATGGGTGCAACGCGTTTAATCACTTCACACAAACTCTGCATCAGGTCGCAATTGCCGACCATGCCTGAATCATCAAAATACTGATTAACCTGGCGGCGCAAAACATAATTTTCGCGCTGGATACGTTGCCCTTCGAGGCAGCGTTCAACCGAGGCCAACATTTGGTCCATACGAAATGGTTTCATCAGGAAATCCGCTGCACCAGCTCGCAAGGCCGCAATGGCCGACTGCAAATCAGCATAAGCGGTGATGAATATCACAGCGGTGGTGCTGCCCTGTTCGCGCAGCTCCGTCACCCATTCTACGCCAGAAGCGCCAGGCAGGCGGATATCTGAAATAATCAGGTCAAAATGGCAACGTTGCCGGAGTTCTTCCGCCGTATCGACATCTTCCGCAACCTCAATCAGGCTAAAGCGTTTCGCCAGTCCTTTTTGCAAAAAACGGCGGATGCCCGGCTCGTCATCAACGATTAAAACGGAAGACATCAAATTATTTTGTGATGTTCCCTGTCTGTCAGACAGGGAGTCCAGGTTATCTGGTTGTGAATGAATTATCTTCTCGGCGCCAGCTGACATGGTTTACCTCTTGCTATTGTTTATGTATTTAAATCGACCTGTCAGCCGTGACGGGAGCTGTTATTGCTGGGACAATCTGTCATAGACCATTCGTTGGAATGATGGTCAGAATGACCCACCTTTGTATTTTTAGACTATGTTAGGCGATTTTTCAGTATTCAGGGTAGTTTTTCTCCGGCTTTTATGTATGGTGTTTTTTCAATCCGAACGGGATGGCCCGGTAGACTGTAAAGGTTGGCATTTAAATTGCACTGTGTATAGTTGACCAATTTACTCCGGGAGCGATTTTGCGCAGCTAACCCGCATATTGCATGAAGTCGGCCCCGTAATCTGATAT
>DTYI01000088.1 GCA_012961935.1 Thiotrichales bacterium | reverse complement strand
GATCTCCTTTGCTGACTAGGCTTTAAGTCTGGAAAAGAATTGGGCCGTCGCCAAGCGGTAAGGCACTGGGTTTTGATCCCAGCATTCCCAGGTTCGAATCCTGGCGGCCCAGCCATTTTATTATTGCTAACCCAAGTGGTTTGAAACGTGTCTGATGTTGACAGAATGATGGTCTTTGCGGGGAGTGCTACCCCGCAACTGGCGCAGTCAGTGGCTGAGCATCTGCAGATCCCGCTGGGAAAGGCAGTCATCGGCAGTTTTAGTGATGGCGAAATCCGGGTGGAAATCCTGGAAAATGTGCGCGGGCATGATATTTTTGTGCTGCAGTCAACATCGCGTCCGACAAATGATCATCTGATGGAACTGCTGATTATGGTCGACGCTTTGCGGCGATCATCTGCGGGGCGTATTACAGCCGTCATACCGTATTTTGGTTATGCACGCCAGGATAGGCGAGTGCGGTCAGCACGGGTTCCGATTTCTGCGAAAGTGGTTGCAAACCTGTTGACCGTCGTGGGAACGGATAGAGTGCTGACGATTGACCTGCATGCCGATCAGATTCAGGGATTTTTTGATTTGCCGGTAGACAATGTCTACGGCTCCAAGGTAATGCTGGAAGATATTGTCCGGAATACCCCAGGCGATGATGAATGGACTGTTGTCTCGCCGGATGTCGGTGGTGTTGTGAGGGCGCGTGCGTTTGCCAAGCGACTCGGTGATGAACTGGCGATTATTGATAAACGTCGCCCCAGGCCGAATCATGCCAAGGTGATGCACATCATTGGTGATGTCAAAGGCAGGCGCTGCCTGATTGTAGATGACATGGTGGATACAGCAGGCACCTTGTGTCAGGCTTCGACGGCGCTTAAAAATGAAGGCGCGAAGTGGGTTTCAGCCTACATTACGCATCCGGTTCTATCTGGCGAGGCGATTGATAATATTCAAAGCTCTGGGCTGGACGAGCTGGTAGTGACCGATACGATTCCACTGCAGGCAGATGCTGATGCCTGTGACAAAATCAGGGTTGTCAGTGTCGCGGAAATGCTGGCTGAATCCATGCGTCGAATTAATTTGGAAGAGTCGGTTTCTTCATTATTTGAAGAAGACTGATTGTTGGTATGTGCGACGGCACAAAACGAGCACCTCAGGTCGCGGGGGTGCATACACAGCTTGCTGTGTTTTTTTACGCTCAACCGGAGATATTTAAATGAGCACTGAAAATTATGTTTTAAACGCTGAATTGCGTGATGACCAGGGGAAAGGTGCGAGCCGCCGCCTGCGTCGCACGGGCAAGTTTCCTGCCATTGTTTATGGCGCGGGAAAGGAGCCTGTTGCTATCACGCTGGATCATAATGAGATATTAAGGTACATGGAAGATGAAGCTTTTTACTCATCTCTTCTTAGCTTGAAGTTAGGTGGTGAAGACGAGCGCGTTATATTACGTGATATCCAGCGCCATCCAGCCAAGCCATTTGTCCTGCATGTGGATTTGTTACGTGTCAAGAAAGGCGAGCTGTTGCGCATGCACGTACCATTGCACTTCATGGGCGAGGAAGACAGCCCCGGCGTTAAGGCAGGTGGCGTGTCGATGCACAATATGGTTGAAGTTGAGATCGAGTGTTTGCCGCGTAATCTGCCGGAGTATATCGAGGTGGATGTCAGCAAGCTGGACGTAGGTGATGCTGTGCATCTGTCCGAACTGCAAATGCCTGACGATGTTACGCTAGTTGCCATGATGGGTGCTGATGAGATGAGCGAAGAAGAAATGCATGCCATCGACCAGCCAGTCGCGTCAATACAGCACAAGCTTGTTGAAGAAGTAGAACCAGAGCCTGAAGAGGTAGCAGCAGAGGAAGAAGCTGGTGAAGCTGGGGCCGCTGAAGAACCTGCCAAAGAGGAAGGCGGCGAGGAGTAATCGCCGCTTTTTAATTCTATGGCAGCAGAACCCATTCTGCTTATCGTCGGCCTGGGGAATCCCGGCCCGAAATATGACCCGACCCGGCATAATGCCGGGTTTTGGTTTGTGGATGAACTGGCCAGATGTTATCAGGGGCAGTTCCGCCCGGAGCCCAAATTTTCTGCAGATATCTGCCGCGTCCAGATCGACGGCCAGACAGTCTGGTTGCAAAAACCCATGAGTTTTATGAACCGCAGCGGGCTACCGGTTCGGCAAATGGCGGGGTTTTATAAAATCCCACTCGAGCAAACGCTGGTCGTGCACGACGAGATTGACCTGCCGCCAGGCAAAACCAAACTGAAACAAGGTGGCGGTCATGGTGGTCATAACGGCCTCAGAGATCTCATTGCGCACTTTGGAAAAGCATTCTGGCGTTTACGCATCGGTGTCGGTCATCCCGGCCATCGTGACCAGGTGATTGATTATGTATTGGGCCGGCCGAGTAAAGTAGAAGAAGAACTTATCCAGAATGATATTCAAAAAGCATTAGAGGTTACGCCATTGATCGTCAAAGGTGAGTTTGAGAAAGCCATGAATGATTTACACCGGAGTGAACAATAATGGGCTTCAAATGCGGCATTGTCGGTCTGCCCAATGTGGGAAAGTCCACGCTTTTTAATGCTCTGACAAAAGCGGGTATACAGGCCGATAATTATCCTTTCTGCACAATTGAGCCCAATGTGGGTGTCGTGCCTGTGCCGGATCCACGCCTCGCAGCGTTGGCTGAAATTGTAAAACCTGAACGCATATTACCGACGACCATGGAATTTGTTGATATTGCCGGTCTGGTTGCGGGTGCTTCGAAGGGTGAAGGGCTGGGCAACCAGTTTTTGTCCCATATCCGTGAAACCGATGCCATTGCGCAGGTTGTGCGCTGCTTTGAGGATGATGATGTTGTCCATGTGGCGGGTAAGATCAGCCCAGCGGACGATATCGAGATCATCAATACAGAATTGATTCTGGCGGATTTGGAGGCTGTGGAAAAAGCGGTTGATCGCGTTAGCCGGGTCGCAAAATCAGGCAATAAGGAAGCGATTGCACAAAAGAAAACTTTCGAAAAGCTGGCCGCCCATCTGGGCGAAGGCCATTCGGCGCGTACCTGCGAGCTGGATGATGATGAGGTCAGACAAATCAGTGAACTGCGGCTTATCACCATCAAGCCTTTAATGTTTATCGCCAACGTGGCCGAAGACGGGTTTGAAAATAATCCGCACCTGGAAGTTGTGCGCGAGCTTGCAGCGGCAGAGAATGCTGAAGTTGTGCCGGTTTGCGCTGCGCTGGAAACAGAAATCGCCGAACTGAATGAAGATGAAAAAGGCGAGTTTCTGGCAGAAATGGGCCTGGATGAGGCTGGTCTAAACCGAGTTATCAATGCCGGCTATAAATTGCTTTCCCTGCAAACCTTCTTCACTGCCGGCCCCAAGGAAGTGCGAGCCTGGACAGTCAAAAAGAATGCCACCGCACCGCAGGCTGCCGGGCGTATCCACACGGATTTTGAAAAAGGCTTTATTCGCGCAGAAGTGGTGTCTTATGAGGACTTCATCAAATACAAAGGCGAGCAAGGCGCGAAAGACGCGGGCAAGTGGCGGCTCGAAGGTAAGGATTATCTGATGCAGGAAGGCGATGTGGTTCACTTTCGATTCAATGTATGAGATTGACCCAAATGTAACAATTCGGTAAGCTTCGCCTCCTTCCTGATATGGCTATGTAGCTCAGCTGGTTAGAGCACAGCACTCATAACGCTGGGGTCGGTGGTTCAAGTCCACCCATAGCCACCAT
>DTYI01000087.1 GCA_012961935.1 Thiotrichales bacterium | reverse complement strand
GGAGGGTATCGACGTGACCAACGCAAAGGAGATGATCGCCGAAGGCCGCCGTGTGCTGGGAAACATTCCGGGCGTGCTGGAAGTCTTCACTGGCGAGGCGGTGAAGCAGGATGCCGAATACCGTTTTAGCTGGCTGGTGCGCTTCTGCCACCCAGCCGTGATCGACAGCTACCGTGAACACCCCGATCATACCGCTTTCGCCGACAACCATTTCCGGCCTGTTGCCGGCGACCGCATCAGTATTGACTATTTATCCCTGGAGAATATATGACACTCAAAGCTATCATCTTCGATGTCGACGGCACGCTGGCCGAGACCGAGGAAATTCATCGCAAGGCCTTTAATCGCGCGCTTTCCGATGCCGGCCTCGACTGGTGCTGGAGCCGGGAGCGCTATCGCGAACTGCTGGCCATTTCCGGTGGCAAAGAGCGCATCCGCTTGTATATCGAAGAAGAACACCCGGACTTTCTGACGCGTGAGAATCTTGCCGACTGGATCGCCAGGCTGCATCAGGACAAGACAAAAATCTACGCCGACATGATCGCAGCGGGAGAGATCGAGCTGCGTCCCGGGGTGGAACGGCTGATTCGCGAGGCGCGGCAGGCCGGTCTGAAGCTGGCGATCGCCACGACGACCAGTACGGCCAACATCATCGCTCTGTTCGATGCTACCCTGGGACGTGAGGCGCTGGACTGGTTTGATGCGATCGGTGCGGCTGAACAGGCGCCAAACAAGAAACCCGACTCGTCAGTCTATCTTTGGGTGCTGGAAAAGCTTGCGTTACCTGGCAGCGACTGTGTCGCCATTGAAGACACACGTAATGGTGTATTGGCTGCGACCGGTGCCGGGGTTCCGGTGCTGGTGACGCAGAGTTTCTACAGCGAAGGCGAGGATTTCACTGGCGCGCTGGCGGTGCTCAGCGATCTTGGTGAACCCGATCACCCCTATCGTGTTTTGGCTGGCCTTGAGAACACGCCCGGATGGGTTGAACCGGGGCGCCTGGCACGCTGGCTTGAGTCTGTGGAAATACCGGCTGACACGACTACGGGAAAAGTGGAGGTCGGCTGAAATGCAATATGCGGGCTAGCCAGTGACGACGTAAAATCATTCGCTGCGCAAGGCATCCACTGGTGGCAGTGCGGCCGCGCGCCGGGCGGGCAAGAGACCTGCGATTATCCCCGTAAAGATGGCGATGACTTCTGCCAGCAGGACATAATTCCATTCAACATTCACAGGCAGAGCTGGGATGAAAGCATGCAGCAGCCAGGCGACGCCCAGACCGGTTAGCATACCTGCAATCCCGCCCAGGCCAGAAAGAAACGTGGCCTCAAGCAAGAACATCAGGGTGACCTGAGTACGCGATGCACCCAATGCACGCAGCAGGCCGATTTCTCGTATGCGCTCGTTGACGGCGATGCTCATGATGGTGAAGATGCCGACGCCGCCGACGACCAACGAGATGCTACCCAGCCCGGCGACGACGGCGGTGAGTATGTTGAGGATAGAACCCAGTGTGCCCAGCATGTCGCTCTGTGTGTTGATGGTGAAATCCTCAGCCCCATGTCGTCGGATGAGATGTTTTTTGATGGCTTTAACCAGCTTGTCTTCATTCCATCCGGCGCGGTAGAGTATATCCACTTCCATCAAGCTCTCGCGGTTAAACAGGGCCATCCCACGATGAGCGGGAATGTAGACAGCATCGTCCAGGTCTATACCGAGAATCTGGCCCTTCTCTTCCATCACGCCGATCACCCGATAGCGTTCCTGGCCGATACGGATACGTTTCCCCAGCGGGTTGGTGTCCGGAAATAATTCCGTTTTGATTTTATGACCGATCACCGAGAGGTTACGCGCCTGTTCGGCTGGTTCATCTGGTAAGAACTGTCCCTGTGCGATTTTGAATTGCCAGGTCTGTGGCGCCTGGTGATTGACGCCAAGAACCATTGTCCAGCGGCTGCGGTTGCCAGTTTCGACCGGTAAGTTTCCCTGCACAATCGGCACGGCCGTCAGCACGCCATTGAGTTGCTCCAGGCTGGCGGCATCATCCAGTGTAAGCGGTCGCACATTGCTGATTATGGCACCAGATAATCCAATAGTGCTGGTTTTGCCGGGGTTGACGGCGATGATATGAGCGCCGAACTGGGTGAACTGGCCGAGCATGTATTGCTGGACGCCGCCGCCCAGTGAGGTGAGTAACACCACAGCCGCAATACCCACGGTAATCCCGAGCGCGGTGAGGAAGCTACGCATCTTGTTAAACTTCAGGCTTGTGGCAGCCAGCCGCATATAGTCAGCAGAGCGCATCGTCACTTTCCGGCAAGCGCGATGACAGGATCGAGTCTTGCTGCTTGCCGAGCAGGAATCAGCCCAAAGGCCAGTCCGGTAATCAAGGTCACGAGCAGTGCGGCGATGATCGACCAGAGCGGAACTTGCACCGGAAAATCCGGCAACCAGACTTGCAGAGCCTGGGCGCCAACGAAGCCGATGCCTAGTCCGATCACCCCGCCCGCCAGTGAGAGTATCAGCGCTTCGCTCAAAAATAGTTGCAGTACCTCACGGGTGGATGCGCCTAGCGCCTTGAGCAGGCCGATTTCAGCGCGGCGCTGACTGACGGAAACCAGCATCACATTCATGATCAGAATGCCGGCAACAATCAGGCTGATGGCGGCGATGCCCGCGACAACCCAGGTGAGGATTTTCAGGATTTCGTCAAAGGTACCGATGAGCGCATCCTGGCGAATCACGGTGACATCGTCCTCACCTTCGTGACGCTGGCGGATGATGCGCAGCACATCTTCCTTTGCGCGATCAAGTGCGTCCGCGCTGCTGGCCTTGACGAGAATCCGGAACAGGGAGGTTTTGTTGAACATCGTCTGGGCGCTGGCTACGGGGATAATGACTGCATCGCTGTTGTCAAAACCGAACGCCCGTTCCTTGTCGCCGAGGACGCCGATGACGCGGTAGCGATAGCTGCCGATGCGTACCCATTCACCGATCGGATTTCTGTTTCCGAACAGTTCATGGTAAAGCTTGTCGCCCAGCACACAGACAGGACTGCCGATGCGAGGGTTTTCTGCGGGCAGAAACTTTCCCATGATGACTTCAAGCGTCATGATGACCTGCATCTCGTTACTGGAGCCAAGTACAGTGACTTCACGTTCGCGTGACGCATGAGATACCGGAGCATTGCCCAGCAACAAGGGTGCGACGTGACGGATTGCCGGGCTTTGTTTCAGTGCAATCGCATCATCGATGGTCAGGTCACGCGGCGAGGTGCCCAGCAGTGGTGGCAGGCCGCCAGTGGTTTCACTGCGCCCGGGCAGGATAAATAGCAGGTGAGTACCCAAGCTGCGGAATTGCCCGGTGACGTAGTTGCGTGCGCCTTCCCCCAGAGAGGTGAGGATGATGACCGAGGCCACACCGATGGCCATCGCCAGCAGAATCAGGGCTGTTCGGGCAGGGTAAGCCCGGAGTGTAGTTTGACTGAAATTAAGGGTGTCGAGAATTCTCATGATTCGTCATGCACGACCTTGCCGTCGACCATCTGAATCGTTCGCCCTGCGCGTTGACCCAGCTCGAGATCGTGGGTAACGACAATCAAAGTGATACCTGTTTGATTGAGAACCTCCAGTGTTTTAATGATTTCATCTCCCGAGTGGGTATCCAGATTGCCAGTCGGCTCATCGGCGAGCAAGAGCGGTGGTTTCATGATCATCGCGCGGGCGATCGCGACACGTTGCTGCTGTCCGCCCGATAATTGTTTCGGCAGATGATGAGCGCGGTCTTCCAGTCCGACTGATGCAAGCGCTTCCTGCACAAGAACACGACGTTTGGCTGGCAGCATGCCGGTCAGCATCAAGGGTAATTCCAGGTTGCCTGCTGCCGTCAGGCGCGGCACCAGATGAAATGACTGAAAGATAAACCCAATTTTTTCACGCCGGAAACGCGCGCGTTTTTCCTCAGACAGTTTCGTCAGCTCCTTGTTTTCAAAAAGGTAGCTGCCTGAGTTCGGCATATCCAGCAACCCGAGCATATTCAGTAACGTGGATTTGCCCGAACCGGACGGCCCCATGACACTGATGTAGTCACCCGCTGCGATATCGAGCGTGACTTGATCCAGCGCGTGTACCGTTTCGTCGCCCACCTGAAAATTCCGGCAGATGTCGCGTAGTTTAATCATCACTGTTGCGGTCAGTGATCTCTGCCACTGCGCCAGCTTCTACGCCTTCGTCTCCCAATGAAGTCACCAGGGCTTCCCCTTCCGCCAATCCTGAGATCACTTCTGTGTAGTTCCAGTTGGCTATTCCTTTGGTAATTGAACGCTCTTCAAGCGTCTGATTGTCCGGGTTGAAAACCAGAACATGTTCCTCATCAAGCATGGCTTCGCTGGGGATGCGCAGGACATTACTGTGGGTTTTGATAATGATATCCACGTCAGCGCTATAACCGACCAGTAGCGACTTGATATCTTCCGGGTTGGTAAATTTGAGTTCGACCTCAACTGTGCGCGCCTGCTTTTCGCGGTCGATCACATAGGAACCGATGCGGGTGACTTCGCCTGGAAAAATCCGCCCGCGCCAGGCATCAAGCGTTATTCGCGCGGCCATGCCCGGCTTTACTCTGGGCGCGTCGACCTCATCAATGGGCGCGCTTAAGTAAAAACAATCAGGTTCGATCAGGTCAATGACCGGGGGTGTCTGGATGCCCGGTGGTGAGGGTGTCACGTATTCATTCAATTCGCCGTTGATGTTAGCGATTACGCCGTCGAAAGGTGCATACAGTATTGTGCGTTGCAAACGGGATTGCGCGATTTGTAAAGCGGCTTTTGCAACTTCCATATTTGCGCGCGCAGCTTTGCACTCGGCATGACGTGCGTCGGCTTCGGATTTTACCCGGTCATACTCCTGTCTGGAAACATGCTCGCTTTGATAGAGCTTGTAAGACCGGTCGGCAGTTCGTCTGGCATTGGCCGCCTGCAGGCAGATGGCCTGCGAATTATCCTCAGCTGCACGCAAAGCGCTTTCTGCATGTACAACTTCTGCTCGCAAATCCTCATTCCAGAGTTGCAACAGGATGTCATTGCGTTTGACCGCAGCACCTTCAGGAAATGGCAGCTCACTGATCTGGCCGCCTAATGAAGGCGACATTTTTGCCCGCCTGCATGCCTTGATAGTGCCTGCTCGCGTATTAGCAACGGTGGCCTCGACATCGCCTTTTTCTACGTAGGTAACCGTGACACTGATGACGTCAGGATGGATGTGCCGCCAGTACCCTATACCGGCCACTGTGCCAGCAATGAGCAGGAAAATGATTATTCTTGAAAACCGCATCGTCCGTATTTCCTGGATAGAGTCCGTAGACTATATCAAAACAGTATTCACTGATTTGATGCAAAACAGGTAAACTCAGGTTCATGACATTTGATGAATACATGGCCTTGCTGGACGAGGACAGTTGCCCGGAAACATTGTCAGATTATTTGCAGGCGTTGTGGCATGACCATCGGGGCGACTGGGATCGGGCACATGAAATCGTGCAGGCGATCCACGACCGCAAGGCCGCGAGAATTCACGCCTATCTGCACCGCAAGGAAGGGGATGACTGGAATTCACGTTACTGGCACCGGCAGGCGGGGACGGAATTCCGCAGTGATGTTGCGCTGGAAGATGAGTGGCGTGAACTGGTGCAGGAGATGCTGAATTAACATGTTCCGATTTTTACCTGGCATCATTTTTATTCAACTTGCGACGGCGGCCTTGCTGTTTGCTTTGTACAAGGCGCAGTTCAACCAGGAGCTGATGGTCGCCATCGCGCTGCTAGGATTGATCATGAGCATGCTGGCGGCGTTCTGGTTTTCCGCCATTGCCAGTCACCGGCACAAGGATATGCTGACAAAAACCATCGAACAACACGCGCGCGAACGTGAAGATATTCGCGTCAAAGCCGAAAAGCAAAAGTCAAAAATCATCAAGCAAAGCCAGCAACAGATCAGTAAGGAAGCCAGTCGCGCGCATGCAAAGGCCAACTTCAAGGTGGGTGCCGCGTTTACAGCAGCGGCAGGCGTTGGTGGCCTGATGATCTTCACTCAGTTCATCACAGTTGGTCTGCTGATTCTGGCAACAACCGGAGGTGGCTTGCTGGGTTATATGATGCGCTTGCGGCAGGAGCGTCAGATCGGAAAGAAAATGATTATGACCGGAAACAATATTATCGATGCGGTTAAAGGGAAAATGGAAAGCGGAAAACGACCAGGCGGATAAGAAAGATTCCCCCGGAAAACCGGAAATTATTCGTGTGATATTTTCTGCCAGCAGAGGATGCGATTGTTCGCTGGCATTTCATAATCCTGTTTTAATTTCATGCCAGCCTTTTCTGCCAGTTGGTTTAAATCCTCAAAATTTCTAACACCGCTTTGTGGATCGCGCTCTTTTAGCCAGAGGTCAAAACGCGCATTGCTTTCGCTGGTGAATTTGCCGTTGTAATTAAAAGGTCCGTAGAGAACAAACAGACCATTATTTTCCAGAATATTTCCAACGCCCTCAATAAAGTCGACAACCATCGGCCAATGCATAATGTGTGCGGTGTTGGCCGAAAAAACACCGTCATATTTTTTCTCTGGCCAAACGCTGTGACTGACGTCGAGCTCAAGCGGTGGTCTTGTGTTGGGCAGGCCGGCATCGTCAAGCCACTGGTGAATGCCAGCATGATTGTCTTTTGTATCGCTGGTATGCCAGATGAGCTGCGGCATTTTTTCGGCAAAATAAACGGCGTGCTGACCTGTGCCGCTGCCAATCTCGAGTATATTTTTACGGTCGGCAAATAAAGGCTGGATAACCGCAAGAATGGGGTCGCGATTCTGGTCGCAGGATTCCGAGTAAGGTTTGTTCATGTTGGTTTGTATGGCGAGGATTTTTCCAGTTGTTGCATATAGTCTGAAATGGCCGCTTTTTCATGGGCGACAAAATTTTCTATCGGTACCCGAAACTGATCATCTGCCAGCCAGTGTGCGGAACGAGTGCGTGTCGGCAAAAATCCACGCGCTATCTTGTGCTCGCCCTGCGCACCGGGCTCGAAAGTTTTAATACCATTTTTGATGCAGTGTTCAATACCCTGATAATAGCAGGCCTCAAAATGCAGGCTGTTAATATTTTCGATGCAACCCCAGTGACGGCCATAAAGCGTAGTATCGCTTTTATACATGAGTGAACCGGCAATGCAACGGTTATCCAAGTCGGCCAAAACCAGAACGACCTGATCCGGTAACTGCCCTGCAACAGTCGAAAAAAAATCGTAATTGAATGTGGCGGTTCCCCATTTTTCATCGAATGTTTTTTTGTAGAATAAACTCCAGTCCTGCCAGTCTTTTTCAGTGGCGGTGTGTCCATCCAGCACGCGCAATCTGACGCCAGATTCATTTACCTTACGTCTTTCCTGACGAATATTTTTCCGCTTTTTTGGATTCAGTGAAGTCAGAAATTCTTCAAATGATTGATAGTTTTTATTCTGCCAGTGAAACTGGACATCATGACGAATAAGGAATTGTTGCTGCGCAAAAAAATCTATTTCCTGCGCTTCAGGGAAAAGACAATGGAAACTGCTGACTTCCATTTCGTTTGCAAGTTCCAGGAGTGTGTTGACTAAAATGCCTGAAATTTCTTCAAAACGGTTTTCAGTAGCCAGCAGGCGTTGACCGGTTGCGGGTGTGTAGGGAATGGCCGAAACCAGTTTTGGAAAATAACGCAAGCCGTGACGTTCGTAGGCATCTGCCCAGGCGTGATCAAAAACAAATTCACCGTAGGAATTATATTTTTCATATAAAGGCATGGCGCCGATTAATTCGCCCCTTTCATAAATACTGATATGGCGGGGCAGCCAGCCAAAGTGGTCGCCAACGCAGTCGCATTTTTCCATAGCGCTGAGAAATTCATGTTTCAGGAAAGGGTTGTTATTTTTGACAAGCTTATTCCAGTCCTGTGAAGATATTTCATCAAGGCTGTTGTGTATTTTAATATCCAAGGCTGCCGAAGACGCGACGTAGAATTTCGCTGGTTCGCTTGACTGGATTACGCCGTATCGCAGCTTCCTCTTTTGCGAGGTAAGTAAAAATACCCTCCATGCCCAGTTGAACAACGTGGTTGGTTAATTCGGCTTTATAATCAGGCAAAACCTGTGCAAAAGGCCCAAGAGAATAAGTGGCTTTTTCATAAGCCTGGAGTGCACCAACTTCTGACAATGTACTGGTTACGATGGGCCTCATTTGCCGGGACAATGCAGGTGTCATCTTTTGCTGAAAAAAGCGCGTCGCAGCATCGTCCGGGCCACGCAGAATATTTCTCGCATCTGTCAGTGTCATTTGCTGGATGGCGTCAAAAAACAGGGCTTTTGCTTTGGGGGTTGCAGCCTCGGCTGCACGGTTGAGTTTGAGTTCCAGCGTCTGGAAATGACTTCCCATGCCAATTTTTTCAGCCAGGTTGCGCGCCTTGTGCAGCGACTTCGGTAAAGGAATATGAATCAGGGAATCCGCATTGAACCCATCTTTAGTTCCCAGTTGGTAGACAACGGTTTCGGAGCCAACCCGTAAGGCTTCTTTGAGTCCTGATACAATCTCTGTTTGCGTGAGTGACGAATTTCCACCTGGTTGTGAGGTTTTTGAAAGTTCACCCATGACCATGGCAATATCTTCTGTTGCGCAACCGGACAGGCTGATTGTAATAATAAAAATGAGACTGTATTTAGTCATGTTGAAAAATCTCTGAAGTCAGAACGCCAGTTTACCCTGATGAATAAAATTTGTGTATCTCTCTGATACAATGCGAGCAGGTTATTGGAAAATAAAATGAAAAAAATATTGTTTAGCATCGTAACCACAGTTATTTTTGCAACGCTTACAAATTGTTCCTCAGCGAGACCCGAGCCTGCCGCCAGACCTGTGTCCCTGGTGAGTAAATCCGGGTTGGTGAGCGATCCAGTGTTTGGTGGTCAGATCTATATTAAAACAGCGGGGGATCCGGCGAAACCCGCAGTGGTGCTGGTGCATGGTCTGGGAAACGAGGCATCGACCTCGTGGCAGGCGACGATTGATTTGGTGAAAAAAGATTTCTTTGTGTTCACGCTGGACTTGCCGGGTTTTGGCCGGTCGTCAAAAATGAATGCGCTGTACTCGCCAAAAAATTATGCCCGTGTCATTCATGAACTGACAAAAAAATATGTCAAAAAATCATTTCATCTTGTGGGTCACTCCATGGGTGGTGCCATCGCATTGCAGTATGCAGCCACTTATCCTGAAGATGTTAGCACGCTGACACTGGTTGATGCCGCAGGTATTCTGCATCGTCTGGCTTATAGCAAGTATCTGGCGCCTCTGGGTATTGAGACTGTGCTTAACCAGCCAGGTATATTCAGTGATAATCAGGTTTCAGATCTGGCGGGCATCATTATGAATACGCTGGAATCCCGCATGCCTGTTGATTGGAATATGTTAATTGAAAGCGCATTGTTTCGGAGTAAAGTATTAAGGGAGAATCCGACCTCTATTGCTGGTCTTGCGCTGGTGCTAAATGACTATAGCAAAATACCAGAAATAATTAAGGCGCCCACATTAATTATTTGGGGTGATAAAGATAAAATTGCACCTGTCAGAACGGGGTATGTGCTGGATGCTCTGATACCCAAATCCAGCTTAAAATTAATAGCTGGTGGCGGCCACATGGTTTTTGTGAATAAGCCAAAAGCCTTTCATCATTTATTGCTACAGCAATTAAAATCTGATGGTAGTGAAAGTTTTTGGCAGGATGCAAAAAAACCTGCGGGCAAATTCCAGAAGTCTGTTCTGTGCAAAAATAAAGACAATCAGATTATTACGGGTAATATCGGTCAGTTAACGATTGATAACTGCCAGGACGTGATTGTGCGTAATGCCAATATTAATAAAGTCATGATCGGAAATTCACGGGTTGCATTAAAAAATGTCAGCATAAAAAGCCAGGGCGTTGCACTTACGGTGCATCAATCCTCGGTTGAAATAACAGCTGGTAGCATAGAAGGTGATACCGCGATTGCAGCTTATGATAGCCGTCTGGATATTGCAGGCACGCGTTTGACTGGACGGGATGCGGTAATCAAAGCACCTGTAGAATCCACGGCGATTTTTTCTTTGGGGAGAATAAACAGTCCGCTTTATCAGGGCAATGTAATTCATGGCAGGAAAATTATCTCACCGGGTCATTCAATTTAGGAATGATTGAGACGATTAAAATTGATTTGCTTCGTCATGGCGAACCGGAAGGCGGTAGCCGTTATCGTGGCAACCGGATTGATGACCCGCTAACTAAAGATGGCTGGCAACAAATGTGGGCTGGTGTCGGTGATAAGCAAACATGGGATGTCATTATTACTTCACCGTTGCTTCGCTGTGCTGAGTTTGCTAATGAACTGTCTGAGCAGCGAAATATCCCGGTTGTTGTGGACGAGCGATTCAAGGAAATCGGTTTTGGTGTCTGGGAGGGGAAAACAAAATCGGAACTTAAAATAAATATGGAAAAGGAATTTGATGCTTTTTATGCAGACCCGGTTTTGAATACACCAGACGGCGCGGAGCCGGTTACTGATTTTTTTGTTCGAGTGGCAGCCGCTTTTAATAATGTGCGGACCCAGCATGCGGGTAAAAATATTTTAATCATTGCCCATGCGGGTGTTATTCGTGCAATCGTTACGCATGCTCTTAATGCACCAGTGGAATGCATGTATAAGCTGAATGTGCTGATGGGGCACGTCAGCCGAATAAGCTGCACCGGAAACAAAGCTATTCTGGAAAGGCTTAATTTTCAGTTACGTAATGAATAAGCGCTGACAAGTTTTCTCCAGACCTCGTCACCAAATTCATGGCTCATGAGGCTGAATAGAATTAAAGCGGTTCCGACTATGACTGCTGGGGTAATAACTTCACCGTTTAACCAGTGTCCAAGCCAAAGCGCAATTACGGGCGTGATCAAAGTAATCAGCGCTGTTTGATGCGCTGAGATTTTGCGTAACAAATAAAAATAAAGAACAAAGCCAACAACCGTTGCAATAACCCCAAGATAAATAATTGCAACTGAGGCTTTTTCCGGAATGTTGTCGGGCCACTGACCGTCAAATAATAACCAGGTGATTAAATATAGAGGCGTGGCGAATAACAGGCTGCCTGTTGTGATGGTCATGCCGTCGAGTTCAGTTCCCAGACGTTTCACCCAGACTGCACTGGCACTATGAGACAGAACAGATGCAAGAACCAGCATAATTCCAAAAGGTGCTAAGGCACTATAGTGGCCATTGTTGATAAACATGGCCACAAGACCCACTATACCCAGCAATTTACCCAGCAGTTTTGCTGGAGTGAATGCGTTTTCACTCAACCAGATTGCCGCCAGAATGCTGGTAACAATTGGCGTTAAACCAAAAATCACAGAAATCCATCCGGAAGGAATATATTGTGCAGCCCAGTAAACACAACTCATGGCGAGATAGAGTCCGAGTCCCCCTGCCAGATATGTGTGTAACGCTGGCATGTCCAGGCGGACTGGTTTGCGCAAAATCAAATGCAGGCTCAGTAAAATCACCAGTCCGATCACCATGCGGCTGCTGAGTCCAAACAGAAAATTCACATCATGGCCGCTCCACTGGATTGCCAGTGGCGTGGTGGCCCAGATTAAAACCACAATCGTAAATGCTGCGGGTACTGACATTTAAAAAAATCCTCTTTTATGCGGGCAATAAAAAAGGCCGCGGACTTTCGCCTGCGGCCTTTTTGAATTATGTTTTGCGTCAGGTTAAAAACATATTCGGCTCACAGGCAAACAGGCAGGCATCCACAGCACACGGCGGCGGGTGCAAATAATCTGTTTGCTTGAGAGTTGAATGTTCATTGTTTATGAGTCTGCATTTAGTTTTGTAAGTCGTCAAACGCTTATTGCAATAAGCCGGATTTTTCCTTTACCGATAAAATTCTTTTCACGGATTGGTTGATTTGCTGGTGGAGATTTTTGTCTTCTTTCATCCAGTTGGCAATTGCTTTTTTCATCAACACTGCTTTTTTAGGGTAGGTGATCATCAACATATCGTTACCAGCTTCTAATGCCATCCGGGTTAATTTAAGAAAATCTTTATCGGGATATTTTTTTCTTTTTGCACTGACCGGGTTGATCCAGCTGCGCAAGGCCAGTCCCCAGAGGTCGTCGGTAATAATGATTTTTTCCGGGTGGATCTCTCGCGCCCAGTTGACCATTTCGGGAGAAAGCACTGCAGGTCGGTCAGTCATGTTTTGATAATGAATACTGGACATCATGACGCCGTCAACAATCGGCGCGAGCGCCCAGAAAGGTTGAATGTAATTATTCAGGTCATTGCGTGACGCATCGCTGATTGCAATTTCATGGTCGGAGTTATTTTCTGCATCGTAACCTGGAAAATGTTTCGATATGGTTAATACATTTTTATCCTGGTGTGCCTGTATAAAAACAGCGGCTTTAGAAGCAATGTCATACGGTGTATGTTCAAAGCTGCGTTTTTTCTTTCCCATCAGAGTGGGTTTGTTGTGATGATTTTTCCCCGGGTCAAGCACGGGTGCCAGGTTAATATTAATTCCAAGTGAGTTTAGTTTTGTCGCCACTTTTTTCTGATGCTTGTAAATTTTGTTGTCTGTCCATTTAGACTGGGTGGCAGCGGAGGGTGTATTTTTCCAGCCGGGAAGATATTTCAGGCGGTTAACCGTTCCGCCTTCCTGGTCGATGGCGGTCAGGACGCCGATGCTAGACTGATGTTGCAGTTTATCCAGACGGGCTGAAAGTTTGCCAGCATCTTTAATCATATTTTGCATGATTAATACTGCGCCGAATTCATGTTTAACAGTAAATTCCGGTGATGCAAAATAAACCATGATGAGTTGCGCGGCTTTTTGCTCGTCACTCATCGATTGTAATAATTCATCAACCGGCGTTGGCGGGGTGGCCGCTGCTGTGGTAACAAAACCAGCCAGAACCAGGCTGGTGATGAATTTAAGCGTGTTAATCAGAACGGACTTTTGTTTATCCACAGATGGGCGCCTCTAAAAATGAAAAATTCAGCCTCGAAACTTCCGCTAATAGATGATGATATATCATATGGGCAATCTAATAATTGAAGTGTGATTTAGGGAATGCAGAAAATAGCGCTTCTATTTTTAGAGATGCCCATATTGCTTGTTTGGAGTTCGATTATTTAATGTAAATAGCTTGTATTTGATCCGTTTTTTGTGGTGTTAGAAATTCTGTTCTGTGTCATTTTTTCACAATAATGCATTTAAAGGAGAATGATACATGTATGAGCAATTTGATTTTGATAAAGCCCTTGGCGCACTACAGAATGGCCAGGATCTGACTGGAAAGGACGGGACATCAGCACAGCTATTGCTGACTTTTACGGGGTCAGAGTTTCCAGTAAATTCAATACCTTATCAGTCCACATAAACCCGGAAACACTCGATCTTTATACACCTGTTTCCTGTAGGCCACACCGAAACCGTGTATTTTAATGGCTCCCCTAAAAGCGATGCATCTGCGGTGTTGCGCCTCTTGAGATAGAATGACCGCTCCTGCGAGACCACGCCTCGGTATCTACTACATGTGTTACTCTACCTCCTGCATTCATGCAGTCGTAACAGCTGAACTCTCGTCTATTTATGCATAGTAGGTCAGGGCGACGTACTATAGTGGAATAAGGAGCACGTATTTTGATGATGGCTTTTAGGTATGGCGTAATTCTTTTTGTATTCTGGCTTTTATTGTCAGGGCATTTTGAACCCCTGTTGTTTGGACTGGGGCTGGCGTCCGTCATACTAACTATTTTTCTGATGAAACGTATGAATGTTATTGATCATGAAAGCTATCCTCTCCATCTCTCCTCACGATTACCTGCCTTTCTTGCTTACATTTTTCGAGAAATTCTGAATGCAAACATCGATGTGATGAAACGAATAATGACATCCAGCGGCAAATCAATCAGCCCGCGAATGGTTGAAATTCCGCTACCTCAAAAAACCGACCTTGGACGTGCTATTTATGCGAATGCCATTACCTTGACGCCAGGCACGGTTAGTGTAGAACTGACAAAAGATAAAATCATTGTCCATGCACTGACAAAGGAGGCGGCTGACGAGTTGTTCACCGGCAACATGGCCAAAGCCATCCCGGATCAGGCCATCGATAAGTAAGAAAGCTAAAATGATATTGGAGAACAACCTGATGTATATCGCTGCATCTTTGGCAATTCTCGTCACCCTGGGGCTGGTGCTAGCACGCGCACTCATGGGACCCACTGTTTATGATCGCATTGCAGCGATTAATATGTTTGGCACCAAAATCGTACTGCTCATCGCGGTTTTGGCTTTTCTGTCCAGGCGAACCGATTTACTGGATATTGCATTGGTCTATGCGTTGATAAATTTTATTGGCGTGGTAGCGGTTATGAAATTGGTTGTTCACGGTAATTTTCACTCGACCGGGGATGAGAATAGTAAATCAGTAGAGGTAGATCAGGGATGATTATTGATATTCTAAGCTGGATCCTGCTTGTCAGCGGTGGGTTGGTGGGTGTTGTCGGCGCTGTCGGTATGCATCGATTCCCGGATTTTTACAGCCGCCAGCACGCCACTGGGATAACCGACACATTATGCGCCATGTTAATTCTGCTTGGTTTAGGCTTGCAGGCTGAGATGAGTCTTGCTGCTTTTAAACTGGCGCTGATTTTTCTGTTTCTCTTTATTACCAGTCCAACTGCTTCACATGTATTGGCGAATGCAGCGATGCACGGCGGCCTTAAACCAAAACTGGATGGCACCGACGGCGAGGAAAGGTCTTGATTGACGTTTTTATCGATGTAACCCTGCTGGCATTTCTCGCGATTACGGCAGTGGCCATTGTCCGCATGACAAATCTTTTTGCCATTGTTATGCTGTTTGGAATATTCAGTTTTCTGTCCGCCGCCATGTTTGTCGTAATGGATGCTGTTGATGTGGCCTTTACCGAGGCGGCTGTTGGCGCAGGCATCTCGACGGTGCTGATGCTGGCAACGATTGCGCTGACCAAAGATCAAAATGAAAAGCAATCCAGAAGCCATCGATCCTGGTTGCCGTTAGCGGTCGTTATTGTGACTGGCGCCGCATTGGTTTACGGCACCCTCGATATACCCGCATTCGGTGATCCTGAAGCGCCTGCTCAAATGTATGTAGCGCCCTACTACTTAGAGCGATCTATCGCGGAAACAGGGGTACCCAATGTCGTTACGGCGGTGTTGGCAAGCTATCGAGGATTCGACACCTTGGGGGAGGTTGTCGTTGTGTTTACCGCGGGAATTGCGGTATTGCTGTTGATCGGCGGAAAACGACAGAAGTCAAATACCAGGAAAAATGAAAAAAAAAGAAAATGACGCATAACCTTATCCTTCACGTTGTCTCAAAAACCCTGATTCCATTGATTATTGTATTTGCACTCTATGTACAGTTCCATGGTGATTTTGGCCCTGGCGGCGGATTTCAGGCGGGTGTCATCATGAGTTCCGCCATCATACTCTATGCCCTGGTGTTTGGACTTGATGTCGCTGAGCAGGTAATGCCGCCAACTATCTTGCGACTTCTCGCCAGCCTTGGGGTACTCATCTATGCAGGTGTCGGGGTTGTCACGCTTTTTCCCGGAGGGAATTATCTCGACTACTCCGTACTGGCCGACACTCAAATCGCCGGGCAGCACCTCGGAATCCTGTTAGTGGAGCTTGGTGTTGGTATTACCGTTTTTTCTGTCATGTTGATTATCTTTTTTGCCTTTGCAGGCAGGGGCAGACCCTAGTGGACTTTTTTATCGGCCACTATAATTACTGGATTGCTATTTTTCTGATGATGGTTGGTTTTTACACCGTCATTAGCCGAGGCAATCTTGTCAAGAAGATTATCGGCCTGAATATTTTTCAGGTTTCAGTCTTTTTGCTCTACATCAGCGTGAGCACGGTGAAGGGGGGGGCGGCCCCCATCATTACTGAAGGTATTGAGCTCTACTCCAATCCCTTACCCCATGTATTGATCCTTACAGCGATTGTTGTCGGCGTCGCCACAACTGCGCTTGGGCTGGCGCTTGTTGTCCGGATTAAAGAGGCCTACGGCACCATTGAGGAAGATGAAATACACGCACAGGATCATTCTTTGTAATGCCGGATCATTTAAGTCTTCTGCTTGTTGTCATTCCTCTTATCGCGGCCCCTGTTGCAGCCATCTTGCCGCGGGGTCGACTGCCATGGGCTACCGCGCTCACGGTTACTTCTATCTGCTTCATACTCGCCGGCATGCAGTTATGGGCGGTTGTTCACGATGGCGTCATCAGTTACGAACTGGGGGGATGGGCGCCACCCTGGGGTATTGAGTATCGTATCGATGCGGTAAACGCCTTTGTGGCACTGATTGTTTCCGGCATCGCCGCCATTACCGTGCCCTATGCCTTGTTGAGCGCGGAAAAAGAAATCCCTGAACATCAGATCCCGCATTTCTATAGCGCTTTTTTGCTTTGTTTCACCGGCTTGTTGGGTATTACGCAAACCGGGGATATTTTTAATCTGTTCGTTTTTCTTGAAATTTCGTCGCTTTCATCCTATGCCCTGATCAGTCTGGGGCAAAAACGCCAGGCACTGACTTCGGCCTATCAATACCTGATTATGGGAACGCTAGGCGCGACATTCTTTTTGATCGGCGTGGGTTTGATCTACTCACAAACCGGCACCTTAAACATGATGGATCTGGCGGAACGACTGCCGGAGGTTTCTGGTCTCAATACGGTACACACCGGTTTCGCCTTTATCATGATCGGTTTCGCGCTTAAGTTGGCGTTGTTTCCACTACATCTCTGGCTACCCAACGCCTACACCTACGCGCCAACGGTGATTACCGTATTTCTTGCCGCTACGGCAACCAAGGTGGCGTTGTATGTGATGCTGCGCGTTTTGTTCACCGTTTTTCCCAACGGTTTTATATCGACCATTCCCACGGGTGATCTGTTTATATTATCGGGTATGGCCGGAATCATCATCGCATCGGTTTACGCCATCTACCAAGTGGATGTCAAACGATTACTGGCCTATTCCAGTGTGGCGCAAATCGGCTATATGGCGCTGGGGATCGGCTTCGCTTCCGCCATGGGCGTAACGGCCACGATTATTCATCTGTTTAATCACGCTTTGATGAAAGGCGCGCTGTTTATGGCGGTCGGTGCGATTATTTACCGTATCGGCGACTGTCGAATGGATAACATCCAGGGCCTGGGTCGACAGATGCCCTGGACCTTTGGCGCCATTGTCACTGGTGGTTTAAGTTTGATCGGTGTGCCGGGTACAGCCGGGTTTATCAGTAAATGGTATCTAGTATTGGCGGCGCTGGAACAGGATGCCTGGATATTGGTTGCGGTCATTCTAATCGGCTCACTGCTCGCCGTGATTTATATGGGAAGAGTCATTGAAGCACTCTATTTTAAACCGGCAGCGGAAACAAACCTTGCGGTGAAAGAAGCGCCAATACTCTTGCTGGCCCCTACCTGGGTGCTGGTTTTTGCGAATATCTATTTTGGCCTGGACACCGAACTGACCGTGGGGGTTGCGGAGCATGCCGCACAAGTATTGGGAGTAGCGGCTAAGTGAGCTCGGCAGCACTACTTCTCATAACCCTGCTATTACCCCTACTGGGCGCCGTCGCGATTATTGCCGCGCGACGCAATCCCGATATACGCGAAGGGGTGACGCTGGTTACCGCCTCGCTGGTTGCGATATTAGTCGTGATCATCGCAAATCGATTTCTGAATGGTGAGGCATTTCCCCTTACCCTTGCTGAACCCTTGCCGGGCATCACTATTGCATTCAGGGTTGAAGCCCTAGGAATGATATTTGCGCTGGTGGCCGGTCTGTTATGGATCGTTACATCGATCTATGCGATTGGATACATGCGCAGCCATAAGGAAAAGAATCAAACCCGATTCTTCGCCGCATTTGCGGTTGCCATCTCCTGCGCCCTGGGTGTTGCATTCTCCGATAACTTGTTCACGCTATTTCTTTTTTACGAGCTGTTAACACTGTCGACCTATCCACTGGTCACTCATACCGGGACAGCCGAAGCAAAAAAAGGCGGGAGAATATATCTTGGGATATTATTAGGCACCTCCATTGGTCTTTTTTTGCTGGGCATTCTCATTACCTGGTTTATAGCGGGCACCGTCACCTTTCAGAGCGGCGGGGTTCTGGCAGGTAAACTGGATCCCGCCTGGGCTGGTCTGCTTTATGCGTTGTTTCTTTTTGGAATTGGCAAGGCGGCGCTAATGCCGTTTCACCGCTGGTTGCCCGCAGCAATGGTTGCGCCAACTCCTGTGAGTGCCTTGCTACATGCCGTAGCCGTTGTTAAGGCGGGTGTATTTACCCTGCTCAAAGTGACGATCTATATATTCGGCAGTGATTTTATTCTGAGCAACGATGTCACCGGCGGCCTGATCTGGGTAGCAGCGGCGACTATCTTGTTTGCATCCCTGATCGCCATGAGCAAAGATAACCTCAAGGCACGTTTGGCCTATTCTACTGTAAGCCAGTTAAGTTACATTGCACTGGGTGCCATGCTGGCAAGCAAGTCAGGCCTTATTGGCGCTTCCATGCATATCGCCATGCATGCGTTTGCAAAAATAACCCTGTTCTTTGCCGCTGGTGCAATCCTTGTTGTGACC
The DNA here is from genome assembly GCA_012961935.1 of Thiotrichales bacterium. GTDB lineage: Bacteria > Pseudomonadota > Gammaproteobacteria > CAZUMV01 > CAZUMV01 > UWMA-0217. The sequence continues at coordinate 14,685 of DTYI01000087.1, read as the reverse complement.
CATAAAAAATTGATCAGCGAGCTGAACGGGCTGGGCCGAGCCATGCCGATCACCTTTGCTGCGTTTCTCATTGGCACCTTAAGCATTATCGGCTTACCTCCCTTTGGTGGGATGTGGAGTAAATGGTATCTCGGTTTGGGCATCGTCGAAACGGGTCAGTTGCTATTGCTTGGCGTATTGATGTTCAGCTCGTTATTAAATATTGCCTATCTGCTGCCCATCCCGATACGCGCATTCTTCGGCAAGCCTGACGGCGGTGAACACTACACCGAGATCAAAGAGGCACCAAAAACAATTTTATTGGCGATGATCATCACATCGACTACCTGCGTCCTGTTATTTTTTTACCCAGATCCATTTTATCAACTGGCAACTTTAGCAGCCGGAGGGCCTTGAGATGTCTGAGAAGTCTAAAAGCACCCACATATTCGATAACCCGAGAAATGTAGAGCGCCTGTTAAAAGGGTTTTATGTAATCTGCATCATTCTGGTCATCGCCGATTTTATCTTCCATCGCCATACGACGATGGGATGGGAAAAAATACCGGCGTTCTATGCCATGTACGGTTTTGTGGCTTGTGTTGTATTGGTTGTTCTCGCAAAAATGATGCGCAAAGTGGTTATGCGCAAGGAAAATTATTACGATGAGTGAGTTGCCACCATTCGTACTCTATTTTATTGCCGCCTTTTTAGTGCCGGCAAGTCGGGGTATGGTACGTAAAATCATTCTATTGGCAACCCCCATCGTAGCGGCCTTGCATATAGGCTTGAATGTTGACGCGGGAATTCTCTCAACTTACTCCATTCTCAATCTCGAATTGACCTTCATGCGAACGGACAAGCTCAGTTTACTCTTTGCTTACCTGTTCTGCCTCGCCAGCTTTATCGCGACCATCTTCGCCTTACAGGTAAATGACACCAAACAGCAGGTCGCTGGATTAGTCTATGCAGGCAGTGCATTGGGCGCGGTGTTTGCCGGGGATTTAATTACCCTGTTTATTTTTTGGGAGTTGCTGGCGATAAGCTCGGTGGTCTTTATCTGGGCGCGCGGTACGGAGCGGGCAATTCATACGGGTATGCGATACCTTATCTTTCAGGTATTGTCGGGCGTATTTCTACTGGCCGGCGCACTGGTGCATTTTCACGCTACCGGTTCTTTGGCCTTTGAGCATATTGGCTTGGGAAGTGTGGCGGGCTGGTTGATATTCATCGCATTTGGAATCAAAAGCGCATTCCCTTTTCTGCACGGCTGGCTTACCGACGGTTATCCCGAAGCAACGGCAACCGGCACGGTATTCTTGTCGGCATTCACAACCAAGGTTGCGGTCTATGCATTGGCGCGAGGTTTTGCCGGTGAAGAGATATTGGTCTACATCGGCATCACCATGGCATGCTTTCCGATTTTCTATGCCGTCATTGAAAACGATCTGCGCAAGGTGCTGGCCTACAGCTTGATAAACCAGGTTGGATTTATGGTGACCGGCATCGGCATTGGAACTGCATTGGCCTTGAATGGCGCAGTTGCACATGCCTTTAGCGATGTAATTTTTAAAGGATTGCTGTTTATGACCATGGGCGTCGTGTTACATCGCGTCGGTCATGTTAATGGTTCCAACCTGGGTGGGCTCTATAAGTCCATGCCAAAAACAACGGCGCTCTGTATTGTCGGCGCCCTGTCGATCTCTGCATTCCCACTGTTCAGCGGCTTCGTCAGTAAGTCCATGGTTATGGCTGCCCTGGTGCAGGAAGACTACAGTTATTTATGGCTGTTCATGTTGTTTGCATCAGCCGGTGTATTCCATCATGCAGGCATCAAGATCCCTTACTTTGCATTCTTCGCGCATGATTCCGGTCTCCGCCCCAGGGAAGCGCCCATTAATATGTTAATTGCCATGGGGCTGGCCGCAACACTCTGCATATTTATTGGAGCGCAACCACAATACCTGTATTCACTGCTGCCGTGGGAAGTAGACTACTGGCCATACGATGCAACCCATGTGCTTACCCAGTTGCAGTTACTCTTCTTCTCCGCGTTGGCTTTTGTCTGGCTGAATAAACGAGGTATATATCCACCGGAATTGCGTTCAACCAATCTGGATGCGGAGTGGATCTATCGAAAATTCCTCCCCGCGAGTATTCATCGAGGATTGATATTCTTTCGCACTGCAAGAGAATCGGCGATGACGGCGGCGATTGCCCCCATGCGCAGTATTTGTCGCTCATTTTCTCAATCCTCCATGGCCAAATATCATCTCTCTGAAAGTTGGCCGACGGGCAGCATGGTGTTATGGATTTCGATTATTCTCGTTGCTTATCTGTTGCTGGATATCTTTGCGTACGGATAGAAATTATTTGAATGCAGTCGCCGTTCATTCGAGTCCGTTGAAAAATGGGTGCCAGGAGCAGCGCAATGGGAAGTTTTATTGATAGCTTGTAACACTTCGGTAGAGGCGCCCTATAATACAGCTATCTTTTCTGGTCGAAGAGGCCAAATATGCTCACCTCCAGCTCATTGTCTCACCAAACCAGGTTTTTCCGCACTCTGATCTTCTGGCAAGGTTCAATTGATGAGCTACACTCTCACACCCCCTTCAAGAAAAAGCCGCGAACGTACCGCGAAAAAGCCAGGAAAGCTTATCTTGCCATCGTCAAGCGACGCAGGCCTGGAAAGAAACTATACCGAAAAGGAAACAAGCAACAGCTTCAATACCTGCGGCGCAACTTCAGTCATATAGAGAAGATGCTCGATAGTCTAGCGGGCAAGGATATACCGTTATCACACAAGCGCTTGCGGCAGTACTGGATCATACAGACACTGTTCGCGCAGCAAGAGATGATGTATCAAAATAAAAGCCAGCGCTGTGATGATCGAATCGTCAGTATCAGCCAACCGCATGTGCGCCCGATCATTCGTGGCAAGCTGAACAAGGCGGTAGAGTTTGGCGCTAAACTCAGCTTCAGTTTAACGGCAGACAAGATTGCCTGTGTTGATGAATTACGCTGGGATGCCTTCAATGAAGCCAGGATTTAAAAGCACAAGTTAACGCCTACAAAAACCGACATGGATATTATCCCGAGAAAGTTTTAGCTGATCCACTTTATGGGTCACGGGAAAATAGACATTATCTGAAAGAGAAAGGTATTCACTATGCGGGCAAACCACTGGGACGGCCAAAGAAAGAAACCGAAGAAACAAAACACAACTCAAACGTGAAAAACGACAGCGCCAAGAAGACTACACTCAGCATATCCCGATAGAAGGAAAGTTTGGTCAGGGTAAGGATGCTTATGGCTTGAACAAGGTTAAGGCGAAAACGGCGAGTACTTCCTATGCCTGGATCAACAGCATCTTTTTTGTAATGAACCTGTTGGTCCTAGCCAGGGTTTTTCATTTGTCTGGAATTATCCAACGCCGACTTGAAATAGTCAGGGTTTTAGTCAGTGAAAAGGGTGCTAAATGGTTTACCTGGGGTTACCGTCCACCGATTAACTATGCCACTGGTGATTATGGCGCATGACTTTTTGAGGAAACTCTACTTAAGGGGATTGAGAGTTTTTTCATTTTTTACTGTCCCTATTGTTGATTTTAGGTGAGTTTGGGATAGAAGTTTGTTATTATCCCGCGTCCATAAGGCTTCGCTTATATTTAAGTAAAGCCAAACTTGAATCATAAGTAATGCTAGTCATCTTGTACATGCGTTTCCTATGCATGTATCGCGCGGTTACTACCGCTTGTAACTGCATGCTGTGAGCCACGTCATGTTAAGCTGGAGACGAGTGTGTTTAAAGAACTATTGCGCGGTTGGCAAATTGCTTTCATCCCTTATTTTGCCTGGCTAGGTGAACTTAAAAACAAGGATGTGCTGCGCGCAGATATCATTGCCGGCATTACGGTTGCTCTGGTTCTGGTCCCACAGTCGATGGCTTATGCATCATTGGCGGGCCTGCCGCCTTACTACGGTCTTTATGCCTCCTTCCTGCCGCCCATGATTGCGGCTATTTTTGGTTCTTCCCGGCAGCTGGCGACAGGGCCGGTTGCGGTTGTATCTCTGATGACAGCTGCAACTCTGGAGCCACTGGCGACGGCAAACCCGGAAGGTTTTCTGGCCTATGCGATGCTGCTGGCCATGCTGGTTGGAATATTCCAATTATCATTAGGCCTGTTCCGTCTTGGCGTGCTGGTAGACTTTCTCTCCCACCCGGTGGTGATCGGTTTTACCAACGCAGCCGCGATTATTATCGGCACCTCGCAACTCAGCAAGCTGTTTGGCGTGACGGTTGAAAAAGCAGAACATCATTATGAAACGGTCTGGCGAGTCGTCGAAGCAGCTGCCAGTCACACACACATTCTGACGTTGGGAATGGCGGTGCTGGCGCTGGCAATCATGATCGGTATGAAAAAATTCATGCCCAAAGTACCTAACGTGCTGGTAGCTGTTGTGTTTACCACGGTGCTTGCCTGGGTCATCGGTTATGAGGCTAAAGGCGGTGCGGTCGTCGGTGCGATCCCTGAAGGTCTGCCGAAAATGTCGTTGCCACCGTTTGATTTTGAAATTGCATTAAAACTTTTCACCTCGGCTATCATCATTGCCCTGATCGGTTTTATGGAGGCTATTTCAATCGCCAAGGCCATGGCTGCGGAATCCCGACAACGGCTGGATCCGAATCAGGAACTGGTTGGACAGGGCCTGTCGAATATTACGGCCAGCCTTTTCAATGGCTATCCGGTTTCTGGTTCGTTTTCACGTTCTGCGGTAAACTTCGGGGCGGGCGCCATAACAGGATTTTCGTCGGTGGTTACCGGTATCGTCGTGGGTATCACGCTTCTGTTTTTAACGCCACTTCTTTACCACCTGCCTCAGGCCACGCTGGGTGCGGTCATCATTATGGCCGTTGTCAATCTGGTAAAGTTCAAACCGATCTGGCATGCATGGCAGGTAGAAAAGCATGATGGCATAGTTGCCATGGTCACTTTTCTGCTGACCTTGCTGTTTGCGCCGCACCTTGAAAAAGGTATTGAAGTGGGTGTGATTCTCTCGCTTGGCTTGTTTGTCTTTCGCACGATGCGCCCCAGGATTTCGGAACTGGCCATGCATGAGGATGGCACGCTGCGCGACGCGAAACTTTATAACCTGCCAACGTCCTCAGGTGTTGCTGTCGTTCGAATGGATATGTCTTTGTATTTTGCCAACGCGGGTTATCTCGAAGATGAGATCCTGGAATTAATCGCCGACCGGCCCGACCTTGAATTCCTGATTATTGATTGCAAGGGTATTAATGCGATTGATGCAACAGGTGAAGAAGTGCTGAGGAATCTTGCGGACAACTTGAGTTTATCCGGTATCCAGTTGCTTCTGGCTGGAATGAAAGATCAGGTCATTGGGCCGCTGGAGGATTCGGGTTTCGTCAAATATCACGGCAAGGTCAATTTCTTTCGCCGCGTGACAGAGGCAATTTATTACGCAACCGCCAAGCTCGGCAACCCGGAATGCACTTTACCATTGCGTGAACCCGCCAGCGTCAGAGAGGCTACGGCAGAAGCTGGACAGTGATGTCATAAAGGTTTATAAATTAATCATTGTGTCGACATAGATTATGATTGATGGAAAAACTGGAGCATATCGCGCGTCACGCTAGCCTGCGCCAGCTACAGGTTTTTGATGCCATAGCCAAACTTGGCAGTTATACCAAGGCTGCTGAGATGCTGCATCTGACTCAACCCACTGTTTCCATGCAAATTCGCAAACTCACCGATACGGTGGGGTTGCCGCTGCTGGAACAGGTAGGCCGTAAAACACAGCTCACCGAAGCGGGTGAGGAGTTGTATCTGGCTGCCCGTGATATTTTCCGTGCTTTCTCGCGCCTGGAAATGAAAATTGCTGAAATGAAAGGGCTGAAATATGGTCGCTTGCGGCTGACTGCTTTAACTACGGCCCAATATTTTGCACCGAGTATTCTGGGCGAATTCAGCAAGCGTTATCCAGGTATCGATGTCTCGCTGAACGTCATCAACCGCGAACAGTTAATTGAACGGCTGGAGCGAAATGAAGATGATATTTACATCCTTGGCCAGACTTTTCCGCAGGGCATCAAAATAGAGGCATCTCCTTTTGCACCGAATAAGCTGGTGGTGATTGCGAACAGCGATCACCCTCTGGCTAACAAGAAAAAAATATCTCTTCAAGAACTTGCTAAAGAACCTTTTATCATGCGCGAGCCGGGTTCAGGCATTCGTGATGCGGTTTTTCGCCTGTTTGGAGAGTACGGGTTGACGCCCAATGCCGGCATTGAACTGGGCAGTAACGAGGCCATTAAACACGCGATTGTCGCCGGCCTGGGTATCTCAGTGTTGTCCCATACTGCACTGACACTCGAGGGTAATAAGGGGCCATTAGTTGAGCTGGATGTGGAAGGATTTCCGATTCGCAGACAATGGTACCTGGTCTATCCAAAGGGCAAGGAGCTGTCACTGGTTGCGCAGGCCTTCCATGACTTCTGTATGCAGGAAGGTAGTCGGTTGGTGAGTTAATCCGGGGTTTGGACATCACCGCAAAGCTGGCCATTGGTGAAAAAGAAGACTAGTGATTAATCAGATTTTCAGTCACATATCCCGCCATCATTAAACCCAATAACCCAGGCAGATAGGATATGGTTCCATTGACCGAACGAGGTCGGCCTTCGCCATTTTTGCCAACGGGTTTGTGGGGAGTACCTTTTACGGGTATTTCTGTCGAAAAGACAACCGGTGTGTTCAGGTTGCCGTCAAGACTTTTAACATGTTTACGCATTTCCCGGGCCAGCGGGCAGGTATGTGTTCTGCTCAGTTTTGAAATCTGAACCTTGCGGACATCTGTGCGCCCGCCCGCGCCCATCGCGGAAATGATCGGGATACTCTGTTGCTGACAAGTAACAACCAGTGCTGCCTTGCTGGTGATGGAGTCGATGCAGTCGAGGACAAAATCGAATGGCTGGCTACCGAGTATTTCAGGCATATTCTCAGGTTTCAGGAATGCTTTCCTGAGGATGAGCTTCGCGTCAGGATTTATTTCCTGTATGCGATGCGCCATGACGTCCGTCTTGGTTTGACCAATTGTGGAATGGAGCGCCACCAGTTGCCGGTTGATATTGGAGGGATCCACCTGATCATGATCCAGCAGGGTGATGTTTCCCACGCCAGCGCGGGCGATGGCTTCTGCGGCGAAGCTGCCGACGCCGCCCAGACCGGCGACCAGCACATGGCTGGCCGCTAGCTTGTTGAGTTTTTCATCGCCCAGCAGAAGCCGGGTGCGTTCATGAGTGTCCCGGGTCAAGGTGTCGCGGGTACGCCACCTGACATGATGGCGGGCAGCATGATTGCTGCAACAAATCCAACCACGAAAAGTACGATGCCGATCAATACCAAAATGCCAACAAATTTCCAGAAGCTGGCCTGTCTGCTGATCGCAATTTCTGCTTCTGTGGCGTCGGCTGAATTGACAGCTTTGCTGATCGCGCCAGCATAGCGGAATAGCAAAATTGAAGGCAGCAGGTAAAATAACAGGCTCATCAAAATGTAGACAACCCCCATGCCCTGTATCATGCCTGTGCCACCGATAGCCTGTATCTCAGGGCTGGCGCCCATGATGGCTGAGCCACCAGCGAGCATGGCTGCACCGATAAGAATCATCAGTAAGGCCAGGATCAGAAACACGACTGCGACGAGCAAAACCCAGGGGCGCGTGCTGCGAAGTTGTTCAAGAATGCCGGGTGTGACAGCTCCGCTCATTGAGCCATACCGGTCTGCGACCGTTGAAGTAGGTGGAGTGTAAGCATTATCAGACATTATTTTTTCCTTTGGTGGTCAGGTAATGAAAAAAGCATCCTAGCATTTTCTGTGGTTTGTGCAGAAAATTTTTCGATGCTTTCCTTTCGAAGTTGTGCAATAAATGTGGCAATAGCAGGCAAAAAACCTGGCTCGTTGCGTTGTGCCTTATGTGCCGAATCAGGCTGGTCGGGCGCATCTGTTTCCAGCAGGATATGCGCCAGTGGAATTTTTTTTACGACAGCCTGCAACCGGGTCGAGCGTGGCCAGGTAACGGGTCCACCGAATCCAAAATAAAACCCAAGATCCATTAATATTTTTGCCTGCTCAAAACTGCCAGAGTAACTGTGCAGAACACCGCGTGATCCTGGATGCTGTCGGAGCAGTTGAAGGATATCTTCAACCGCCTTTCTGGCATGAATAATCACCGGAAGATTTCTTTCGTTTGCGAGCGCCAGTTGTGCATCCAGCAAATCAAGCTGTGCTTTTTGATTGCTTTTATCGTTGTAAAAATCCAGTCCGCATTCACCTACAGCAACTGGTTTTTCCCGATCCAGCCATAGCGCTAGCTCATCGATGTGTGCGTCTTTATGTGTAGACATAAAACAGGGATGCAGACCATAGGCAGGGTAAATATTTGCATCCATTTCAGCTACGGACTTTACCTGTGGCCAGCGGTCACAGGTTGTTGCTGGCAGGATTAACACGGTGACTGTTTGTTCACGCGCATGCTGCCATACGTCGTTGCGGTCAGCGTCGAAGTCTTCAAAATCCAGATGACAATGTGTGTCGATTAAATGCAAAATACTGAAACTGTAATCGTTCATGGAATTATCATAGATTACTGTAGTCCATGAAAGCGTGCGCATTAATTAAGGAGCAGCATGATGACAAGAATAATTTTACTGTGTGTGATTTATTTCTTATCTCTGGAAAATGGGTTTGCAGAAACGCGCATTATCGGTGGGAATGAAGCACCGGCTGGTGCTTGGCCTGCAACGGTTGCACTTTTAAAAGCCGATAAAGTTTCAGACGGTAATTTTAAAGCACAATTTTGTGGCGGCAGCCTGATCGCACCCGGCTGGGTGCTGACCGCCGCGCATTGTGTTGACGCCTCCCGAGGTGCGCCGCACAGGCCGGAAGACCTTCTGGTGCTCGAAGGTACGCAGAACCTCGATGCTGGTGGCACGAGAAGATCGGTGTCACGCATCATCCGGCATTTTGATTTTGATGCGGACGACCTCGATAGTGACCTGGCTTTATTGAAACTGAGTGAACCGGTCGCAGTACCATCAATTATTAATATCCTTGCCAGCGAAGCACCGCTTGGGAGCGACCCCAACTACCCTAACGCCACGGTCGTCGGCTGGGGTGATACGGACAAGAGTTCGTCTGGTTCTGATTTCCCGAAATTATTAAGACAGGTTAACGTGCCAGTCATCGAGCAAGGTACATGCAGGGATGCTTACAATAGTTCGTTGTTACCCAGCTTTTTAGAAATAGAGATTACTGACAACATGCTTTGCGCGGGTTTTGCAGACGGAGATAAAGATAGTTGCAGCGGCGATAGCGGCGGCCCCTTGATGGTGCTGAATCCTGATAACTCAGGAGAACATGTTCAGGTGGGCGTGGTCAGCTTCGGGAAAGGCTGTGGTGCAAAAGATGCTTATGGTGTCTACACACGCCTGAGTTGGTTCGCTACATGGATAAATGGTTTCAAGGATGGCGCTGTATCAGTGGATGAAGTGCCGCGCATTATAAATGGCGACAGCCAGTATGATGTTTCCATTTTTGCACTGCCGAATAAAGTTATTACCCAGCTTGAGGCCAGCAATATCGATGGCAATAGTCTTAACTGGGATATCATCGGCGGCAACGACAGCCTTGCCTTTCGGATCAACGACAACGGCGAACTCAAACTTGTCGACCCGCATCTTCTATCTCCGGGCAGCAGCTATGAACTGACCGTGCGTGTCACGGATAACGAAGACGGCATGGATCTCGCCAAAGTGAAGGTGGATGTGGAAGTGACCAGTAGCGGAAGCACTGGGCCATGGTTTTTATTGACATTGATTTCGCTGATCATGCTTCGGAGACAATATATCCAAGATGCCCGATGAACTGTATCCGTTTAAACAGGTTTTTGTTAACCAGTTTTTGTAAATACATCGTTTTTCACTGTAGGATGCAGCCATTTATCTAGCCGGAATTGAAATTGCAGGGACTAAAATGACATTTTATACCAGACTACTCATCACATTCGTTCTATCTGGTCTGATGCAGGTTCAGGCTGAAGTCGAGCCGAGAATTATAGGTGGCCAGCCAGCGGCTGATGGCGCATGGCCGGCGACAGTCGCATTGCTGAACAAGTCGTACGTAGATGCCGTTGAAGCAGGTAATGCAATAGATGCTAATGGGAATCCTGTTCCCGCCAATCAAGCCAATTTTCAGGCACAATTTTGTGGTGCATCACTGCTAACTCCTAAGTGGGTGTTAACAGCGGCGCATTGCGTCGTTGAAGCAGACCTAAATACGGGTAGCTTAACGACAACGCCAAAGAATCCGGCAGGCATACTTGCTCTGACGGGAGCAACCGACTTGCTGGTTGGTGGAACCAGAATGGTGGTAACCAACATCATTGTGCATCCTGCCTGGAATCCAACGGCCAATGATTCGGATATTGCCTTGCTGGAGCTGGCCCAGAATGCAACGGCTCCTGCTCAGACAATTTCCCTGTTCGCCGGTGATCCTGATGCTGGCACGACGGCGACCGTGGTCGGTTGGGGAGCGAAAAACTTTGATAACAGCGATCCGATGAATACTGTGAGTGATGATTTCCCAACAATTCTGGAAGAAGTGGAAGTTCCAGTTGTGGCGCAGTCGACCTGCAACGCTGTCTATGGTGGTGCGATTACAGACAACATGATTTGTGCCGGATTTTCTTCTGGCTCAAAAGACAGTTGCCAGGGTGATAGCGGTGGGCCGCTGATGGCGCAACAGGGAAGTGTTTTTCAGCAGATCGGTATTGTTAGTTTTGGAAATGGTTGTGCGCTGCCAGATGCTTATGGTGTTTATACACGAGTCGATAAGTTTAGTAGCTGGATAAAAACCTTTACTGAAAATACAGGTAATTCTGGCGGTGGATCAGGTAGTGTTGGCACACAGCCTGGTGGATCAGGAGGTGGTACACCGCTTCCGACAGGTACTAGTGGTTCAGGTAGCGGCGAAGACGGTGGCGGAGGTGGTATTCACTGGTTTTTATTACCGCTTATGCTTGCTGGTTTATTGCGTCGAAGTATCTGGAAGAAAAAAAGCTATAGCCGATAAATTAGCGGTCAGTCTTATTTGTAGATAGAATGACTTCATAAAATCCTTCAGCTTTGGTTAAGGCAGATTGTTATAAAAAACTACTTTCTGCAGAGGAATGTTTGTTATGAAGTCTGTTATTAACCTTATCATCCTTATACTGCTGCTTTTTATTTCTCAAATTGCGCAATCAGCCGAAATCCAGCCCAGGATTATTGGTGGCCAGCTTGCAGATAATGGCGAGTGGCCAGCGGCAGTTGCCCTGTTAGCGCCAGTCCAGAACCAGCCAGGTTTTTTCACCCAGTTCTGTGGCGGCTCGCTGGTTGCAAGTAAATGGGTGCTCACTGCCGCGCATTGCGTGGATAACATCAAGACTGACCCAAGCCAGGTGTTTGCTTTGACAGGTGCAACAAATCTTGAAACACAAGGCGATTTGATTGCAGTTACCAATATTATTGTGCATCCGGGCTATCAAGTTCTCTCACCGAATGACTCAGATATTGCCTTGCTGGAACTTGCTCAGGATGCGCCAGCGCCAGCGCAGGTTATCTCTTTATTCACAGGCAGTCCTGCTGTAGGTAGTTTGTCAACTGTAGTGGGATGGGGTACGACAGTATTTGATCCCAATGCTACTCCTCCCTCATCGAATCCTTCTCTGGATCTGCTTGAGGTGCAGGTGCCGATAGTAGATCAGATGGTCTGTACTAACCTGTATGCCAGTGCAACACCACCACTGAATGCACAGATTACCAGTAACATGATTTGTGCGGGTGATCTTGGTGATGGCGGAGAAGATAGTTGTCAGGGTGATAGCGGTGGGCCGTTGATGGCAGAACAAGGCGGGGTTTTTCAGCAGGTCGGCGTTGTCAGTTTTGGAACGGGGTGTGCGCTACCGGAATTTCCGGGCGTCTATACGCGAGTTGATAATTTTCGTAACTGGATTATTTCATTTACAGAAAATACTGGGGCTGGCGATGATGGCGGTGGCGCGATCAGCTGGTTGCTGTTACCGCTCGCGTTGTTGGGTTTTTCCCGGCGTAGATTTCTCAAAAGAAACTGAATGTTAAGGACAAGGGTTAGGGTGTTCGGTATGAATTGCCTCAATCCCCGCCAGTATATCCTCGTTTAATTCAATATCGATCGAAGCAATATTTTCAGCCAACTGCTCCAGGCTGGTTGCGCCGATGATGTTGGTGGTGACAAACGGTTGGCTGTTGACCCAGGCCAATGCCATTTGTGCGGGTGACAAGCCATTTTCTTTCGCTAACGTTACGTATGCTTCGGTTGCGGCGATACCCTGCGGGTTGGTGTAGCGGGTGTAGCCTTCAAACAGGGCCAGGCGCGATCCGGGCGGTTTGTTTCCGTGCAGATACTTACCGCTGAGGACACCGAAACCGAGTGGCGAATAAGCCATCAGGCCGACTTGCTCACGTGGCGCGAATTCCGCCAGGCCAATTTCATAAGTGCGATTCAGCAGGTTATAGGGATTTTGTACAGTTGCGATGCGCGGCCAACCGCGTTTTTCTGCCAGGCGCAGATATTCGTGTACACCCCAGGGTGTTTCGTTGGAGATGCCGATCTGCCTGATCTTTCCTGATGCGACAAAATCGTCAAGCACGGACAGTGTTTCCTCGATGGGAATGACGCTGTTTTCTTCGTGCGCTTCAAAGCCCAACTGACCAAAGAAGTTTGTCTTGCGCGCTGGCCAGTGAATTTGATAAAGATCGATGTGGTCCGTTTGCAGGCGACGCAAACTGTCATCCAGCGCCTGAGTCATGTGTTTGCGATTCAGGTGCGGGCCACCGCGAATATGTCCAACCCAATCGTCTCCAGGCCCGGACACTTTTGTGGCGATCACCAGCTTGTCTCGATCCTGCCGCTGCTTTAACCAGTTGCCGATAAATTGTTCAGTCAGCCCCTGTGTTTCTGCTTTGGGCGGAATGGCATATAGCTCGGCAGTGTCGATAAAATTCACGCCCTGCTCGGTCGCATAGTCGAGCTGACTGTGTGCTTCCGCTTCGGTATTTTGCTCACCAAAGGTCATGGTGCCCAGGCAGATAAGACTGACTTCGATATCGGTTTGTCCAAGTTTTCGGTATTGCATGTTTTCTGTTTTACCGCAAAGGTGCAAAGTGCGCAAAGGAAAATATTTTCGTCATTTATTTTTATTCTCTCGGCTGCAAGCTGAAATGAATCTTACACAAGAAATCTTTGCGTTCTCTGCGCCTTTGCCTACAGGGAAGTAGGTAAGGAGCGTGAGCATATGTACAGGATGTACTGTAGTAGGGCAACGCAGGAGCAGTTGCCGAGGATGCGGAAGCTTTGCGGTGAATAATCGTGTTTATAAAAAGAGCGTCAACACACCGGTAAATCCATACAACCGGTTATGGTAAATTTCACCGTTCGCAAAAAACCCCACCAGGGGAAATTCTCCCAGTACTTCAGTGATCATTTTTAATTCTTCAGAATCTTCTCCGAATTGATGGCGTCCGCGCCCCAGGCAGGAAAAATAAAGTCCGCCACGGGGCGGCTTGCCTTTCATGCGGGTCTTCAGGTTTTCCAGCATACGTAGCATGTCTTCCGTCGCGGCATTGCCGTCGCGGCGGCAGAACATGATTTCATCGTCTGCCTGAAGAATCTCGCCAATCGCAAGTAGCTGGCGATCAGAATCGATCCCGATCAGGTTGCGAATCATGTAGTCACCCGTATCGGAATGTTTGATCGGCAGCCCTGCAAAAATAAATCCGCCCAGCCGGTTAAGATCATGGGAAAGTATTTCACCTATATCTTCCTTTAGTACCTGCAGGGCGGGGCGATTATCCAGTTCGATCACAATATTGCGGTCTGAATCGGTAACCCGGTGGCGAGGCCCGATCGGTACGCAACCTTGTGTATGGTCTGTGGCGACGTTGATATCAGGTGAGAACAGGATGCCAGAAAGGCCGTTGGTGACAATGTCGCCATTCACTTGTAATTGCAGGCTTTGGGACGAAGTCAGCCCGCCCGCAAAAAAACCGCCATTCAGTGCTTCTGAAAGATTTTCCATCAAGTCAGGCGTGGCCGGATTGGTCGGGTCACCCTGCAGGATGCCAAACACAGGTTGATTTTTTTCGATCCAGTTGGCGTGTTTTGTGACAAAACCATCAACGCTTTTTGTCAGGTTATCCAGCGGTAAAAATGCATCCTCCGGGAAGCTTCCGACCATCACGGCGAGCGCTGGTTGGTCATAAATTTCACGGTCAGTGACGCAGATGGCGATACCCAGTGTGCCTGTCCAGTGCGTGATGCCGGTGGCCTGTTTGAGTAAATGCAGGATATGTTCAAGTTCAGTAGCGAGTGCATCGGTCGCATAGATGAAACCAAGGTTGGCCTCATCGGGTATGTCACCGATCTGACTCAGGCAAGTGTTCACCAGTTCACGAGCTTCGGTGCCCATGGCGTGCCCGGTCAAAAATGATTTCATCCGAGTCATGTTTTTATTATATGCGTATATCCTAGGGGGCGTTATCTATAAGATACTTTACTAGATATACTATTATTACTAGGAGTATCAGAACACCTGATAATATCAACAGTGC
>DTYI01000086.1 GCA_012961935.1 Thiotrichales bacterium | reverse complement strand
TTGCGATTTTCGCCTGCAGGCGGCCATCGTTTGTTAAAATAAGCAGTCCTTCACTTTCATAATCAAGACGGCCAGCTGGATAAAAACCTGTTTCAGAAATGTAGTCTGCCAGCGTTGATCGTTGCGACGCATCGGTAAACTGGGACAGTGTTCTGAAAGGTTTGTTGAATAAAATAATCGCTGGCATCGCTAAACAGAGTATTGCAGGAAAGGTGAGTATGTCATTCTTTAGGTCAAAAAAAATCATGGGCTTCTCGGCGTTTCTGGCTATGCAGCTTACGCTTTTTGCCTGTCAGGGTTCTGATGAATCTAGTGCGTCAGCGGCCGCAGTATATCTGCCACCGGCGGATATTGTGGGCAATAAAACCTCGCCAATCGGCACAAATGTGGGAGATATTCGAGACTGGATTTCTGATCAGCCTTTTGTGGACGTGTTCAAAACAGCCCGGCCTTTCTCTGCACACAGTTCAAAATCTGTTACTTACGATGAAAATGGCTGGCCTAAACAACTGAATGGTGGTCAGGCAGATACCTACTTGTTGACAGAATTGCATCGAGCAGGGAAAAAGGCGATTCCGCTGGGGCTTTACACCGTGCTCTACGAGGGCAAAGGTAAAATCACCTACAGCGGCCTTGGTGAGGTGGTGGGTTCCGGCCCGGGCCGCGATGTGCTCTATATTGATAATCTGAATGGTACGCTCAGTCTGACGATTACTAAATCAGACCCCGCTGATTATATTCGCAATATCCGGATACTGATGCCGGGCGGAATCTGCGAGCGCGATCCTTTCCATCATGCAGCCAGTGAGGAAGATTGCCCGGATGGTGACTATCGTTCCTATGAAGAACACCATGAGGAGATCCTGTTTAATCCTGACTATTTGCGCTATATGCAAAGTTTCAGAGTGCTGCGTTTTATGGATTTCATGGACACTAACGACAGCGGTGTCATCGCATGGTCTGACCTGACCAGATTTTCTGAGGCAACCTGGAGTGGTTACGGTATGGATACTGGCGGGGCGCCGATTGAAGTCATGGTGGAACTGGCTAATCGGCTTGATGCGGATCCGTGGTTTTGTATGCCACACAAGGCAAATAATGAATACATTCGTCGTTTTGCTGATTATGTCAGAGACCACCTTGAACCCGGGCTTAAAGTTTATGTGGAGTACTCCAATGAAGTTTGGAACAGCATGTTCAAGCAAAGTGAATACGCGGAGCAGCAGGGCAGGCTCAGAAAACTGGACAGTGATGCGTTTATGGCGCAAATGAAATACTACTCAAAGCGTACTGTCGAGATGTTCGATATCTGGGAGAAAAGTTTTGGCGGCACAAAACGTCTGGTTCGTGTGATGGCTAGCCACGCGTCAAACATCGATACATCGAAAACAGTACTGGATTTTGAGCAGGCCTGGGAAAAAACAGATGCACTGGCAGTGGCACCATATTTTGGTGGGGATCCGGAGCCATTCAGATCGGCCGCCAGTGTCGATAAAATTTTTAAAACGTTGTACAGCCGTCGATATTCGGAGTCATTTCCGAGTGTTGAAAAGGATATCCAGGAACTGGGTAAGCTGGCAAAAAAGTACGATGTTGATTTAATCGCCTATGAAGGCGGTCAGCATCTGGTCGACTGGGATACCAGCGAAGACAATGAACATCCCAATCCCTTATTTTATCAGGCCAACCGGGATCCGCGCATGGGCGTGTTGTACTATCAGTATCTACAGAGCTGGAAAAAAGCAGGGGGGAAGCTTTTTGTTCATTTCTCAAGTCCCGGGAGATTCGCTAAATACGGCAGTTGGGGTGTGATGGAAAATCTGAATCAAACACCGGCTGAGGCACCGAAATATAACGCCATCCTGACGTTCATTAAAGAAAACCCCAGGTGGTGGTAACTGTCCAGGCTTGAGCTGACTGCTTGTAAAATGTTGCAATATACCCTGGGAATTTGTCTGTTCAG
>DTYI01000085.1 GCA_012961935.1 Thiotrichales bacterium | reverse complement strand
ATCGGCTTGTCCGATATCGCCATCAACTATTGCTGCTTTCGCGCCACGGTATATGATGCGGTTGGCAATGAGTGCTGCAATACTAGTTTTGCCAGCGTCTACTGGGGCAACAACACGAACTCGCCCGGCGGCGTGCTCGACACGCGGATCATCCCCGGTACCGACCTGGCCATCTGCACGTTTCACGAAGTGAGTCGGAATAGCCCAGCTATTGTGGCGAACTTCGTGAAACTTGCGGGGCATTTTAACCCGCAGAAAACAATTGGGACTTGTTCAGACCATCCTTAAATTAAAGTAGTTCCAACTGCTGTCTTAAACGCTCTTCAAGCACGCCCAAATCAGGAAGGAATCCTTTGATACCAACAGCCTGAACGTGCTGGGCAATAATTTCACAGGCCTCAGCCCCTTCAATTGGCACCACGTCAGACTCACCCAACAGCACCGGATGAGGAATAGCCTGTATTTCAACAGCGTAGTATTCGATACCTGCAATATTTTCGAGCCCATAAAAAATAGCAACTCGACGCGCACGATTGATATGTTCAGGGTTTCCAATACCACAGAATTGTTCCATCGAAATGAGTGGCACCTGCTCGCTGCGCCACTGGAATACACCGATCAACCAGGCTTCAGACCCGTCAATCAAACGCAGCTCCGGCATGGTGATAACCTCTGCAAGCGATGCCTGAGGCAGTATCAGGTTCTGGTGCCGTAACGGCACTATGAGTGACTGGACTTTTTGTTCTTCTACCTGAGGTGCCGACATAAGTATCTCCGGTTATCCTGCTAACAACGCTGTTATATTGTCCATCAGCTCACCTTCCTGATACGGCTTGCCCAGATATTGATTGACGCCCAGGCTCATGGCGCGATCTTTATGCTTTTTACCCGTCCGGGAAGTAATCATAATAATCGGCAGGTCCTGTGTTTCTTTCTGGTTGCGAACATGGCCCGCCAGTTCATAACCGTCCATGCGTGGCATCTCGATATCCAGCAGCATTAAATCAGGCGTTGTTTCCTGCAGCTTACTCACTGCGTCAACCCCATCTTTAGCCGTAACGACATGGAAATTATGACGTTCGAGTATCCTTGAAGTCACCTTGCGTATCGTGATCGAATCATCCACCACCATAATCGTCTGCTGGCGTTTTTCATCTGCTTTCTCTGATACGGGTGTGAGTTTCACACCACTCGTTGCTGAAGCACGTATCATGCCCGCAATATCCAGCACCAATACAACTTTTCCGTCACCCAGAATCGTTGCGCCTGAAATGCTCGCAAGTTTACTCAACAAAGTACCCAGGGATTTGATGACGACCTCACGATTCCCGAGTACCTCATTCACCAAAAGGGCAATGCGATGGTCACCCGCTCTTAACAGCAGAACCGGCAACACTGCCTGGCCATCAGAAATATGTACTTCATGTTGATGGAGCAGAGAAGCCAGCTGCTTTAATTCATAACGGTGCTCTGCATGCTCGATAATCGGGTCACCAGAATTAATTTTCGCAGTCACTTCCTCAGCTGAAACACGCACCACTCCCTCAACAGCGTTCATGGGTACAGCATAAAGCTCATCTTCGGACTGCACCAGCAGTGCCTGGTTAATGGCCAGAGTGAAAGGCAAAGTTATACGAAAGCTGGTTCCTTCTCCCGGCCGCGAATCAATCGACAATTGACCGTTGAGTTGTTTAATCTCAGTGTTGACGATATCCATACCGACACCACGCCCGGACACCTGACTGATTTCATCCGCTGTGCTCAGACCTGATTCCAGAATGAATTGCATAATATCCTTGTCCGTCAGGTTGTCAGACTCATTTATCAACCCCTTTTCCTGTGCCCTGGCCCTGATCTTGTCAACCGGAATACCCATGCCGTCATCTTCAACCAAAACGACAACCTCGTTACCTTCACGGGAGACAGACACGTTCAGATGGCCTGTTTCAGGTTTCCCCGCGTCTTTACGCGCCTCAGGTGTTTCAATGCCGTGGGCTATCGCATTACGCAGCATATGTTCAAGCGGCACAACCATGCTATCCAGCAACTTACGGTCAAGCTCACTGGATTCTCCGCTTATTTTAAATTTGACCTTCTTACCCAGACTTGCTGCAGTTTGCCGCACAACCCGCCTCAGCCTTGGCAGCATGGTGGTGAATGGCACCATACGAGTATGCATCAAACCATCTTGCAAGCCAGTCGATATTCTTGATTGCTGGACTAGTAATGTCTCAGTGTCACGAACCGCATCCGTCAGCAAGTTCTGGATACTGGTCAGGTCATTAATACTTTCTGCAAGACTTCGCGAGAGTTGCTGAATCTTTGAATACCGATCCAGTTCCAGCGGATCAAAGTCCAGACCTGCCAGGCTACCTTCAAAGTCAATCGGCTCATCCCGCTGCAATTGCGACAGAATCTGTGCCTCTGCCTCGCCTTCAAGGCTGCGTAGCTGACGCGCCAGACGGCTGATCGTCTGCTCGAGTTCCTGTAAATCCGAACCAATCCCGACAACCTGTTCTTCAACACGAGAATGAAAAATATTAACCTCACCAGCATGGTTGACCAGCTCATCCAGTAGATCTGAACGCACCCTCACCATTTCCTGGTTGGAGGAAGCCGACCCGTTTTGCTTTGAAGCTGGAGCAGGTTCAGGTGCGGTTAGCGGTATTATTTCAGCGACCTTATCCTCAACGACAGGCTCTGCTTCTGGTTCCAGGATCTCGACCTCTTGCAAGGGTTCTTCTACAACGGGCATATCCTCAATTTGTGCACTATCCTGATGAGCTTCCTCATCTACGGGCTCATCATTTTCTGAACTTTCGCTTGCTTGATCTATTTCCGTTTCGACCCTTCCCTCTATAAAATTCTCTAATTTTTCGACCAGTGAACTTGCGGCTTCTACCGGTTCTTTTGCAGCTGCGGTATGGGTCATTTTATGAAGCTGGTCAAAGGCATCGTGCAATGAAGCGAAGACATCATCGCTAGCTTTGACCTTGTTTTCTACAACGGCCAGAAACAATGATTCCATCGCATGACTTAAATCACCAATTGGTTTGATGCCAGCCATGCGGGCACCACCTTTCAGGGTATGCAAATGCCGCTGCAATTCTTTTACAGGCATTAAGTCGGCAGGCTCATCTTTCCAGGATGACATGGCGTTCTCACTGCTATCCAGTAATTCACCTGCTTCTTCCAGAAAGATCTCAGCCAGCTCTTCATCAAAATCATCAGCCACTGTCTCTGAGAGTTTCTCATCGCTGGATTCTTCTTCCGCCTGATCAATCGCCGCATCCAGCTCAGCGCCCAGCTCTACCGCCACTTCTACCAGATTCGTAGAGGTACCAAGCGCTTCCGGCTCGTCTTCCTGTGCAGCCTCTTCAACAGGTTCATGAACAACTTCCTCAGCATCCATAAGCTGTTGCGATTTCTCAGCAAGCACAGTAAAACGATCAATCAATGCTTGCGGCTTTTCAACATTGTCTCCGTGATCCAGTGATTTAAAAACATCACGCACATGCTGGGTCAGTGTTTCAAGTAAATCGGGGAAATCTTCGCTAAATGCAGCACCTGCCTGGTCGCAAGCATCAGCATAAACTTCAGCCGCAGCACACGGCGCGTAAATTGCCTCAACGTCTGCAGTTCTAGCACTACCGTTTAAGGTATGCAGGGCGCGGTATAATTCTTCGTCCGGTTCAGACGGCGAATTGCGCTCTCTGATCCTTGTTATAAATTCATCAACGATAGCGAGATATTCTTTGGCCTCGGCTCGGAAAATATCAAACAGCTCGGCTTTCTCATCCACTTCAACGACTGGCTCTTCTGCTTTTTCCTGCTCCTCCAAAGCATCTTCTTCCTGATCATCTGGCGCATTGATTGATGCCATGACCATCAAGGTTTCATTCGAAGGCTCTTTCAAGTCTTCACCCTTGATTAAGGCTTCGACTTTTTCCATTTGCTTCGCAACTTCCGGGCCTGGACGAGCAGCTGTGTGCAATGCTTCCAGCAACCCCGGTAACAGCTCTGTAGCTGATTTTAATGCTGAAGTGATTGCAGTGGTCGGCTGCAGGGTGTTTTCAATCACCCGATTCAACAAATCCTCGTGTGTCCAGGCAAATTCGCCCAGAACCTGGGCACCCACCAGACGACCGCTGCCTTTCAGGGTATGGAATGAGCGCCGGATTATCGACAACGGCTCTGTATCGGATGGATTATCTAACCAGTTGGGCAAGGTTTCTGAAATTCGTTCAATTTCTTCAGACACTTCTTCCTTGAAGATCTCAAGTATTTCTTCATCGACCTCTTCGGGCAATACTTTCAGATCAGCCAGTATGTCATTTTCATCTTCAGCCTTTTCTTCCTCTTCAGGCTTTTCGTCTATATCAGAATCTACAAACTCTGCGTTTTTTTTTAACTCAAGAACAGACTCCGGCGGAGTAAGTTCTTCCTCGTCACTGGCAACCAGTTCAGGTAAGTCAATTTCGCTGGAAAATACAAGCGGGTCCTCAGATGCTGGCAACTTTTCCATCAGCAGAGCCAGACTTTGTTCTCCCCGATCGAGGATGATCTGGTGATCGCCTTTGCCGGCCTGCAGCGATTCAAGGTAAAACTCAATGCTGACGATGGTGTCTGCAAGGGCATTCAGTTCATCGTCCCCAGGTGTGTGCTGCTGATTAATAAATGCGTCGATATAACTCTGTAACCCTTCAATAACGGGAACAATTGAAGCCAGAGGCAACATGACCATCGCGCCATTTAGTTCCTTCAGCAGCGCGGGAATCTGCATCACGGGGTGCAGCTCACCGGGTTCCCCAACATAGGCTAATATGGCCTCTTTACAATGGCTGATCACAATCAGGGATTCATGGATAACCGCAGATAATACTTTTTCGTACTCATGGTCAGGTAAAACAACCAGGCCTTCATCCTCAACATGTGGCATCTGATCCGGCACTTTCCGCTCAGCAGCATAAGCACGAATTTCCATTTCTGCGTCCATTAGCGCATCAGCAATCCCCTGAATTTGTTCTCTCGGTAACGGCTTATCTGTTTTCAGAGCCAGCTTTAATAAATGACTTTCATTGCTCATACTTTCGCGCAATCTGGTCAGCCCCAGCATACTCATGGTGTCCCCCAACCGAGCAAATTGAGAAACAACTGATTCGAGATTCTTGTTGTCAGGCTGATTAGCTAATGTATAAACCTCAAGCCGCTCCTTGATTTCGTTTACATCTTCCAGAAGTGCGCTGGAGATAGATTCGTACATGTCCTTGTTTGGGCCACTCATGCTGGCGCGTGCTAACTCCAGAGAACCAGTCTCTCCAGACATATCATTCAGGCGATAAACCGTCTTCACCGCGTTGACAGTACTATTGCCACTGTTTGCACTGGCCACATAAAACAGTAGATTTTTAATCAGCTCGAGTGGAACCTGGCTGGCAAAATGCTCTTCACCAAAGCTGATTAATACTTTGAGCTGTCTGTCGATTTTGCCAAACAACGCTTTGATGGTGATAGATGACTCAAGCGCATGACATTGTAAAGCTTCTGTAACGGCCTGGCTGATCCACCATAATCTTTTGCTTTCTGGTTTCTCAGAAGCTGAAACCAGGCGATGAAAAATCGCCGCTATTTTTAATAGATTCCTGTCAACAGACTGGTTCTTAAACCAGCCCAGGAGCGATAGTTGCAGTAATGGGCGCAAAGCCTTTGCGATTGTCTGGAGGTCTTCCTTAACAGTGGGTAAATCAGTCAACGCCTGTTGATCCTGATCAATATCCGGCAACGTCAGGATCCTGTCTGATAACAGACTGGCATCTCTTGAAGTCCTTAAATCATTCAATAACGGCAGCAGCACGATCGGCACATCAGCATTGCCACGCTGTATATAATCCAGATAGTCAGGCAGTTGAACAATAGCGCGCGTGATCACTTCCAGCGCATCGTCACGGTTACGCAACGTGCCTTCAGCATAGACATTCAGCAGTGCCCGTAGCTCCTCGAGCAGTAATACGCCGCCTTGAATTTCGACCATCTCCAGCACACCCTGAACCTGCCTGAACAGATTTCGAAGTTGCTGCAGGTGCGTCATGTCATCCGGGGTTTCAATCAGAGCATCCAGCTCAACCCTGGCCTCAGACAAGGTCTGATCCAGCTCCTTTTTGACCCAACGGATTGCGTTATAATGAACTTGTTGCGCTGTCATACCTTAATCTCCGATCCACCTGACCCTCAGGCTGATCGAACCTCCCGTATATGATCTTCAGAAGAAGTTGTGGCATTCATATCAATCGCGACAGTTGGATCTTCATCACTGTTCAGCATCTCTGACTCCTGCTCAGGCAATTTAAATCCTTCAACCGAGTGTCGCAGATCAGAAGCCAGCTCAGCCAGACCGCCAACCGCCTTCGCTGTGATCTCCGTACCGGCCGAAGTCTGTGCCGCAATCTCGCGGATGGCGCCCATACTGTCTGCAATTTCGCCGGAAACGCTTGCCTGTTCGCGCGCTTTATTGGAAATACCCTCAATCAGGCTCGCCAGGCGATGCGAAACCGTTTCAATTTCAGTCAATGCCTGACCGGCAGTCTCTGCCTGTTTTGCGCCCTCAACCACGTTGGCCGTACTCAGCTCCATTGAACTGACCGCCTCATGCGTATCACTCTGAATGGTTTTGACCAGTGCCTCGATCTGCTTGGTCGCATTGGCTGAACGTTCGGCAAGCCGCTGTACTTCGTCAGCAACCACAGCGAAACCACGTCCTGCTTCACCTGCCGCCGAAGCCTGGATTGCCGCGTTCAACGCCAGAATATTAGTCTGGTCTGCAATGTCGTTAATCAGACTGACGATATCGCCAATTTCCTGAGAGCTCTCGCCCAGCCGTTTGATTCGTTTTGAAGTATCCTGAATCTGTTGTCGAATAGCATCCATACTTTCCATCGTCTTACGCACAGTATGCGCACCTTCGTTTGCGATACCGACTGATTGCTCAGCAACTTCCGCTGAATCTGTCGCATCTTTTGCGACTGATTCCATCGAACGAGATACTTCTGCCACCGCAGCTGATGCCGTCTTAATCTGACTTGTCTGGCGCTCACTTGCTTTGGCGAGCTGCTTCGCTGTTCCGAGTGTTTTCTCCGCTGAACTTGCCACCTCAGTGGAAGTATCATTAATCGTGCGAACCAGGGTGCGTAAGGCCTCAATCGCATAGTTCACTGAATCTGCGATGGCACCTGTGATGTCTTCGGTTACAGTTGCTTCGGTTCTCAGATCGCCTTCCGCCAGCGTGGACATTTCATCCAGCAATTGCAGAATCGCTCGCTGGTTTCGGTCATTTTGTTGTTCGGAGGAACTAAGCTGTTTGCGGGTTCCACGATAAATGCTAATTGCCAGCACCAGAAAAGAGAGTGCCGCCAGCGCACCCAGAACGAAACCAGCCAATGACCAGAGGTTCGCCTGGTTACCGTATTCTTTGATAGCAGACTCGAGACGCTTACTATTCTCAGCGAGTTGAGGCATCAGGGTATTCAGCTCTTCACCACTTGTCCTGATTTGATACAGAACAGGCGATGCTTCAAGAATTGCGCCTGTATTGTCACCAATGGCACTAAAACTCACGGCAACTTGCTTTAGCGCCTTACGCGCCTTCGCATCTTCTACTCGCGTAATACCAGCAGCCGCGTTTCCATTGATCATCCCCTCCAGTACCTGACCAAACAGGGCTGCATCACGGCCAAACTGATCTGCAGCCACCAGTGAGTCAACATCACCAATGAGGATGCTATTCAGATCACGTTCAATGCGTTGAATCAGCTCCAACTGCCTTGCTGCCAGAAAAACCTGTTTTGCATCTACCCCAGATTGAAGCATCGCTTCCACAACATCATTAGAAGCACGTATCAAATCAGGCATCGCGGCTTGAACAGAATTTGCATACTCACTGACCGATGCAATCTCCGCACCACCTGAGAGCACGACATCGACCTGCTCTTTATAAGCCTCCCAGCTGCTGTCAACTTCAACCAGATCAGGCTGTAACTGATCTGGTAGCACTGGCACATTGATCCCGGCGTTACCCAGCTTCAGTTGTTCCAGTGAAGATTCAAATGATTGTTTGAGTTGCTTCAACCGCACCAGATCCTGCCCGCTACCCTGTGTGGCGCGTAACGAAGAAGTGGACATCTGCAGAGCATCCAGCCGCATATCAGATGCCAGTTCCAGATAGGCATTGGTGTGATTATTCAGCGTATTGGCCCGATAAAACGCCCATGCCATCAGTCCCAGAAAAACCAGGAACAATAGCCCCCAGACCAACAACGAGCCGGTAAGACCTGACTTTTCTGAGCTTGTCGATCCAAATAATTTCATCTCTATCTCCGCAAAATTAATTCATACCCACTGGTATGCTTATAACAACACGCATCCCACAAAACACGTAACTGTCAAATGACTTTTTACAACTCCAACGACATTAGGCAGCAATCTGCCGGAATCGTTCGCTTACCAACAATTTATTGACATCGAAAACCGCATAATGCGCTTGTTGGCGTTCATAACCACCACTGATATAGGGCTGTAATTCATTATCAAGCCTGGGAATTTCCACGCTGGCATCATCCTTATGGTAATGTTTCATGCCCTGCACAGCCCGCACCAGCAACCCAACCGGATAGCCGTCATAATTAACGACAAGCAATCTGCTACGCAGATCTGTCCCCGGCAGGTTTTTCTCAAACAGGTAACCTTCAAGATCAACAACTGGCAAAAGACTGCCGCGTAAATTCATAACCCCCAGCAACCAGGGTCTGGAGGCTGGGATTGCCGTCAGTGATTCCATGGGCACGATTTCAACAATATCGCTCATGGCCGCTAACAGCTCGTTACCCCTGATATTAAAAAGTACACCCGTCCAGCCCTGGCCTTTACTTTGATAAGCTGGCAAACCACCGGAACGTTCACGGCTTTTCTGATCAAGCTCGCGTAGCAGCTGGAACGGTTCGGCAAAATCTTTATATTGCATTTTAATGTATGTCCTGCAATACATGGTTAATGCAACGCATCAATTGCTTTTCCTTGGCAGGTTTCACCAGGTACTCTCTGGCGCCCTGACGTTCCGCCCAAAGCTTGTCGGTATCCTGATCTTTGGTGGTCACCATGACAACGGGAATCTTGCTGGTTTTCACATCCCGTGTTAACTGGCGGGTCGCCTGGAAGCCATTTAATACCGGCATGACGATATCCATTAGAATTAAATCAGGCCCTAGCTTCCTGGCCATGCTCACACCTTCTTCGCCATTAATCGCAACACTGACCTGGTGACCATTCTTTTGCAGGATATTTTTAAAGTAGTGAACCTCGGTTGGAGAATCATCAACTACAAGAATATGTGCCATATTATTATCCTTTAATTAGCCTGTTGTGCGTGCAAATCCAAAGCACCCAGCAAATCTTCACGTGTAAAGGGTTTTGTGAGGTAATCTTCCGAACCCACAATCCGGCCACGCGCCTTGTCAAAGATACTGTCCTTACTGGAAAGCATCACGACAGGCGTACGTTTGAATGACTGGTTATGCTTAATTAGGGCGCAGGTTTGATAACCATCCAGGCGTGGCATCATGATATCGATAAAAACGATATCCGGTCGGTATTCAGCAATCTTGGACAAAGCTTCATAACCGTCTATAGCCGTCACGACATCACAACCCTGTTTTTTTAACAGCGTCTCAGCCGTGCGACGAATCGTTTTGCTATCATCAATCACCATGACCTTGAGGCCATCATAAGCTCCTGCAGTTGCTTGCTGTTCTGACATAAGTCCTTAATCCGGTAGTAAGTAAGTTGATGCGGTAACGATAATCATAGCTCAGCCAAGGGATTATCGTTATTTCAGTAACGCATTTCACACTAAACTAGCAACCACGACTATCGATTGGTTCTCAACCTGTGGATTTCACTAGACTAATGGACATTTTTGTAGGACAAAGGGACTCTAGCACCTAAATTTACTCTGGAGATGTGTGAATGAGTATCAACCTGGGGGTTGTCATGGACCCCATCGAATCGATCAACCCGAAAAAAGACAGCACCCTGGCGATGCTGATCGCAGCGCAAAAGCGAGGCTGGAATCTACACTATCTGCAGCAACAGGATATCGCCTTACAGGATGGTGAAGTCATTGCAAATATGCAGGAGATTACTGTCCACGACGATCTTGATCACTGGTTTGATTTTGGAAACAAACAACAAGCACCTCTAAACAATCTGGATGTGATTCTGATGCGCAAGGATCCTCCTTTTAACATGGAATACATCTATACCACCTATCTGCTCGAACTGGCAGAGAAATCGGGTGTGATGGTTGTCAATCGACCACAAAGCCTGCGTGATGTAAACGAGAAGTTTTTCACGACCTATTTTCCGCAATGCATACCACCCACCGTGGTTGGGCGCAACGCAGAGCAATTTAAGGACTTTCTAGAAACAGAAAAAGACATTATCATCAAACCACTTGACGGTATGGGCGGCGCATCCATTTTTCGCATCAAGCAGGGCGATTCAAATACCAACGTTATACTCGAAACCTTGTTAGATCACGGCAAAACCACAGCGATAGCACAGCGTTTCCTGCCCGAATATAAACAAGGTGATAAACGCATCCTGCTGGTCGATGGCAAACCGGCCGACTACGCGCTGGCACGTATCCCGGCTGAAGGCGAAGCCCGCGCAAATCTTGCTGCAGGCGGAACTGGTGAAGGCGTTGCACTCACTGAGCGTGATTACTGGATCTGTGAGCAGGTCGCGCCCGAATTAAAGCGCCGTGGCCTGCTTTTTGTTGGCCTTGACGTCATCGGCGATTACCTGACCGAAATCAACGTCACCTCACCAACCTGTATCCGCGAACTGGACGCGCTTTATGATCTTGATATTGCGGGTGATTTGATGGACGCCATCGAACGCCAACTGTGAATAGGCTGATCATTCTCTGCTTGCTGGCGCTCACGGGTTGCCATCAGGAAAAGCTTTACGAATCGAGAATCTTCAGCCTCGGCACGTTGATCGACGTCACCCTCTATGCCGAAAGCCCTGCCAGAGCAGAACAGGCGATGGACATTATCTGCAGCGAGCTTAACCGCATCAACAAGACCTGGCATGCCTGGCAACCTGGTGTTTTAAGTGAAATCAATCGTCAGCTTGAAACCGGCCAGCCGTTTTCTGTCGAGCCTTCTGTACTTGCAGTCATCCAGCAAGCCCAGCAGCTATCAGCCCAAAGCAATCAACTTTTTAATCCTGCGATTGGAAAGCTCATCGCCACCTGGGGCTTCCATCAGGATGACCCTGGT
>DTYI01000084.1 GCA_012961935.1 Thiotrichales bacterium | reverse complement strand
GACTGCTTTCAACGATGTCGACAGCATCGAGCGTACCTGCGGCTGCTTCTTGGCTGGAAAGGCATTGATGATCCGGTCAACCGTTGCGCTGGCGCGGTTGGTGTGTAAGGTTCCCAAAACCAGGATACCAGTTTCTGCTGCCGTAACGGCCAGGCCGATCGTTTCCAGATCCCGCAATTCGCCCACCAGTATCACATCGGGATCTTCACGCAATGCAGAATGCAGCGCATCCGCGAAACTCGCGGTATGTTGCCCCACCTCACGCTGGCTGATGAGACATTTGTTGCGTTCGTGGACGAATTCAATTGGATCCTCGATACAGAGGATATGGCCTTTACGGGTGCTATTGATTTCGTTGACCAGCGCCGCCATGGTGGTCGATTTTCCTGAACCGGTTTTACCGGTAACCAGAACCAGACCCTGTCTGTTTTGACACAGGCTCGTCAGTACGGATGGCAACCCCAGTGATTCAATGCTGACAGACTCGGTCGGAATAGCTCTGAGCACAGCACCCACACCATTCAGGTGGCGGAATGCATTCACCCTGAATCGTGACAGCCCGGGGATTTCGTAGGCAAAATCAACTCCGTCATGGCGTTCAAATTCCCTGCGAGGAAAATCGCCCATAATTTCTGATAAAAATGACTCCAGGTCTTCATTTTTCATGACCTGATTATCCATAGGCACCAGGTCGCCATAAACACGTGTCCTGGGCGGTTCACCGGCCAAAAGGTGCAGATCAGAGCCATTACGTTCGATCATTTTTACGAGCAGGCCGTCTATTTCTTTCATGAGAGATCGACCTGCGGTATCAAATCAGCGTCTGTCACAAAGCGACGAAACGGCTTCTCATCCAGCGCGTATTGGTAGGCATCGTTGGGGTCAACTTCTCGGGCCTGGATGGCCTCCATCAACGCATGATCCATTAGCATCATCCCCAGATTTCTACCCGTTTGTATTTGTGAAGGAATCATGTGTGATTTGTTTTCCATCAATAATTTGCCGATCGCCTTGGTCATCACCATGGATTCAATGACGGCCTTGCGGCCATGGCCGTCTGGTGTTTTGACCAGCACCTGAGTCAGCACGCCCAGCAAGCTCTGTGCCAGAAACGTTTTGCTTTGTTCGCGCTGCTCAAACGGCATGGCATCAATAATCCGGTCAATGGTTTTTACCGCAGTGGTCGTGTGCATGGTGCCCAGCACCAGGTGTCCTGTCTCCGCAGCCGTCATCGCCATGCTGACCGATTCGGCATCGCGCATTTCACCGACCAGAATGACATCCGGATCCTCACGCAAGGCGGCTCTTAAGCCTGAGGCAAAACTGTCAACATGGGTGCCGACCTCACGTTGAATAACCTGCGACTTTTTACTGCTGTGGATAAATTCAATCGGGTCTTCAAGGCTGATAATGTTGTCAGAACGGCTGGCATTGATGTGGTCGATAATCGCGGCCAACGTTGTGGACTTACCCGTTCCGGTCGCGCCGGTCACCAGAATCATGCCTTGCTGGTGATCAATCAGTTTGCGCACAATGGGTGGCAAATTCAGGGAGCCCAACGTTGGTACCTCGGGCGGGATATATCGAAACACCGCCCCCGGGCCAGAAGACTTTTGAAAGTAATTGGCGCGGAACCGACCCACACCTTCTGCACTGTAGGCAAAGTCCAGATCAGCTTCCTTGAAGTGGTCTTTTTGTTTGGGCGTTAAGATTTCCGTCAGATATGTTGTCAATTCACGCTGATCCAGATCACGGAATTTAATCGGCATCAAGTCCCCATGCATACGCAACATCGGTGGCACGCCAACAGCCAGGTGTACGTCCGAGCAGTTTTGTTCACGGGCCAGTTTTAAAAAGGCATCGAGTCTTGGCAATTGAAAATCCTTAAGGTTTATAAGCGCGAAGTACTTCTTCCATCTCCACCATATCCTTATATCGGTTTTCCGGTTTGACCGCCATCATTTTCATGACGATATCACTTAGCGGCTTAGGGATATCCGGATTGGCCTTGTATGCTGGCTCTATATCACCATGCACGTGCCGGTATAACACGGCCATATTATCATCGCCTGCAAAGGCTGTTACCCCGGTTAACATTTCATAGAGTATCACACCGAGGCTGTACATATCGGTACGTGCATCCAGCGGCTTACCGAGTACCTGCTCCGGCGCCATATAGCGCGGCGTACCAATGAGAATGCCGGTTTTTGTTAATTTGGTTTCACCACTATCCTGCGCAGCGGAAATACCGAAATCCACAACTTTAACGTTGTCACTATTGTCCACCAGAATGTTACCCGGCTTGACGTCACGATGAATCACACCCGTTAGATGTGCTGCGTGCAGACCTGAAGCAACATCAGCGGCGATGTTTAGCGCGCGGGCAAAATCAAATGGCTCTTTGGATTTCAGCTCTGCAGAAAGACTCAGTGAAGGGAAGAATTCCATCGAAATGGCATACATATTCCCCATAGAGAGGAAATCATAGATCCGAATCACATGTGGATGGCTGATCTTACGGGCGTACTGAATCTCACGCACAAACCGCTTGATCATCGCTTCATCCACAGACATCTTGTCGTGTAGCACTTTAAGAATCATTTCTTCATTGATGACCGTATCCTTAACCAGCAAGACTGTACTGAACGCGCCTTTTCCGATCCGCCTGATAAATCGATAACGATCGGTGATTTCGTCGCCAGACTTGAGCTTCTTGATGTCAAATTCCTCGACAGGCACCTGCACTACCTCTTCCTGTTTCTGGCCTGCCCGGCTGCTGGCCAGATCATAGTATTCACCACTATCCAGCGTTAGCCGTTGCTCAATCCGATTGAGCGCTTCGGTCGCTGCATCCTGCACTTCTTCTGCTGCGAGTTTGCTGCGCTGTTTAATAGATTTGGTTACCAACTCAGAGCGATTGCTATCGACCAGCTCTGCCAGGGTATGCATGGCTTCAACCGCGACAGTGGGCTCCTTGCTTTTCAACATCGGCAGAATATCGCTGACATTGGTTTCATCGCCCAGGCTTACCATCGCTCTGAGTACAACGGGCGCGGCCTGCTTATCTTTTTTCATCATATCCAGCAAGGCTGGCACGGCTGACTTGTTACCAATGTTGGCCAGCGCATCAATAGCCCTTTCCCGCACCCACCAGTCAGAATCTTCCAGCACAGCCATCAGTTCATCAATGGCAGCTTCGCTGCGGGTTGAATTGAGGATTTCTACTGCTGAACGGCGGACATACTCATCCTCACTTTTAAGCAATTTGATGACCGCCTTGATAACCCGCGGGCCACCAATTTTAGCCAGCGCATCTGCAGCCCTTGCACGCACCCACCAGTCTGCATCGCGCAATGCCTCAAGCAAGTCTTCAATTGCATTCGGGTACTCCAGCCCATTCAGCACTTCGACTGCACCCCGACGCACATACTCTGACTCATCCTTGAGCAGGTCCATCAAATGTTTGACAGTGGTTGGATCATTGCGTTTGACCAGTGCATCAATCGCACGATTCTGAACACTGTAATCTTTATCTTTTACCAGCGAACACAGTATGCCCAGATCAATTTCAATACTGTTTTTTGCCAGGGCGTCCAGGGCTTCAAACCGGATCTGTTTGCTGTCGTCTGTCAGCCGCCCCAGCAACGCACTGCGCGCCTGCGGGATATCAAAATGCCCAAGCAGCTTGACGATGCCCCTGCGGGTATTAATATCTTTTGCAGTAATCCGGTTCACCAGTTCTGGCACAATTGACTGATCTGCAATGTCCTCAAGAATTGCAAATAGCGCGGTTCTTTCCCCGGGCTGGAGCATATTGGTTTTGCGTAACAGCGCGATACTGTTCAGGCGCGATTTGCGCGCATCCAGCACCTTGAGTAGCGCAGACTTTGATATCGCCTTGTCATCGAACAGTTTTAGCAATAACCCTGGGTCATAGCTATCTTCTACCGATAACGCCTCGACAGTTGCTTTCTGCACCCTGGGGTGCGCTTCTGAATATAGCCCCGGAAAAAAACTGGAAAGTGTATTGGTGTCAATCAGCCGTTTGAGCACTTCACGAATTCGAACAGCCTCAGCTCCTTCCGCTGCCGATAACCTTGAGAAGATCTTGGGTATCGCCGAGTCGCTTGCTGATTTGAGTTTGCTCAGGCACTGGCTGGCCTCTGGCGCGTCCAGCGTGCTTGCCTGCAAACATTGTGCAAGATGTTTGTCCGCTCGAAATTTATTGAATAAGCCCACTGCCAGTCTCAGTTTATCTGGGCGTTATGCCTGATTGACGACCATGATAAAAGCTTTGTTGACAAGCGAAACCGCACCATCTGCCTCTGCCATTTTCATAAAGGTCTCGTCATGCAGATTTAAATAATCATACAGCCGTGCATGCTCTTGCGGCAACAAGACCTGCACCTGACCAGTCAAACATATGCCATTATGCAATTTCACAACAACTTTCTTCCTTAGATTCGCTTCGGTTATTGCAGATAAATCCGGATCTTCCTGATAAGTCAGATATAAAACCATAGACTTGTTATAAAAGCTAACAGTATCAGATTGATCAACCACTGCAATAAAGGGTGAACGCAAGTTCATCAGATCCAGCGGTTCCTCGGGAAGGCCATATTCATTCCGGGAGTGATGTAAAAAAATCGCCCCCTGCACTTCCTCGCCATTAACCAGGTAAAGCCTGACAGTTAATTGTCGTTTAGATATTCTGAACTGGTTTTCCGGCAAAATTAAAACCTGTCTGGAACCTTCTACAATCAAGCAGATAGCTTACTACAGCCTTGCCTTACAACATAGCACAGAAAGATGGAGGATTAACCGAACGGTTGAGAATAAGTCACTAATGGCACTGAAAAAATCAGGAGATGAGTCCCTGCTGCCTGACAATCATCTTGTAGGTGTCTTCCCGCTGCAGGCCATCCAGCCGCTGCGGTTTTGAAATGGCATATCCCTGGGCAAAATCGACATCAAGACGTCCTAGTTCTTCAAGAATTTCCTGGCTTTCCACATATTCGGCAATGGTCTGCAGGCTCATTGTGTGGCCAACATCATTAATCGCACTAATCATGGCACGATCAACTTTGTCGTTCAGCATGTCGCGCACGAAGTGCCCGTCAATTTTGAGGTAATCAACCGGCAGTGTTTTCAGATAGGCAAATGAACTTAGCCCGCTACCGAAATCATCCAGCGCAAAACGACAGCCCAGGCGCTGAAGCTCACCCATAAAACGGGTTGCTGCGGAAAGATTTGCAATCGCTGCTGTTTCTGTAATCTCGAAGCAAATAGCCTCCGGGGGCACATGCAAACGGGAAAATAAACCCTGAATATATTTCAGAAAGCCCCCTGAACTGATTGAAAGTCCTGAAAGGTTAATCGCCATCAGCAACTCTGACGAATAACCCTGCGCCTCATACCATTCAAAGGCATTCCTCACCACCCAGCGATCCAGGTCTGGCATCAAGTTATAGCGTTCCGCTGCCGATAAGAATGCGCCCGGCATAATCGTGTCGCCATTTTCATCCAGCATTCTCAACAGGATCTCAATGTGTCGGCTGGCCATTGTTTCACCATTTCTGACTGGCACGATATCCTGGTAACTGAGGTACAGCCGGTCTTCCTTAATCGCGTTCGATATTCTGCCCGCCCAGTTCATTTCAATCCGGCGCCTGTGTAATTCCGTATCACTTTCGAGATAGACATGAATCCGGTTGCGGCCCAGATCTTTGGCGATATAACAGGCAACATCCGCCGCACTCAGTAGCGCCTGAATACTGTCACTCTCCTGGGTTATCGCTACCAGTCCAATGCTGGCGCCCACATCAAAGGATTTATCGCCCCAAACAAATCGGTATTCCTCGGCCACGACCCGTATTTTTTCAGCGATCTCCCGCCCTTTTTTCACATCACACCCGGCCAGCAGGATTCCGAATTCATCTCCACCCAGACGCGCCAGCACGTCGCTGCTACGGAGCGTTTCTTTGAATTGTTGGGTCAACTGTTTGAGCAACTCGTCCCCTGCACTGTGTCCACAGGTGTCGTTCACTAGCTTAAAATGATCGAGATCAATATAAACCAGCACATGATGCTCATGTTCCCGGCGTGACTGTTTTAATAATCGATGCAGCCGGCCTTCAAATTCACGGCGGTTATACAGGCCGGTCAGGGCATCATGCCGCGCCTGATATTCCAGCTCTTCCTGAAGCGCGCGCTTTTCAGTGACATCATGGAAAACAATCACGTAGCCAATCAGCTTGTCCAGCAAGTCGCGAATCGGTGAAACGTTATAGGTAATGGTCGTAATCCTGCCATCATCTGCATGTAGCTCACCCTGCATCTGACGGGAATCGTTCTCTCCAGAAATACTGAAGAAATTTTCCAGCGGATCTTCCAGCCACTCTCCGATGACATCGGAATGCAACCGAAAAATATCTTTCAGCGGACTGAATTTGGCCTGATCAAATGCCCAGCCAGTCAACTGCTCAGCAACTGGGTTCATAAAATCAATTCGCCCATGGGTGTTGGTCGTAATCACGGCATCACCAATCGAGTGCAACGTCACCTGGGCACGTTCTTTTTCCTCATCCAGTGCTGCATTGGCGGCGTAGAGCTGTGAAATATCCAGTAAGTAACCATCTCGGTGTGTCAGTTTCCCGGACTCATCATAAACCGGCAAACTGTAGTCACTCACCCAGCTATAATCCCCATCAGACTTTTTCAGACGATATTCCAGCCTGGCACCACGAATGCCTTCATTTTCATCGAACTCGGTCTCTTCAAATACGTCCAGATCTTCAGGGTGAATGAGTGATGCAAATTCTGTCCCGATTAAATCTTTGGGTAAATAACCAAACTGATGAATGTTATTCGAAATCCACGCAATTGGCCTGTTACCTTCTGCGTAGCAACGGTAAATCACCACGGGCCCCTGCTGAAAAAGATTACGCTCTCTTTCCAGGTCAGCCTCGGATAGCTTTCGACTGCGAACCTGTTTTTCCAGTGATGCATTGGCATCACTCATTTTCAGCAACAAAGCACTGTTTTCATCCAATAGCCGACTGGAACGCGCTAAATAGCCACGCAGGGTAAAGCCAAGGTACATCAGCAATACGATAAACGCGGTCACCAACCCGCCGAGCCACATATAACCCGGTAATTGCTGTGAGAACGACCAGATTGCAAGCGGCGATAAAATTGGGATGATAAAGGCCATATAAAAATCTGCTCGTCCCGAGTAGGCTGATAAACCGCCAGCTGACACGCCCGTCAGAATGATATAAATATAAGCTTGGCCGAACGATGAAAGTCCAAAATTTAAAAACAATACCAGTGACCCCCAGAGCAGGCCCGCCAGGAAGATGCTGAGTCCATATAAACCCACGACTATGCGGTTGACCATTAACGAGGGATTGTTCTGGAAGGCATACTGTGTCAGCAATCGCAGGCCGTTCAAACCGAATTGCGCGATCAGCCAATAATTCAACCAGGGAGAGCTTGTCTCAGTCTTCAACAACGCAAAAGCAAGTACCGAAACGGTCAGACTTAAAAACAAAACAAACGGCGACTGGCGGAATACCATTTCCGTCAGTGGTGTTACCTGGCTTGCTTGTCTGGCCTCTAATTCCATAAAAGTAAATGACTGGTCGAAGCGTCAGTCTCAAAGCGTTATCGCTTATGCTAATTTGAGCGCAGTATTATAGCCATAAAAAAGGCCCTGCAATGTGAGCAGGGCCTCTTTATAACAAGCTAAAACAGGAATTTACATCATTCCCATACCGCCCATACCACCCATATCACCACCTGCTGGCATCGCTGCCTCTTCCTTGGGCATTTCGGCAACCATCGCCTCAGTGGTAATAATCAGGCCGGCAACCGAGGCAGCATTCTGCAACGCAGAACGGGTTACCTTGGTCGGATCTAGGATACCGGTCTTGATCATGTCAACGTATTCACCGGTCGCAGCGTTGTAACCAAAGCTACCTTTGCCTTCACGTACCTTGTTGAGCACAACCGAACCCTCTTCGCCAGCATTGGCGACGATCTGGCGCAAAGGCTCTTCCATCGCACGCAGTGCGATACTGATACCGACATCCTGATCGTGGTTATCACCTTTGAGATCAGCAAGTTTGCTGCAGGCGCGAATTAGCGACACGCCACCACCAGGAACCACACCTTCTTCAACCGCAGCACGTGTCGCATGTAATGCATCTTCAACACGGGCTTTCTTCTCTTTCATCTCTACTTCTGTCGCAGCGCCCACCTTGATCACGGCTACGCCACCAGCAAGCTTGGCAACACGCTCCTGCAGTTTTTCCTTATCATAATCAGAAGTTGCCTCTTCAATCTGAGTACGCACCTGCTCGACCCGTGCCTTTATGTCAGCTGGTGCGCCACCGCCATCAACGATAATTGTGTTTTCTTTGCTAACGGTAATCTTTTTAGCCGTACCCAGATCTTCCAGTGATGCCTTCTCAAGCGACAAGCCAACTTCTTCAGAGATCACCTGGCCACCTGTGAGAATAGCGATATCCTGCAACATGGCCTTGCGACGATCACCAAAACCAGGCGCCTTCACAGCCGCGACTTTGACGATGCCGCGAATACTGTTGACCACCAACGTTGCCAGCGCTTCACCGTCCACATCTTCAGCGAT
>DTYI01000083.1 GCA_012961935.1 Thiotrichales bacterium | reverse complement strand
TCACGAAGTGAGTCGTAATAGCCCAGCTATTGCGGCGAGCTTCGTGGAAGTTGCGGGGCATTTTAACCCGCAGAAAACAATTGGGACTTGTTCAGACCTTCCTTAGTGAAAATCAAACTAAAGCTGCAACGGTCAAAGCATCCGCTGGACAAACGCGGATACACTGACCACAACCATTGCAGGCAGCCGAATTAATTTCTGGATATTTATGCGCGGTGAATTTTATTGCTTGCTGGTCGCAACTGTAGCGACAGGACATACAAACCACATCATTCCAGGCATAGCAGCTTGTTCGATCCAGTTCAGCCATTCCAATGTCTGGCTTTATATTCCGATCAGCGTCCAGTTCAAGCGGGCAGGCTTCGACACAGGCAAAACAGAAGGTGCAGCCCGCATGACTAAAACCAAGGTAGGGTAATCCTGAAAACTGATGCCCTTGCGGATGAATAAGAATTATTTTCTGTTCACAGCTTTCAACACAAGGCTGGTCACAACCGATACAATCCTTCTGTTCAAGTTTCCCAATATGCCAGGGTGGCAAGGAACCGAGCGGCGTTTGTTGCTGCTCGACTTCATCCCGGCCCTCGTGGGTTAAAAATTTCCCACGAAGAAACTGGCGCCGGGTCTGATCCATTGTTCTATTTTTTCACACCTTTCTTTTTGGCTACAACATCAAAATTACTTTGCACAATTGGATCTACCGTTGCTTGCGGACGGTGGCATTGGGTGCAGACGAAGCGTGAGCCGCTCAATTTTTTGGACGCTGTTGGCGCCAGCCCGGCTTCAGCTTTACCAAATGCAGGGGCATCATAATGACTGGCCGACACTGGAATCGGCTGCCCTTTTTCCACTTTTTTACCGACTTTGTCGGGCTGCACATGACAACCGATACAGATATTATTTTTTGCAGTAACCGGCATCAACCCCACGACAGAATGTGGAATTTGTGGTGGCGCTGTGTCATAAGATTTTTTGAACAATTCATTACCAGCTCCTGGACCAGCGCCACCGTAGTTAAAAGTTTCGGATGACGGTGTATCAAAAACACTGGTTTTAGAAAGACCCATAGTATCCTCGTTCACAGACTCGGCCTGTACGGAAAAGGTCATTGAAGCTACGGCAATTAAACAAGTAGTAAGGACATATTTTTTCATGTCGGATTCCTCCGGGGTTGAGTTGTTGCCGAAACAGATTCGGGCTTTTTAATACTTTGACGAAAATTAAATTTAAGTGTGTCTTCAGGACAAACAGCAATACAGCGGCCACAGTTGGTGCATTCTCCTGATGCAACCATCCAGGCTTCGGACGCTTTTTTGAGATTCAATACCTGTGGTTCGGGACAGACTTTTGCACATTCACCACAATGGGTACAGGTCGGTGTATCAAAGGCAATGCGCAGTTGAGCCGTCTTGCCAGTCAAGGAATAAAACGCACCCAGCGGACAAATATGTCCACACCAGCCGTGTTTTAGAATGAGCAGGTCAAACAGGAATATACCGAGTATCGCTGTCCAGCCAAAGCCCAGACCAAAAATGATTCCTCGATGCATCATGCTGATGGGGCTGACCCATTCAAAGGCGGCCACGCCGGTTAATACAGAAAGCACAAGCGTCAACACCAAAACCGCGTAACGCGTGTTACGTTTAAGGCTGACCATGTTGCTGATACCTATTTTATTACGCAGCCAGCCAGCCAGGTCAGTTACCATGTTGATTGGGCAAACCCATGAACACCAGACTCGTCCAAGCAATAGATAAACTGCCAGTACCAACGCCGCGCCGATAATGACTTCCGATTCGAGTATATGGCCCGTCAGAAAAATCTGTAATGTGGCGAACGGATCAGCCATCGGGATAACGTCCAGGAGGCTGGAACTACTCAGGTTGCCGGTTAACAGCAACTTTTCTTTAATCGACCAGCCCCAGTGGAAGGTTCCAAAAAACAGAACCAATACACCTAGCTGAACAATGCGGCGCAAGATAATGTAGCGCCAGACTGATAATTTTCCACCCAGGGTTTCTGGCATCACAAATGGCCGGACTGGACGACCATTTGGTCCCAACCGCGGTTTGTTCTGCGCCTCACTCATAAATCACCTTCATTCAGGTAATCCATACCCGGCGCAGTCTTGGGTGCTTCTGGAGTGATGCGTTTATATCTAGGATGTGGTTTGAACTCCTGCGTCACTTCGGTATCTATCGTCCAGCCAAGGCGGTAGTGTTCACCGATCTTCCCCTGGACTAACTTGGGTTCAACAACTCTGATTGCAGCCTCTTCTGTCGGACAGGCTTTCTCGCAAATCCCGCATCCGGTACAGGCATTTGAATGCACAATCGGTACAAACATCGCATGCTTACTAATCAGGCGCGGATGTTTTTCAACCGTAATGGCCGTGTCTTTTACCGGGCATTCTCGATAACAAACTTCACAACGCAGGCCTTTCCAGGACAGACAGTTTTCAATATCGATCACAGCCAATCCCATTCGGCTATCTTCAATCTTTTCAAGCCCATGGTCCAGAGCGCCAGTTGGACAGGCTTCCATGCAGGGAATATCCGGACACATATAGCAAGGTATATCACGCGGAATATAGAATGGCGTGCCGATCGGCGCAGCCTCACCTGCCGATGCCAGTTTCAACGTGTCATAGGGACAGGCAACGACACACTGGCCACACTTGATGCAAGTTGCGTTGAAGTCCTTTTCAGCCAGCGCACCCGGTGGACGTATCGCAAATGCGGCCGCTTTGGCCTGCTGCGTCAAAAGATATGACCAACCTAACCCGCCAGTCACGGCAATTGCGCCACCCTGGAACATTCGCGTCAAAAAGGTTCGTCGTGCTTTATCTGATTTCGTCATTTTGGTTTAGTCGTCGTAGCGTAAAAATATTCCGCCTCCAGCCCTATAAAGGAGGACTAAACTAGAGCCAGAGACGGCAAAACTACCCAAATCAATAATCAGCTATACTTTGACAACCTTGACTGCACACTTCTTGTAATCCGTCTCTTTCGAAATCGGGCAAGTTGAGTCCAGTGTCAGTTTGTTAATGAACACACCTTCGTCAAACCAGGGCACAAAGATCGAACCACGTGGCATTCTATTGCGACCCTGTGTTTCTATTCGCGCCTTGATCTTGCCACGCCGTGATGAAACCCAAACCAGGTCATTACGTTTCAATTTCTGCTTCTCGGCGTCCTTGGGATGCATGAAAACCTGTGCGGCGGGAACTGCGCGGTGCAGTTCAGGCACACGACGCGTCATGGTGCCGGAATGCCAGTGTTCAAGCACTCGTCCTGTCACCAGCCAGAAGGGATAGTTGCTGTCAGGCTGCTCGACTGGCGCAGCATAAGGGCGGAAGAATATCTTCGCTTTGCCTGCCAAAGAAGTTTTTTCCTTGTTGGTTATCTTGTCGAGATCACCGCTCGGCAGTTTCTTCAACGCCTTGCCATAATACTCGAACTTGCCCTTTTTAACGTATGGATCGTAGTCCGCATTAAAGCGCCATTGTGTTTCCTTGCCATTCACATAAGGCCACTTTAAGCCACGCACATCATCTTCATAGTACTTGTCGAACTGAGCCAGATCATGCGCATGACCACGCCCAAAGATGGCATACTCCTCGAACAACGCTTTTTCCGGGAACCAGCCATCACCCAGTCGGTCAGCAATGTGGTTGGCATGACCCTTTGCAACCTTTGGATCTGGCCAAGGGAACTTCTTTTTCTGTTCAGCTGTTGCGAACAGCACATCGTATAGTGTGTCGTCTGGCTTATAACCCATTTTTATCGCTGCAGGCATTATGTCAGGCAACTTGCCGTCCTTAAAGCCTTCCGCCTTGAGTCCAGGAACTGGCTGTTCACCCCACACTTCTTTCAATTTGAAGCGTTTCGAGAATTCCAGCACCTGCCAGACATCACCCATGGCCTCACCCGGAGGAGGAACCTGCTCGCGCCAGACCTGGGTACGCCGCTCAGCATTACCATACATACCCCATTTTTCATAAATCATGGCTGCTGGCAAAATAAGATCAGCTACTTTTGCTGAAATACCCGGATAGCCATCTGAACAGACGATGAAGTTATCCATCTCACGAGCGGCCGTGATCCAGTGATTGGAATTTGCTGTGGCCTGGAACGGGTTATTAACCTGTACCCAGGCAAATTTAACTTTACCGTCTTCCAGATCACGCATAATCTTGACGATATGGCTGCCCACTTTGGGATTGATCGTGCCCGTAGGTATCTTCCAGATGTTTTCTGAGAAATCGCGGTGTTTTTTGTTAAACACCACCAGGTCAGCTGGCAGACGATGTGCAAAAGTACCCACTTCACGTGCGGTACCACAAGCCGATGGTTGACCTGTCAGTGAGAACGCACCGTTACCTGGCATACATTGCTTACCGGTCAGCAGGTGATTCATGTAAGCCTGTTCATTGACCCATGTACCACGTTGATGCTGGTTAAAGCCCATTGTCCAGAATGAAACAACTTTGCGCTTGGGATCGGCATAGTAATCAGCCAGTTGTACAAGTTTTTTCTTAAAGGACTCGATATCCTCATCAGGGTCCCCCTTAGCGACTTCAGCCGTGTAATCCAGCGTATACGGCTCGACACCTTTTTTGAAATCTTCAAAACTGATCATCCAGTGTTTGCCTGCCGTTTTTGCGTTTTTCTGCTCAACGACTTCACCTTCTTTTTTACGCTGGCCAATCGCCTCGTACTTGTTCAGTTTGACTTTCAACTGTTTGGCCTGCGTATCTTTTTCCTCGTCGTAGGCATACTTATCCGTTGCACGCATACCATAGCCAATGTCATACGGACCCGTTGCGAACACAGTGTGTTCTTTTACATAATCCATATTGACCGCATCACGTTTGATAATTTCGCGCGCAATGTAGTTCTGAATCGCAAGGTCACCACTGGGTGAGAAAATGATTTCCGAATCGGCCATGTCAGACGACATATTGGAATAGGTTGATAAGTTGACGATCTTCATCTTATCGTGAGACAGACGTCGATCAACAATCCGCGCCCAGAGAATAGGATGCATCTCAGCCATGTTGGCGCCCCAGAGAACTGCCGTATCGGTGTATTCGATATCATCGTAGTTTCCCGCTGGCTCATCGATACCGAAAGTCTGAATAAAAGCAGCTACCGCAGAAGCCATACAGTGACGCGCGTTCGGGTCAATGTTGTTGCTGCGTAGACCAGCTTTCATGAACTTGGCTGCAACATACCCCTCAGGAATCGTGTACTGGCCTGAACCAAAGATCGCAACACCTGTCGGTCCTTTTTCTTTAAGCGCTTTTTTAGCCTGCTTTTCCATTTCGTCAAAAGCCTTGTCCCAGGAGACGGGCTGGAACTTGCCTTTCTTGTCAAACTTGCCATTGGTCATGCGCAGTAATGGCTGTGTCAGACGATCCTTACCGTACATGATCTTGCCGTTGAAATAACCTTTAATACAGTTCAGGCCACGATTAACCGGCGCATCCGGATCACCTTTGGTGGCGGTAATTTTTCCATCTTTGGTTGCGACCATGATGCCGCAGCCCGTGCCACAAAAACGGCAAACCGCTTTGTCCCACTGCCAGCCTGCTTCGGCTTCACTGGTCTTCGCCAGTGCTGCCTGGCTCAATGGCAAACCTACGGTTGCTGCGGTTGTTGCAGCAATGCTGGACTTGATAAAATCTCGACGTGTAACTCCCATTTCAGGCCTCCGGTATTAATTATTCAAGTAGGCAGGCACTTTGACCTGCTCGTTTAATTGATCAAAATCTTCGGGTAGTGATTCAAGTATCTGGTCATCCTCAGCTAAATAGTGGTAGACCATTTCTGCGACTGTAACGTGGGGAAGTTGCTTGATGCGTTTCAGGCCATCCACTTCGGCGCCGACATTTTCGGCTTCCTGAACAACAACGATTCGACCTGTTTCAGGATCAGTATGATGAACCTCTACTCCAGACAACTCATTTAGATTTTCTATAGTCGCTTCGAAATGCCCGGGCGCAGCAATTACTAATATGCCAGATAGATTCATACACACAACTCCACGTTAATCAGATTTGATTATTATGATTTGATGTACTTTTTACGCCTCTGAAGGCAAGCTTTCCTTAACCTAGATCAATGAAGCGTTTATATACTTTGGGACTGTTGATATAGATCAATAAAAAACAGGGAGTGCATACTGATGCGCACATCACCTGCTTAATCAGCTAAAGGGCACCTCTGTGAATAGCATGCATCCTTAATAAAGCAAGGCGACACATTGAACTGCAATCCCTTCCTCACGGCCTGCAAAACCAAGTTTTTCGGTCGTGGTTGCCTTGATGTTGCATTGGTCTTTTTCGAGTTTGAGGTCATCACTGATGTTTTGCTTCATCACAGGAATATGGGGAGATAATTTTGGTGTCTGGGCAACGATGGTGGCGTCGATATTGCCAACTTTGTAACCGGCCTGTTGGACTTTTTTCCAGACTTCCCTGAGCAGTAAACGGCTATCGATGTTTTTATATCGCGCATCTGTATCCGGAAAATGCCGGCCTATATCACCCAATGCAGCCGCACCCAGAAGCGCATCACATAATGCATGCAATAAAACATCGCCATCGGAATGCGCAGCAAATTTTTTATGGTGCGGAATTTTTACACCACCGAGTACAATAAAATCCCCATCGGTGAAAGCGTGCACGTCATAGCCATGGCCTATTCGAAACATTGTCATCGTTGCATTTCTCTGTGCAGATAAAATTCAGCCAGCGCAATATCTTCTGCCTGGGTAATTTTTAAATTATCGGAACGGCCTTGCACCAGCAAAGGTTGATAACCCATGGCTTCAACCGCACTGGATTCATCCGTGATTACATCTGAATTTGTAATGCCTTTTTTTAACGCTTTTAGCAACAGGGGCGCACGAAAACATTGTGGTGTTAAGGCATGCCAGATTTGGCTGCGGTCAATTGTCTTGTCGATTATCTGTTTCGAAGTCGACAGCTTTAAAGTATCACTCGCTCTTGTGGCCAAAAGGCCGCCGCAATCATGCTCTTTAACAGCATCAATTAACCGAATTATATCTGTCACCCGCACACAGGGACGGGCCGCATCGTGCACCAGAAACCAGTCATCCTGATCCAGTTCTTCAGCCATACTCGAAGCGGCATTAAAGACAGAATGCACACGCTCCTGACCACCCTCAACAATTTTTAAGGGCCTGGAAAGATTGATCTCCAGTTCGTCCCAATACCGGTCACCTGCACCCAACGCGACAACAATCCCTGTCACTTGTGGCACAGCTGCCAGTTTTTCCAGCGTGTGCTGGATGACTGTTTTTCCCGCCAGCGGTAAATATTGTTTTGGCCGATCGGTCTGCATGCGCTTGCCGATTCCAGCAGCAGGGATAATCACCCAGTATTGCCCTGCCACTATTCTGAGC
This sequence comes from Thiotrichales bacterium, assembly GCA_012961935.1. Classification (GTDB taxonomy): domain Bacteria; phylum Pseudomonadota; class Gammaproteobacteria; order CAZUMV01; family CAZUMV01; genus UWMA-0217. The sequence goes on along the minus strand of DTYI01000083.1, from coordinate 9,915 downwards.
CCTCAGGTTCGATGACCCGATAAAATGTCTCGCCTTCCTTGATCATGCCAAGCTCGCTGCGCGCACGTTCCTCGATCGCATCCAGCCCTTTCTTAAGATTCTGGACTTCTGCTTCCAGTGCCTTATTTCGTGCCTGTAGTTTTTCATTTTCCTGCTTTTGTGCTGCAACGGCTTTTTTCATGCGCCAGACTTCTTGCTGGCTGCCCTCACCCACCCAATACCGATATTGCAGTAGAACCAGTAAAATGATCAGGATGATGGTGAGGATGCGCATTAAGGGCACCTCTAAAATTAGGAGTGTGATTTAGGGAATGCAGAAAATAGTGCGTTTTTCGCCCAAAAACAAGGAGAATAGCGCGCTATTTGACGAATTTTTGGGTGAAAAAGGTGCTGTTTTATGCGTTTCATAAATTATGCTCCTATTTTTAGAGATGCCCTTAAGCAAGATGTTTAAACGCCGCCTTGCCTGCATAGCGTGCCGCAGAACCCAGCTCTTCTTCAATTCGCAGCAATTGATTATATTTTGCGACCCGGTCTGATCGAGACATGGAGCCGGTTTTAATCTGACCTGCACTGGTTGCAACGGCCAGGTCGGCAATAATGACATCTTCTGTCTCACCAGAACGATGGGAAATCACTGCGGTGTAATCTGCATCTTTCGCCATCTGAATCGCATCCAGTGTTTCAGTTAGCGTACCGATCTGATTCACTTTAATCAGAATAGAATTCGCGATATTGTTTTCAATCCCGCGCTGGAATATTTTTGTGTTGGTGACAAACAAATCATCACCGACCAGTTGCACCCGATCACCCAGTTTTTCAGTGAGCAGCGCCCAGCCATCCCAATCAGCTTCATCCAGACCATCTTCGATTGAAATAATCGGGTACTGGTCTACCCAGTTTGCGAGATAATCGACAAAACCAGCTGCATCAAAACGTTTGCCTTCTGAGGCCAGGTTGTACTGACCGTTTTCATAAAATTCAGAGCTGGCTGCATCAAGGCCGAGATAAATATCCTTACCTGCTGTAAATCCGGCTTTTTCGATCGCTTCGAGAATAATTTCGATCGCAGATTCGTTGGATGGCAAGTCCGGTGCAAACCCACCTTCGTCACCGACTGCGGTATTCATGCCCTTCGCCGCCAGGACTGATTTTAACGTATGGAAAACTTCCGCGCCGTAACGCACTGCGTCAGAAAGACTGTCGGCACCCACCGGCAAAATCATAAACTCCTGCAAGTCCACGCTATTATCCGCATGCGCGCCGCCGTTGATAATATTCATCATCGGCACCGGCAACAGGTTTGCATCAGACCCGCCGAGAGAAGCATAAAGTAGCTGGCCGGATTCCTGGCTCGCCGCCTGCGCGGCCGCAAGTGAAACAGCCAATATGGCATTTGCACCCAGCTTGCCTTTGTTGTCTGTACCATCAAGTTCGATCATGCGCTCATCAATTGCGCGCTGCTCATGGATATCCATTCCGACCAGAGCGCCTGCGATCACGCCATTGACATGTCCAACCGCTTTTGTCACCGCCTTGCCACCCCAGGCTGAGCCTCCATCGCGCAGCTCAATGGCCTCACGTGCACCAGTCGATGCACCGGAAGGAACAGCCGCCCGACCCATCTTCCCGGAGCTTAAAATGACATCAGCTTCCACGGTCGGATTGCCGCGGGAATCAATGATCTGACGTCCACGAATCATTTTGATTGTTGACATTATTTCCTCATGTAAATAATAGATTTAATAGATAACTATCTGTTATAGATATATTTTTAAAGTAGAATTAAAGCGTATTCTCAATAAGCTCCTGGCGCTTGACTGTCTCGTCCAGAATCTTGAGCGTTTCCAGTAACTCCCGCATTCTAGGTAACGGCCAGGCATTGGGACCATCACTCAAAGCCTTGCTCGGCTCGGGATGACTTTCCATAAACACACCTGCCACACCACTGGCGATTGCTGCACGCGCCAGCACCGGCACATGCTCACGCTCACCACCCGAACTCGCACCCTGCCCACCCGGCAGCTGTACCGAATGGGTCGCATCAAAAACGACCGGGCACAATGTTTCGCGCATCACGGCGAGTCCGCGCATATCAGAAACCAGATTGTTATAACCAAAGGTATAGCCGCGCTCACAAACCATGATCTGCTCATTACCTGCCTCACGCGCCTTGTCGACAACGTTACCCATATCCCAGGGTGCAAGAAATTGACCTTTTTTGATATTCATCGGCAGACCTTGCCGCGCTACGTTCTGAATAAAATTGGTTTGCCGGCATAGAAATGCGGGTGTTTGCAACACATCTACAACGTCGGCAACTTCATCCAGTGGCGTATCTTCATGGACATCGGTGAGCACGGGAACGTTCAGTTCATCTTTTACTTTTTGCAAAATCCGCAAGCCTTCTGCCATGCCTGGCCCACGAAAACTTTTTGACGAAGAACGGTTGGCTTTGTCGAAGGAAGATTTATAAATAAACGGAATACCCAGGCTCGCAGTGATTTCTTTTAGCTCGGCAGCCGACTCCATCGCCATCGCCTCACTTTCAACCACGCAAGGACCCGATATTAAAAAGAAGGGCTGATCGAGACCGACTTCGAATCCACATAATTTCATCAGGCGACCTCCTGCCCAAGATGCTGTTTTTCATGCTGCAAGCGTGCGGCACGGACAAATCCTGAAAACAGTGGATGACCACCTCGTGGTGTCGACGTGAACTCTGGATGAAACTGACAGGCGACAAACCAGGGATGGTCGTGCAGTTCAATCACTTCCACCAGGTTACCGTCCAGCGAAACACCGGCAATGGTCAAGCCTGCCTGCTGCAAAGATTCAAGATAACGATTATTAAATTCATAACGATGACGGTGGCGCTCAACAATTACGTCCTTGCCATACAACTCGCGCGCCAGAGATTTTTCTGTGAGCCGACATTCCTGACCACCAAGCCGCATCGTGCCGCCCAGATCAGAATCCTCATCACGTTGTTCTTTTTTGCCACTGGCATCCTGCCATTCAGTGATCAACGCAATGACGGGGTTCTTGCTGTCTGGTTTAAATTCACTACTGTGTGCATCCTCAATCTGCGCCACATGACGCGCATATTCAATGACCGCCACCTGCATGCCCAGACAAATCCCGAGATAAGGAATTTTATTTTCACGCGCATAGCGCACTGCTTCGATCTTGCCCTCGACGCCCCGCAGGCCAAATCCGCCAGGCACCAGAATGGCATCCAGCCCCTGTAAAACTTCTGCTCCTTCGCTTTCGATTTTTTCTGAATCAAGGTATTGGATATTGACCTTGGTTTTGGTATGAATGCCGCCGTGCGTCAGCGCTTCATTCAATGATTTGTAGGATTCTGTCAGTTCTGTATATTTCCCGACCATGCCGATCGTGACTTCCTGCTCCGGGTATTCCATTGCGTGAATAACCGACTGCCAGTCACTCAAGTCGGCCGGTGGCAGATCCAGACCAAAGCGATTGACAACAATTTCATCTAGCTTCTGTGCGTGGAACCAAAGCGGCAGTTTGTAAATGTTATCGACATCGACCGCTGAAATAACTGCCTTCTCCTGCACATTCGTAAATAGTGAAATCTTGCGCCGCTCCTTCTCAGGCAAGCTCTGTTCACTGCGGCAAAGCAGCACATCAGGCTGAATACCGATCGAACGCAACTCTTTCACGGAGTGCTGGGTCGGTTTGGTTTTTAATTCACCGGCGGCTGCGATGTAAGGCACCAGCGTGAGATGAATAAACAGCGCATGCTCAGGCCCCTCTTCCACACCCATCTGGCGAATCGCCTCCATAAAAGGCAAAGACTCGATATCACCTACCGTGCCGCCAATTTCCACCAGGGCGACATCAATACCTTCTGCCGCCTCACGGATATTTTGTTTAATCTGGTCGGTAATATGTGGAATCACCTGTACCGTGCCGCCTAGATAATCACCGCGCCGTTCCTTGCGGATCACCTCTTCGTACACCTGGCCAGAAGTAAAATTATTTTTCTTGCCAGTAATGGAATGCACAAAGCGTTCATAGTGGCCCAGATCCAGATCCGTCTCCGCGCCATCCTCAGTGACGAACACCTCGCCGTGCTGGAACGGACTCATCGTGCCAGGATCAACGTTAATATAAGGATCCAGCTTCATCATCGTCACGTTAAGACCGCGCGCCTGTAAAATCGCGCCCAAAGACGCCGCCGCGATGCCCTTGCCCAAAGAGGAAACCACCCCGCCTGTGATGAAAATATATCGGGTCATAGATGCCAGAAGGTCAGATTTAAAGTCCCATGAAACTGGCATCGCAATATAACAGATGCCTCAATTGACTTCCATCAACTCATCGTTCCGGTTAATCACCTACACTCACTCAGAAAGTCAGTCAGCACAGGTAAACCATGCAATATGACATCGTCATTATAGGCGCCGGACCGGCGGGCTTAAGCTTTGCCCGTGCACTGGCGGGCACAAACCTGAAAATACTCATGGTGGAAAAATCACCAACCGATGAACTTCGGGAGCCGCCAGAGGATGGTCGCGAAATCGCCCTGACACATTTATCCGTCAAACTAATGAAAGAACTGGGCGCATGGGAACGCATTGATGAGCAATCCATATCACCTATCGAGAAAGCAAAAGTTCTGAACGGGACTTCATCCTACTTCCTGAATTTTGATACCCATAACACTTCACTCGAAGCACTCGGGTATCTGGTTCCCAACCACCTGATCAGAAAAGCATTTTATGAAGAAGTTGCCCACCTGGATAATGTCGAAATTCTGACCGATACCAGCGTTGCAAATGTGCACACAAACAGCCAGGGTGGCCTCGTAAAGCTAGCAAACGGAAATGAAATGGAAACCGCCCTGATTGTCGCTGCAGACAGCCGTTTCTCCACAACGCGACGGATGATGGGTATCGGCGCCAGCATGCATGATTTTTCCCGCACCGCCATCGTCTGCCGCATGGCGCACGAAAAACCCCATCAGCAAACCGCATTTGAATGTTTTCAGTATGGAAAAACGCTGGCGATTTTACCCATGTCGGGCAAGCTGTCGTCCGTGGTCATCACCGTATCGAGCGAAAAAGCTGATGACATCATCAACAAGGATGAAACACAGTTTAATCTTGATGTGCAGAACTGGTTCGGCAACCGGCTTGGGGAAATGCAACTGGTCGGCAAGCGACACGCCTACCCACTCGTCGCCGTACACGCCAGTCATTTCATCGCCAACCGTTTTGCGCTGGTGGGTGATGCAGCCGTCGGCATGCACCCGGTCACAGCACATGGATTTAATTTAGGCATAAGAGGCGCCTCAACGCTCGCTCGCGAAATCAAAAACGCTTTATCCCAGAGCAAGGATTTTGCATCAGCAACCGTACTGGAAAAGTACGAAGCCCAACATATGCGTGTCACTAAACCGCTTTACTGGGGAACCAACGGCATAGTCAGCCTGTTCACCAACGAAAGCCTGCCCGCCAAAAGCCTCAGAAATGTCGTATTGAAACTGGCTAATAATTTCCCGCCCATCAAGCACCTGATAACCAGCAAATTGACCGAGACAGGTGCAAGTTTATGAAACAAAGGAAGCTTCTTTTCCACTGCTAAGTACTGTAAAGATTATGCAGAATGATTGACAGAAAAGCGCATTGGGAAAATCTCTACCAGGAAAAATCTCCTCTGGATGTGAGCTGGTATCAAAAAGAACCAACACTGTCGTTGGAGCTTATTCGATATGCTCAACTTGCGAGCGATGAAGCAATTATTGATGTTGGCGGTGGTGCATCTGTGCTGGTTGATTACCTGTGCAAAGAAGGCTTCACTAATTTGGCGGTTTTGGATATTTCTGGACATGCGCTGGCTAGTGCAAAAAAGAGACTTGGCGACTTCGCGCAGGGCATTGAATGGTTTGAAGCTGACATTACCCAATTCAAAGCGCCTCATCAATTTTCGCTTTGGCATGACCGGGCTGTCTTTCATTTCCTGACAGATCAAGCCGATAGAAAAAACTATGTCGAATCTTTAAAACATGCACTCAGGCCAGGTGGTTGCCTCATCATCGCAGCATTTGCAATCGGCGGCCCTGAAAAATGCAGCGGGCTAAAAATTGTGCAATATGACTCAGAGAAACTGAAAGCAGAGTTAGGCGATGATTTTGAGTTGGTAGAAGAAAGAAACGAAGTGCATATCACGCCTGCCAACAAAGATCAGAAATTCATGTATTTTCGTTTCATTAAAAACTAATACCGCATCCTTATGCAGCCTGTTCAGCCGCCGCTTTGACTGCACCTGCGATCTGTTCCGCCAATCGCGCGACTGTATCTGTATCCTGTCCTTCCACCATGACCCGAACAAGCGGTTCGGTACCTGATTCTCTTAGCAGCACGCGCCCCTGATCTGCGAGTTCGCTCTCCACATCATTGACGGCATCTGTGATGATTTTTTCACCTAAATCAATTTTGCCCTCCAGGCGAACATTGATCAGTGTTTGCGGGTAGCGCATCATGCCCTGTTTGAGTTCGTGCAAGCTTTGCTCGCCATGTACGACTTCATGCAGCACCTGCAATGCCGAAACAATGCCATCACCTGTGGTGGTTCTATCCAGACAAATAATGTGGCCAGAGGATTCTCCGCCAAGCGTCCAACCGTTTCTCAGGAGTTCTTCCATAACATAACGATCCCCCACTTTGGCGCGCTCAAAGCCAACCCCCTGGTCACGCAAGGCAAGTTCAAGCCCGAGGTTACTCATTTGCGTGCCGATCACACCACCACCCAGCTGATCTTCACGTTGCCAGGCCTGAGCCAGTATAAACAGGCTCTCATCGCCATCGACGATTTCACCTTTGTGGTCCACCATAATCAACCGATCACCATCACCATCCAGTGCAACCCCAAGGTCTGCCTGATTACTTAATACCGCCTCACGAAGTTGTTGTGGTGCTGTTGCGCCACAATCCGCATTAATATTCAGGCCATCCGGAGTGTCACCAATACTGATCACCTCTGCACCCAGCTCTGCGAAAACCGCGGGTGCGCACTGGTAGGTCGCACCATTGGCGCAGTCGACAACCAGCTTGAGTCCGTGCAGTGTTTCGGCGGATGGAATCGTACTTTTACAGAATTCGATATAACGGCCGGTCGCATCCTCAACTCGTTCCGCCTTGCCCAGGTCTGCCGAGCCGACTACTTCCATAGGCTTGTCCATTTCCGCCTCGATCGCCAGTTCAATTTCATCCGGCAACTTGGTGCCATCTGCAGAGAAAAATTTAATTCCGTTATCATAATAGGGATTATGTGACGCACTGATGACGATGCCCGCCGAGGCGCGCAGGGTGCGGGTGAGATAGGCGATTGCCGGGGTCGGCATCGGCCCGAGCAGGCGGCTATCGACACCCGCAGCAGAGAGTCCGGCCTCGAGCACCGACTCCATCATATAGCCTGAAATTCGGGTGTCCTTACCAATCAGCACCAGGCTTCGACCATCGTTTGCGAGTACCCGGCCTGCGGCCCAACCCAGCTTGAGTACAAACTCAGGTGTCATGGGGTAAGCGCCAACCCGTCCGCGTACACCATCCGTTCCAAAATATTTACGTGACATCTTAACCCGCCTATTACATGAAGACCGGCAACCATTCTGCCGACTCGTTTGAAAAAACCACACATTGAATCACTTCAACACCCCTTGTTGTACAAGTACAGTTTGTGCCTGAGCACTTTTCAGAAAAATCTGGCTTCACATCTTGCATAAAATCGCTCCAGCCGTAGTGTTAACTATGCCTGTCCCGATTTTGTGCAACCTGTTTTGCCAAATTTTCCTGAAAAACACTCTCTTCATGCAATATGCGGGTTAATTCTCCAAATTCTGCATTGCTTCCAGCATTTTCAGCCCATCGACTGTTTCTTTCACATCGTGCACTCTGATGATATTTGCACCCCGCTCAGCGACCAGTACAGCCAGCGCAACACTGGCTGGCATTCGCTCTTCGACCGGGTTATCCAGAATGGCGCCAATCATGGATTTTCGAGACAGACCTGCCAGCAAAGGAAAACCCATTTCTGTAAACCGTTTAAATTCCCGCAACATTGTATAGTTGTGCGCAGTGGTTTTACCAAAACCAAAGCCCGGGTCGAGGACAATATTCTCTTTGGAAATGCCAGCGTCCAAAACAGCATCTATTCGTTGACGTAAAAAATGGATTATATCGCTAACCACATCATTATATTGTGGATTACTTTGCATTGTCCGTGGTTGACCCTGCATGTGCATCAGGCAAACCGGTACATTGATTTCCACCGCAGCTTCCAATGTACCGGGTTCACGTAAAGCGCGGACATCGTTAACCATGCTTGCGCCAGCTTCTACAGCTGCGAGCATCACCTCGGGTTTGCTCGTGTCGACAGAAACCGGTACGGGAATTTCACCCACCAGAGCTTCGATGACAGGCACGACCCGCCTGAGTTCATCATCAACAGCAACTTCAGCCGCACCAGGACGTGTGGATTCACCCCCGATATCGATAATTGCAGCGCCTGCGGCAACCATTTTCTGTGCGTGCTGAATAGCCCGTTCTGGCTTGATGAATTTCCCGCCATCAGAAAAAGAATCAGGTGTAACATTCAGAACACCCATCACCTGAGGTTGCGTCAGATCGATCTCTTTCTGACCGCAGTTGAGTCTTTTTATCATCGCCAATTAAAAGAGGCCCGTAATGGGCCTCTAAATTTAGATCGCATCAAGTTTAGTGCTGACCAGCAGGCCCGCCGATGGTACCGGTCTGGCCTTCTTTGTCAATCACGCCATTGGACGTGCCCTGATCCTGGTCGTCATCATCCGTCCAGTCTTCTGGTGGGCCAGGTTCCTGTCCTGCCATGATGGCGTCAATCTGGCTGCTATCAATCGTCTCATACTTAACCAGAGCTTTAGCCATGGTATGCAGCTTCTCGATATTTTCCTCGAGGAGCATCTTAGCCCGGTTATAGTTTCTATCGATAAAGTGGCGAATTTCTTCTTCAATCGCATGCGCTGTTTCATCAGAAAGGTTTTTATGCTGGGTGACCGATCGCCCCAGGAAAACCTCGCCTTCATCCTCACTGTAAGCCAACGGACCCAGCTTGTCGGATAGACCCCATTTGGTCACCATGTTACGCGCCAGTTCAGTCGCACGCTCAATATCATTGGAAGCACCTGTTGTGACCTTGTCAGGTCCAAAAATCATCTCCTCTGCGATCCGCCCACCGAACAGGCTGGAAATATTACTTTCCAGATGTTGTTTGCTGTGGCTGTAGCGATCTTCTTCAGGCAAGAACATGGTCACACCCAGCGCACGCCCACGCGGGATAATACTCACCTTATAAACAGGGTCGTGATCCGGCACAAGACGACCTACAATCGCATGACCTGCTTCATGGTAAGCCGTCAACTCCTTTTCCTTCTCGCCGATGACCATGGATTTGCGCTCTGCGCCCATCATGATCTTGTCCTTGGCGCGTTCAAATTCTTGCATATTGACCGTCTTGTTATTTCCGCGGGCGGCAAACAGGGCGGCTTCATTCACCAAATTGGCCAGGTCAGCACCCGAGAAACCTGGTGTTCCCCTTGCGATCACTGACGGTTTGACGTCATCACCTAAAGGCACTTTGCGCATATGGACTTTGAGTATCTGCTCGCGGCCACGCACATCGGGTAAGGGTACGACGACCTGACGGTCAAAGCGTCCCGGGCGAAGCAAGGCAGGATCCAGTACGTCTGGACGGTTGGTCGCGGCAATCACGATAATACCTTCCTTGCCGTCAAAGCCGTCCATTTCAACCAGCAACTGGTTAAGGGTTTGCTCACGCTCATCATGGCCACCGCCCAGGCCTGCACCCCGGTGACGACCGACCGCGTCAATTTCATCGATAAAGATA
>DTYI01000082.1 GCA_012961935.1 Thiotrichales bacterium | reverse complement strand
GCCTCCAGCTCAGAGTGGTGCGAGGAACATGCGTTCTATAAATGCCGCCAACTAAAACCGGAAACGCCATTGCCAGAGAAAAAGGTGAAACAGCCCATCGAGCGTATTCTGACCTCGTTTGATCGATGCTTGCTCAGGTGCAAACGTCTTGTGCGTAAGCGCGCTGATAAACGGATGCCTGGAGTTTTACAGTTCCGTTATCAGAAGCTGGCTGTAATCAGTTTGACAATGATGTTGACTATGTCTCCTTTGATGGCAGATGAGGCTTTAACCCTGTCCAGGGCAGAACAGCTTGCACTTATGAATGATCCCGGTGTTGTAGCGAGTCAGGCGCGTTCACTGGCCTTGAGTGAAGACGCGATTGCCGATGGTCAGCTGCCTGACCCCAAGGTCAAGGCCGGTATTTTTAACCTGCCGCTGGATACATTCGAATTAGACAGGCAGCCGACAACCCAGCTGCGTCTAGGTTTGCAGCAGGCATTTCCGAGGGGCAAGACTCTGCTTTACAGGCAACGCCGCACCGAATGGAAATCTACCGCAGAACAGGCGAAGGCCGAGAACACTGCCCGCAAGGTTCTCCGTGATACGCGGAACCGTTTTCTAGAGCTTTACTATCAGTTGCAGGCTGAGCAGGTTATTGAAGAAACACGCGCTTTATTCTCGCAACTGGTCGATATCACTGAGGCGCACTATGCGACAGGTCGTGTCAGTCAACAGGATGTTCTACGCGCGTCACTGGAGCTCTCGCGTCTTGATGATCGCAGCACAAGAATCCGCAACGAAGCAGAAAAAAACCGCGCCAGTCTGATGAAGTGGATTGGTGATGCAGCTTTGCAGTCCGTTGATAAAAACTTTCCTGATTTACCGAAATTGCCTGAAAAAGAGAAAATCGATACCTTTTTACCAGAACATCCTGCTATTCGCGCAGAAAATGCACGTATCGAATCATTCAAACAGGGTGTGCAGATTGCCCAGGAGCAGTACAAGCCTGGCTGGAATATCGGACTGGAATACCGCAAGCGGTTTGGCGACGATCCAGATGGTAGTAGCCGAACCGATATGATGGCTGCCATGGTCACGGTGGATTTGCCGCTGTTCCCTGATAAACGACAGGATCGCCGGCTGGCCGCTAGCGTAAAGCAGACTGAGGCCGCCCGGCTGACGCGTGCAGACCGGCTGCGTGAATTAAAAGCCACACTGGACAGTGATTATGCAAGCTGGTTGCGACTTGGAGAACGCGCCGATCTGTATCAATCACATTTGCTGCAGGAGGCAAGCGCCAATACAACGGCCTCACTGAAAGCCTACCAGTCAGGGGTTACCGAATTTACAACCCTGATGCGTGCACGCATAACTGATCTGGATGTAAGACTTGAAGCATTACGTATCCGGGTAGACCGCGCCAAGGCGCAGGCCCGTCTTCTTTATCTGGCTGGGGAAACCAATGAAAATCTTTAAACATTTACCTGTGATCGGTCTTTCTCTGACTTTCGTAATTGCACTACCGCAAGCACTGGTTGCACAACAAGAGGATGAAAAAGAAGTTCTTTACTGGGTAGCACCGATGGATCCAAATTACAGGCGTGACAAGCCAGGTAAATCACCCATGGGCATGGAGTTGATACCTGTTTACGCAGATGGCGGGGATGGCAGCAGTATCACAATATCCCCGGCAGTGGTGCAGAATCTCGGCGTGCGCACAGCCGAAGCCGAATTAACGCGTCTCTGGCGTGGTATCGATACAGTTGGTTATGTTGATTTTGATGAATCAAAGCTCAGTCATGTTCATTTGCGCACCGATGGCTGGATCGAGAAATTGTACGTAACTTCTGAAGGCGAACGGGTAAAAAAGAACCAGCGCCTGCTTGATATTTATTCACCGGAACTGGTTAATGCGCAGGAAGAATATATCCAGGCGTTGAATATAAACAACAAATCTATGTTACAGGCCTCACGTGACCGACTAATAGCGTTAGGCATCCCGCCCAATCAGATTAAACGGCTTAAAAAGACCCGCCGTGCACGACAAACGATCGCGATTTATGCGTCACAGGATGGCGTGGTCTCAACCTTGCCGGTGCGAGAAGGCATGTATATCAAGCCGGCTATACGTATCATGAGTCTGGCTGATCTTTCCAGCGTCTGGCTGCTTGCAGAAGTATTTGAACGGCAGTCAGACTGGGTTAAAGTCGGTCACCCGGCCGAGGTTCAGTTGGCCTATCTGCCTGGTCGCAAGTGGGAGGGTCGGGTTGAATACATTTATCCCAGTCTTGATCCAAAAACCCGCACATTAAAGGTGCGTCTGCGGTTTGATAATCCGGACGAAGATCTCAAACCCAATATGTACGCCAACGTAAAAATCTTTGGTGGACCTAAGGACGACACCATCGTCATTCCGGTCGAGGCATTGATTCGCACTGGTCGTGAGGAACGTGTGGTGCTGGCCCTGGGTGAAGGGCGCTTTGCCAGTCAAAAAGTAACAAGTGGAATCGAAAGCGGCGACTGGGTGGAAATTCTCGACGGGATTGCTGCTGGTGACAAGGTAGTTGTCTCCGGCCAGTTTCTGATCGATTCCGAGGCCAATCTGAAGGCTAGTATGGCACGGATGACAGATCCTGAAACAGACACCGGCGAGTCGATGGAAACAGCAAAAATGGCCACCGGTATCGGAGAAATCAGGGCCATCATACCGGGAGAGGGCAAGATCAATCTGGAGCATGAAGCGATTCCAGCGCTCGACTGGCCTGCCATGCAAATGGATTTCAGACTGAAAGAAGGTCTGGTGCTGGATGATTTAAAAGCCGGTGACAAGGTTGAATTCATGCTCATGGAAGGTGATGACGGCTTCAGTATTACCGAAATTCATCCCCTCATGGAACAGGATGCGCAGCCATGATCGCCAGACTGATTAACTGGTCGGTACATAACCGTTTTATGGTTTTACTACTGACGCTGATCCTGGTGGGTTGGGGTTTATACGCGGTAAAAAATACCCCGTTGGATGCGATTCCGGATTTGTCGGATGTACAGGTCATTGTCAAGACCACGTTTCCCGGACAGGCGCCCCAGGTGGTCGAAGACCAAATAACCTATCCAATGACAACGGCCATGTTGTCAGTGCCCAAAGCCGTGACCGTGCGTGGCTACTCCTTTTTCGGCGACTCCTATGTCTATATTATTTTTGAGGACGGAACGGATCCTTATTGGGCACGCACCCGTGTACTCGAATATTTGAGTCAGGTTACCAGCAAATTACCACCGGAAGCCCGTCCTGAGCTGGGGCCGGATGCTACCGGTGTAGGTTGGGTTTATGAATACGCACTGGTTGACCGAACGGGTGGCCATGATCTTTCTCAATTACGCAGCCTGCAGGACTGGTTTCTAAAGTATGAATTGCAAACCGTACCCGGTGTATCTGAAGTTGCCACCATCGGCGGTATGGTCAAACAATACCAGGTGGTACTCGATCCCGATAAGTTACGCGCTTACAATTTACCGCTGGCAAAAATACGCATGGCGATTCAGCGTGGCAACAAGGAAGTCGGTGGCTCGGTTATCGAACTGGCCGAAGCCGAATACATGGTGCGCGCCACCGGTTACATCGATAGCCTGGAAGACCTGCGCAATATTCCACTGGGTGTGAATGAACGCGGTACGCCGATCCTGCTGGAAGATGTGGCACAGATCCGTCTCGGGCCGCAACTGCGGCGCGGTATTGCTGAGCTGGACGGCGAGGGTGAAGTGGTCGGGGGTGTGATTGTGATGCGTTTTGGCGAGAATGCCATGACCACCATCAATGGCGTCAAGGCAAAGCTGGAAGAATTATCGCGTAGCTTGCCCGAAGGTGTGGAAATCGTCGAAACCTATGACCGTTCCTCTCTGATTGAACGCGCTGTGGAAACCCTCAATGGCAAACTGATTGAAGAATTTCTGGTGGTTGCGCTGGTGTGCGCAGTCTTCCTGTTTCACCTGCGTTCTGCACTGGTCATCGTGATTTCATTGCCCATCGGTATTCTGACGGCCTTCATCGTTATGGAACGTATGGGTATAAATGCGAACATTATGTCACTGGGGGGTATTGCCATTGCCATCGGTGCGATGGTGGATGCTGCCATTGTGATGATTGAAAATGTGCATAAACATTTTGAAAAAACCGAAGTCACTGATGAAAACCGCTGGGAAATAGTACGTCAGGCAGCCGTAGAAGTTGGGCCGCCACTGTTTTTCTCACTGTTGATTATCACCCTGAGTTTTCTGCCGGTATTTACCCTGGAAGCACAGGAAGGCCGCCTGTTTGCACCACTGGCCTATACGAAAACCTTCGCCATGGCCGCTGCGGCCGGGCTTTCGGTCACCCTGGTGCCGGTACTTATGGGGTACTTTATCCGCGGCCACATTACCCCCGAAGAAAAGAACCCGGTCAACCGGATACTGATTGCAATTTACCGTCCGGTGATCAATCTGGTACTCAAATTGCCTAAAATAGTGCTGGTGGTTGCGCTATTCCTGATTGCGGCTGGTATGTGGCCGGTGCAGCACATCGGGTCCGAATTTATGCCCGACCTGGATGAAGGAGATTTACTTTATATGCCCAGCGCCTTTCCTGCAGTGTCGATCGGCAAGGCGCAGGAACTTTTGCAACAGACGGATAAACTGATCCGCACGGTGCCTGAAGTCAAACGGGTGTTCGGTAAAATCGGCCGTGCCGAATCGGCCACCGACCCCGCGCCACTGACTATGGTGGAAACAACCATCCAGCTCAAGCCCCATGAAGAATGGCGACCGGGCATGACCATGGAAAAATTGAAGCAGGAACTCAACGGTCTAGTGCAGTTTCCCGGTCTGACCAATGCATGGGTGATGCCGATCAAGAACCGTATTGATATGCTGGCTACCGGCATAAAAACGCCCGTCGGTGTCAAAGTTGCAGGCCCTGATCTGGAAGAAATTCAGAAAATTGGCAAGCGTATCGAGGAGGTGCTAAAAGATGTACCGGGCACGGTTTCTGTGTATTCGGAACGCGTGGCCGGAGGGCGATATGTAACTATCGATATCAATCGTAAAGCAGCAGCCCGCTTTGCTCTGAATATTGCCGATGTTCAGGAGGTAGTGCGTACCGCATTAGGCGGCATGCGAGTCGCCCAAACGGTTGAAGGCCTTGAGCGTTACCCCATCAATCTCCGTTACCCGCGCGATGTGCGTGACTCTCTGGAAAAACTGCGAAATCTGCCTATCGTGACACCGGCTGGCGCGCATATTCCCCTGGCGGAAGTAGCCGATGTGCGCATCGATAGCGGTCCCGGTATGATCAAGACCGAAAATGCCAGACTCAATGGATGGACTTATATCGATATCGAAACCAGTGACCTGGGCTCATATGTGGTCGAAGCCCAGCGCACGGTCGCCGAGCAGGTGCAGCTGCCGGCCGGTTATTCGATTGCCTGGTCCGGTCAGTACGAGTATATGGTGCGTGCCAAGGAGCGTCTATCGACCGTGGTACCGGTTACGCTGGCTGTCATTATTTTGTTGCTGTACCTGAACTTCCGCAAAATAAGCGAAGTGTTGATTATCATCGGTACCTTGCCGATGGCGCTGATTGGAGGTTTCTGGCTGCTGTATTTGCTCGACTATAATATGTCTGTCGCTGTTGGTGTCGGTTTCATCGCGCTCTCGGGGGTCGCGGTGGAAATCGGTGTATTGATGCTGGTCTATCTGAATCAGGCACTGGAAAAACATAAAAACATAGCCCTGCATGAACAGCGCGAACTCTCAAAGCTTGATATACGCACAGCAGTTATCGACGGTGCACTCATGCGTGTGCGACCAATTATGATGACTGTTTCAGCCATTATCGCCGGTTTACTGCCTATTATGTTGGGTGGTGGCACCGGTTCGGAGGTGATGCGTCGGATTGCTGCGCCAATGGTGGGTGGCATGGTCTCCGCAACACTGTTGACATTGGTCGTTATACCCGCTGTATTTTTAATCTGGAAGCAGCATGGGATTAAGGAATAGCCCTCCAGGAAAGTGAGTGTCTAAATATGGAGATAGGAAAAGTATTGCATTTTAACAAGTTATAAAAAGGTCTTGACCTGTGTGTAACACACAAGTTTTAGACTATTGGAAAGGTAAACAAAATGATGACAGTAACTGAATTAGCCAGACAAAGTGGCACAACGCCACATGCCGTTCGATACTACACGCGCATGGGGTTGTTAACGCCGAAACGGAATCCTGAAAACGGCTATCGTTTATACGAGCTCAGCGAGGTGAGCTGGCTGCGCTTTATTCGCCAGGCAAAAGCACTGGGCTACACCTTACATGAAATTCAGGAAATTATGCACGACCGGGATGAAGGTAAGTCTCCTTGTCCCAAAGTGCGTGAGATTTTGCAGCGTCGCATTGTTGAAAACCGAGAACGCTTGAATGAACTCATCACATTACAGGATCGGATGGAAAAAGCGTTGTTGCAGTGGTCAGATATGCCAGACGGCATCCCGGATGGTGATTCCGTTTGCCATCTTATTGAATCTGTCATTAAGCCTGGTAAGGACACCAGCAGTTGTCATTGAACGCTATCCTGCTAATTGAAATGAGCGTGATAATGGAGTTTGCTGTGGGTTTTTCTGATAAGTCTGCAGTGGATAGAAATAGAATTATCGAAACCAGGAGCAGCTTGTGCCTCTGTTGAAATTGCGGAAGCGATCGCACATGTTGCCTATACTCTTAAGGAAAGTGATGGCTGTGTTGCATGCAGTATCACCAGTTGAAAATATTTATCGCATTAGCAGCAAAGGGGAATGTGAGCATGATGTCTGCTGATGAGCCTGTCATAACCCAGCGAAGTTTCTACAAAACGATTTAGGAGAATACAAATGACCCAAACATTTATTTCCAGGTTTTTACCGGCAACCTTGATAGTCGGATTATTATTTGGCGCTTACGGTACGCTTCAGGCTCAGACATCAGCGTCGGGCGAAGGCTCGGCCAAAATGTCCAGCGAGATGCACCAGCACTGGCATAAATTAATCACAGAAAACGATCCCAGGAAACGCCAGGTTCTAATACAGGAACATCGAAATATGATCGAAGCGATGACTAAGCTTGGCAGTGAAGAGGCTGCTTCGATGAAAGAACACGGCGGAATAATGCAGCATCACGATTTAAAAAACATGGCGGATATGCATGCCATGATGCTAGATATGATTGAGTCGTCAACAGGGTCTAAGTGATTTTAGCGAAGGCCATAATAAATTCTTTTTCATAAGGAGAAGTTCAATGAATATCCATCGATTATCCTTGATGATCAGTGTCTTTTTTTTGCTGATACCAGCCATTACCTCTGGCGCACCTAAGCCTGAGAGCACTTATGCATGGAAGCAGGAAACGGAGAGCTACCGAGTCTATGTGGGTGTTGTGCCAGCTTCAGAAGTGACTAACCCGCCTCGAGTTGTTGACAAGCAAAAACAGATCCATGGCGCCCTACCCAAAAAAATTAAAGATACCTCTCATGTCATGGTGACTGTCTATCGTAAACCGGGCAATACGCGCGTGACCAACGCAACTATTATTGCTGATATTGGACCCAGAGATGGAGATAAAACTGTTAAACCGCTGGAGAAAATGGAGCTGAAAGGCAGGGTTGCCTACGGTAACTTTTTTACGGTGCATCAGGAAAAAGAGCACGAAGTAAGAATAAAAATTTACGAGCCCAACCGTAACGGCTATGAAGAGGCGGTATTTAGTCACACGGGATTCTAAGTGGGGGGTTTGTCCTTCGGGCTTGTTTCAAACACCTCAGCATGATTAAGAAAAGTCACAAGTTTATTCATGTGTTTGTCGGTCTCTGAGATTGAGTTGTGTCCTGCATCGCTTACTAACAGCACCTGAATATGTGTTTTATCCGGGCAGTTGTCGACGATCGCCTGCAGATCAGAAACAGGAACCACCTGATCATCCCTGCCGTGGACAAGCAGCACTGGGCAGGTGATGCGGCATGCCGTGTGCATGGGTGCAATTTCATCAAAGCGGTGGCCAATGATCCATTCCACGTAGCGGAGTATCGCCTTTCTGGCCAGACGGGGAATCCAGGGCCGTTGGAGATAACGCTGCATCATCCAGGCGGGGTGCGCAAACGCTGAAACACTGATCACTGCCGCGATATCATCACGCCGTGAAGCTTCAAGCAGAACCGCCCCGGCACCGACAGAATGACCCAGCAGTATGATTTTTCCATTCGAGTTGGTTACCTGCCTCTTTACCCAATCGATGGCATGGCTGGCATCCTCGGCAAAGCGGGGAAGTGAGGAAAAAGTATCCCTGTCACTGCGGCCATGATTTCTTGCCTCTACCAGCACCACGTGCATGCCTGCGCGATGGAACGGCAGCGCCAGTGGCAGCATGAATCCGGCGTTACCACCCCAGCCGTGAACGATAATGAGCACCGGTGCATTGTCGGCAGCGGGTAAAAACCAGGCGAATAGTTTTTTCCCCTTGCTGGTGCGAATCCAGTGTGTCTGGTATGCCACTCCGAAGTCTTTCGGATTTTTGTGCGTTACCACCCGGGGGGCACGAAACCCGAAGTGAATCAGCAGTGCCAGCACGCCTGTTATCAGCAATAAACCGAAAAGAATTTGTACTACCAATCCTTGCATATCAGGTGTGAATCAAACAGCGGGCTATGAGGATGATCGTTTAAGCCTGATTTGACAAGTTGCCTTTTTGAGATTAACCCGGGAACTAAATACGATGTATTTTCTTGCCCGGTTGATATCGTCATGCATCTGCGTATTGTTCCCCGATAACCGAGCGAATACCCTCTAAGCACCATTCCGGATTACGTATCAAGGGGTGATGGTCACAGCCTGGCAAGACTCGCAGTTCCCAGTCGGGGTGGTTTGCCACTAGTTGCTGAATGCCTGACAGTGGGGCAGTCCTGTCATGTTCACCATGCAGGAATAGTTTACTGCAGTCTGGGTTGAGGTGTTCGGCGTCTGCAAAAAGATCATGGTGGTACATGCCGTCCCATACGGATGATGTGTAGGATCGCCAGGTGTGTTGAGTCAGATCCTGAACTATTTCGCGTGGCTTGTCGCGGATGATATATGGGAGTACCCCACGCAGAACACGGCGAGTCATTACGCATGCTACTGCGGCGAAAGCAATATTCGTCATTATATAGCGGTCTGGTGGTGGTAAGTTACTGTAGTAATGCACGGCACTCTCTTTGTTGCGGAAGCAGGGCAGGCTGATCAAAACCAGATTTCTCACCAGTTCTGGGTGACGGGCAGCAAAGGCGAGCGCTGTGATCGCACCGAAAGAATGCCCGACAAGTGTCAGAGATTCATACTTTTGCAGCACCCGGTTAAGTTCCTCGACATGTCTGTCTACTGTATATTGAGTCCAGGGTTTTGGGGATTTTCCAAAGCCCAGCAGATCAACGAAAATAAGCTGATGCTGAGTTTCCAGCGGTGCTACACGTGCTTTCCAGTAGCGGGATGTACCTCCAATGCCATGCAAAAAAGCAATAGGGTTGTATGTGTAGCCTGTTGTCTCGTAGTGCAGCATCGCTCATCTAGCCCGCATTTTTCACCACCCTTTTCGGCAATTGCTCCATGCGTTGCTCCGCTTTTTACATCCCAGCTAGTGGTGATGTCCACGCCTTAAGGGAGGTTTTGCCTCAAGTGTGACGGCCTCTGTGTCTTCCGTATAATGCACCAGGATTCGCTTCAGTTTCTCCGGCCAGTTGTCATTAAGGATAGCGCCAGCGTTAATTATTGCAGCCTCAATTTGCGATTCTGTGGCCTGCAGGAAATCGTAGGTAATGTCGATACGATCCTCATTTATTTCAACATAATGAGTGCCCATCATGTTCTTTAGATAGTCAACGACTCTATCGGCTACTTCTTGCGGTAATGGTTCTGCCAGCTTCAGCGTCCGCGTTTTTATGATTTCCTTGCCGGCATGTTTAGGTGCTTCGCTACCAGGATATCCAATATACAGATGCGGGTTGGACTGGAACCTTTCCAGGCACTGGTTTGAACAAAACACATAGTGCTTACCCTGATAATCCAGGCAGATATCGTCTGAATTTACTTCCATGTTGCAAACCAGATCTGTAAGTGCAGTTGTGCGATTTCTGTTCATGGTATTTCTCCTCTGCAATGACCTGTTGTTCTATAGCTTAAAGCCTACAACATGTGTGTTGCTCAAAGGTCAAGCCCTTTTTGTTTGATCAGGCAGTCATTAACCCAGGCCCTGTATAAAATCATTTGTGGCACCTGGCTTGTGCTCTCAGAGCGTATCACTCATTTTCCAAAATGCTTGTGCAAGAACTTAGCTTCGATAACGGATTCTCCAGGCAGAACAATTTCTATTTTTATATGGTAAGTGCTTTTCCCCAAAACATTAAAATAGTTGCCGTAAGTTACAGCGCCTGCAATCAACATTGGTTCCAGTATTTTTCGCTGGCTGCGTATCCCGGGTGCTGTCATTTCGCCCGTAACTTTTGCTTTCTCAATACGCTTGCCTGTGCTGTTTTCAAACAGCGCGATGACGAGATGTTCACGGCGATTGCCTGCATCAACGCCCCCATGCATTTTTGATTCAGTGTGATCCCTGGGGTGCCCCTTGACAATCTGTGCAGGCATCATGCCAAGGTAGATTGCCACATTGTCAACCACCTGAAAGTTTCTGGATGCTTCCTCCGCAAGGGAGGTTGAGTTCAGAGTGATTATGCCAACCAGCGCGAGGACTGCTGTAGAGAAAAATTTTACAGTGTGGTTTTGCATATCCGATTCTCCAGTTCTAGCCTGATAGATCAGCCTTTTCTGGTTCCTGCAGGAACCAGAGTTGATATAACGAAATGAGTATTTGTCCGGCCCATCCCAATCCAAGCAGTGCGCCGGCAGTCACGACCGTGTAGGCATAGACGGGATCCCACTTTGTGAGAAACCAGGCGAGTATGTCTGCAAAAATTGCCGCGAAGGGCATTATCATCAGAAAGGCCTTGGGAATATCAGCCATAAGCGCGAGGCGGAATATCAGGCCAATCCCGAGAGCGACCAGCCCGATACCAAACAGGTGGATGTGTGACAGCTTCATGAGTGTGTGAAGCGATACACCCGTATCGATGTTTGCCACTGTGCTAATACCACTATAGGACGAAAGATCCGGGATCTTCAGTCCGGAGTCAGGACTGTGACATTGCAGGCAGCTTTTTTCCAGAATAGGGTGGATTTTAGTCGTATATTCTTTTTCTGATCCGCCGGCTTTCAGCCACGCTACGATTTCATTGCGGTCTTCCTGGTCGCGGAGATAACCTGCCATCGGGCCACGGATTGCTGCTTCCAGTTTAGTGCCGCTGCGATTACCATAGTAGGCGTCGACAATATCCACGATTGATAACCCAGGCTTGCCGTCATGCCCTTGATGGCTGGTATACAAATAGACCAGCGCCATAAGGTAACCGGTACCGACAATCAAAAGAAACCCTGTGTAAAGTAGTTTCTCGCTCAGTGGGCAATCGTAAAAATGGCGTTGCTGCATCGGTACTCTCCTACACCAGGTGCCCTTCACACTTGCACCAGGTACAATCGCAACCTTCATGTATGGGCAAGAATTGCTTCTTACTTTTTTGTGCAAGCAGGTGATATAGGACTGGTGTCCACCAGTGCGGGCGGTAAATGCGTTGCATCCATGCGCGAGCTTCACCCCCTTTATATCTACGCAGTGCCGTACGATAACCATCGTTTCCCAGGCGTTGATAAAACCAGCGGTTGACTTCAGATGTCTGTGCGAACTTCCGCAATCTTCGGTCAAGGCTGCGCTCATATCCTGCAGTATTTTTGTTCATCAATGCCTCGGCCGCTTGTGCACCGGACAACATGGCCCAGCGCATGCCGAAACCAAACAATGCATCCTGAAACCCTGCTGATTCGCCCGCATAGATAATGTTTCCTTTATGCGTAACACGGTGAACCGCTGAGTTTCCTACGCCGCCGAATCGCTTTTTATTTTTCATTCTCAGGTAAATGTGTTGGCGAAAAAAATCAACACAGCGTGCAATGTATTGGTGCTCGTGGTGAAAGTCGCGAAATATGCAGGACGCCAGTGTGCCTCTCCCGGCATGTACGAGTACGTAGGCGTAGCCTTTCGGTGCAAGATCATCGGATACGACAGCCCATGCACCGTCCTGCATGTCGGTATCGAACAGGTAGCCTGCAGCAATCACGTCCGCTCGTTGAGGTCCATGAGCCACGATTCCTCCTGCGGGCATGGTCTGGATTGTCTCGCCGAAACGTATTTCTGCCCCGGCTTCCAGTGCTTGCTCCTTCAGTGCCAGATCGAGCGAGCCGGGCACTGTCCCGCGTTTGATGAGGTAGAATAGTGGTTGCCGCGACTGGAAGTGATAGGGCTTGCCTTCTGGGTCAAAACACGTGACCTTGTTGAATGCCTGATAATCAAAGCTGGTTTGTATCTGTAGTGATTTCAGTTCCTGTAATACATCAATATCACTGGTTCAGTTTTCCAGTCCCTGAAAGTCTCCGTGAAAACGGCCACCAACATCCTTTCGTTTTTCGTAGATGCAGGCATGCCCGCCAGCGTGCTGGATGCGAATTGCTGCAACCAGCCCCGCTAGTCCTGCGCCGGAAATTTCGATGACTGGTTCTGTGTTCATTTTGATCTCCTTCAGCTTTGTAATATCAAAGTGAAGTGGTTGACTATCAGTACGATGCCCGGCTTTTACGGGAAACAAGGTTGTAGACTGGCACCCATATCAGTGCGAAATACCAGCCATAAGCCCAGGTTTCAACCAGCCCAAGAAAAAAACTCTTCCAGCTGATCCATTCAAATCCTGGTACCAGCGCCTGCCATGCGCCATACATTGCGTGTGCGGGAAACAGCAGGTCGAAACCAACGCAGAGTGCAAAACTGATGGCCAGAAACAGACTGGTAGCATGCCCTACCGCCAAAAGGGAAATACCTTGCTT
Source organism: Thiotrichales bacterium (assembly GCA_012961935.1). Classification (GTDB taxonomy): domain Bacteria; phylum Pseudomonadota; class Gammaproteobacteria; order CAZUMV01; family CAZUMV01; genus UWMA-0217. The sequence continues at coordinate 7,817 of DTYI01000082.1, read as the reverse complement.
CATTTTGCACCTCCTGCATGATGATGTTCATCATGTGTTTGATGGGTTGATAAATACAGTCCGGGGTTTGTATCAAACTTATCCAGACAGTCTTTTGAGCAGAAGCGAAACAAAACGCCTTCATGCATTTTCCCATAACCCTTATCAGAATCGACCTCCATGCCGCAGACAGGGTCTATATATTTCTGCTGATCTGTGTCGTGTCTGCTCTGACCATGGCCTTTGCCATGCCCGTGCTTCATATGCGCACCACAGCCAAAACGCATCATGATAAAGAACAGTCCTGCAAACAAAAGAAAAGTGAGTAATCCTTCCATCTTATCCTCCTGGGCGTTAAGCCCTCACTGGATATATAAATCTTCCCGCCGTAACGGGGCTGGTAACGTATTGTGTTGGTGCCCGGCCAGTACCTGGTATACGTTGATACTGCCTTCATCGAAATAATAGGCGCATGCCGCCATATAAAGACGCCATAAGCGATAGGTTTCGATATTGGTGAAATCGGTGGCTTCTTGCTTGTTTGATTCAAGCGCCTTGACCCAGCAGCGGAGTGTCAGGGCGTAGTGGCGCCTCAGGCTTTCGACGTCGACAATCTCAAAGCCGGCGTTTTCCATGGCATTGTTTACTTCGCTGATACGCGCCAGCTCACCATCAGGGAAAATATATTGATTCATGAAACGTGTCATGGGCGTATCGCGCCAACCGTCCTTGCTGGTGATGCCGTGGTTAAGAAACAACCCGCCTGGCTTTAATAGAGTTTTTACTTTTCCAAAGTATTGGGGGAAATTTTTCACGCCAATGTGTTCAAACATTCCGACACTGACGATACGATCATATTTAATTTTTTCTGGAAGGTTCCGATAGTCTCTGAGTTCAATTGTAACTCGTTCATCAAGACCATTCTTTTTCACTTGTTCCATGGCAAATGCCTGTTGTTCCTTGCTCAGTGTAATACCGTGTGCCGTTACGCCATAATGTGTTGCCGCCCAGATAGCCAGGGCTCCCCAGCCACAGCCAATATCCAGTAATTTCTGACCAGGTTTTAGCCTAAGCTTTCGGCACAGGTAATCCAGTTTGTCTGCTTGCGCTTCATCCAGGCTCTGTTTGTTAGTTCTGAAGTATGCGCAGGAATAAACCATGTTTTTGTCGAGCCAAAGACGATAAAAGTCGTTACCGACGTCGTAATGATGTGCAATGGTGTTCCGCGAATTGCTCTGTTTCCGGTTTCCGGCTTTTAATGGCTTATGGTAATCCTGTGTTTTTAGTGAAGGCAGTTTCAATGCATCGAAAAAAAGGCGTATGCATTGCTGAAGGCTCGGATGGAAAGTTTTCAGGTGTTCTTCAAGTAAAAACAGGGACTCAAAGTTACCAGATACTTCAATCTGCCCGGCTATATAAGATTCTGCCAGCCTTACCAAATCGCGGTGCAGGATCAAATCCCGGAGTACGTGGGGATGGTGGATATGCAGAACACATTGCGTTTCTTCGCTATTTCTGAACAGACTGCCATCCCATAACTGAATCGCAATGGGGCCATGGTATTCGGCCAGTAATGTGGAGATAATTCGATGGGCTGCGGATATCTCTGTGCTCCGCATGCAGTAGCAATCTTGGAGGAAACTGTTGCCCTGGTTCAGCGCATTGTTTTGTTCCAATGTTTGCATGGTGCACCTCACTATCGTTATTCAACAATCATTTTTCATTGCTAACCATCTATAATAGTGAGCCTACAACCTGTATGTTACTTACAGGTCAAGCTTTATTTGAATAAATATTTTTTATGAATTAATGCCTTATCCTGTGATGCGTTTTTGTTTATAAAGTACAGGGTTGGCGTCTGTCATATGTGTATACATCAGCTCACTCTTTTTGCCAGTCTTGCCATCACTAATGGACTTACTGCAGCCGTTACGATGGTTACCAGGATCAGGACAATGAGCACATGGTGGCTTATGTGTCCCTGGAAAAAGCCCAGACCGGCAATCACGAGTGCAACCTCGCCTCTTGGTGCCATGCTCATACCAATCAGTAATGACTGGCCGTTGCCAGTAGCGCGGAGCGCGCCGAGATACCCGCCTAGAACTTTTCCGGCCATTGCAATGATCAGAAGTCCAATGAGCAACGTTGGCATCCCCGGGTCGGCCAGTACACCCCATTCAGCCCTGCTGCCTATCACAACAAAGAAAAATGGCACAAGAAAAGGCACTATCTTGCTCAGTTGCCGCGACATCTGCTTGCGTTGCGAAGGATTCATTCCGTCACCCAAACCCAGCCCGGCAAAGAAACCGCCGACAACCATTGAATAACCCCTTGTTTCCGTGACCCAGCCAAAGGCTACTATCACGACAGATACCAGTAACAGCCCTGTGTTATACCTGTCTCCTGTTAGAATTGGTGCGATACGGCGTGACAGCCAGCGACACAGTGCGTAAATGGCGCCGAGTATTAACGCCGTTTCAAGTACCGAAAACCCAATCTGGTAACCCGCCATCTCTTCGCTCAATATTCCATGAGCAGTCGCCAGCAGATAAAGCGCAATTACATCATCAATAACAGCCGCGGCGATCACGATTTCACCGACCCTGTGGTCAAACAATCGCAATTGATGTAGTACCTGCACGCTGATGCCGATGCTCGTTGCTGTTAGTGCGGTGCCGACATATATCGCTTCAGCATGTGGTGAGCCCCACATGACCGCAAACACGTAACCAACAGCAAGACAGAATACTATTCCAAACATTGCTACCCATAATGCCGTCAATCCGTGCTTTGCCAGGTGCCTGGAGCCAATGTGCATGCCAGCCATACCAAGCAGAAGTACGACACCCAGTTGACCGATCAACTCCAGCGCTTCGCCGGTGTCCACCCAGCCCAGCAACGGCGGGCCAATAACCAGGCCCAGTAAAACCTGGGCGACAGCCGCTGGTTGCCCGATACGGCTGGCTAACCAACCAACACTTACTCCTAATAGCAGGATCAGGAGAAAGCTCTGCATGTCTGCTAATCCTCTCTACTGCATTTTACGGGGTCGAACAAAAACAGGACGGTTTTCGAAAATGCTGTTCTTCATAGGCGGTAATTAATTTATCCACAAGCTTTTCAGGATCACTTTCGTAAACCAGCTTTGCACCAGTGTCCTTGTCAATGCGGTCCACGATGTCTGGCAAGGAATCAGTGATGCCTCCGCTGTTTTCAAGAACGCCTATCAGCTTGCCTTCGTCGTAGGCAATCGAAAACTCGCCCAGTGTTCCTGAGCGGCCACCGACAATCACCACCATGTCACTGGAACGTATATTGGTGACCTCACGGCCCATTAAACCACTGCCTGTGTAAATGATGATATCGAATGCATCTGAGGGTGATTCGTACTTGTGTATGTGCTCATCCAGGCTGAGTGCCGGGGATATCCCAACCGAAAGTCCGCCTGTTGAACGCGCCCCCAGTGCACTTTCATACGGTAGTCCCGGACAGGCTCCAGTAATTAGGATCAGCCCTCTTTTGCCTGCCGTTTCACCCAGAAAGCGTGCCTGGACAACGGCTTCATTGCTTTCATTCGAACCCGCAGAACCCATAACGCCAATACTCAAGCGTTCAGCCTTAACAATATCCTGATATTGTTCCGGATCATCGATAAACTTCTTTTTGCAAGTTGTGCTGCAGAAATAATAAGCACGGCCGTGGTGAACGCGCATGGCACCCGCTTCACGCAGGTCAATCTCCATCAGGCAGACTGGATCTTTCATGACAACGTACCTGAGGGATGTATTTTTTCGCGTGCCTTTTTCAGCACCATGAACAGACCCAGCGCAGGATGTTTGAATTGAGTGGTGCGCAACACCTCCCAGTGTTCATCCAGATAGCGCTCGATAAACTGAACGATATGGCCGGTTGTGATCGTGCTGTACGAATGGTTGCCTGTTGCCACAGAACCAAATGCCATCAATCGAATATGGTGGTCATTATGTGTGGTTGTTTTCCCCTTGCGAATCAGCTGCTCGACAACCGAGTCGACATGCTCAATCGAACAACAACCGAATCGCGCCAGAACGGTTCTTAGTACGTTTGGGTTCCTTGCGTTACGGTTCAGTTCGGCCTTGCCTTCCTTGATTTCGCCAATCAGCATATCGGCCTTGTCACCGCTGACGCCGAGTAGAGGGTCAGGTAAAAAAACAGTTTGTGCTCCTTTTTTACCCGTTACAATCCGTCCTGCGCCGGGGAAACGAAAGGCCAGGATATCCAGATCGGTTGCCGTTTTAAAATGGTGTTTTCCTGTAGATTCAATGATCGGGTACTCGGCCACTGTGAAGTACCCGTTGATTTGTAAATAAGCCTGTACCAACGCAACCGCATGATCCATGGAACACCTCCGTGAATTTCGATCAGGACCGAATCAAGATAACAGTCTCTGAATTGAAGCTTACAACCTGTGTCTTAGGTGCGGGTCAAGGTTTCGAGGCGATTATTTTTTGAATACACAACCACTGTAGTTCCCGTTATGAGACGAATGAAGATGGGGCGGACAATCCGAACAAAGTTAGCGGTATTTGAATAGAACAGGCCACTCACCCTGTTGGTGGCAGCTTGATGTCAGGTGGAACGTATACGAGATGGCCCATACCAGAGGTACAGCGCCACCAGTAGCAGAGCCAGTTGTGCCAGTAGTCCTTGCAGGTTGGGGTAGATGCCGAGTAAATCAATGTGCGGCATTCCGACCGGCGTGATGGGAAGGTACCCAGCTTCCTGGAGGGCAGCGATGCCTTTACCGGTAAAGATCAGAGCCAGTACGAACATCAGAATACCACTGATGCTGAAAAACTGTCGCAAGGGGAGACGCATGCTGTAGCGGAAAACCATCAAGGCAAGGATAGCAAGCACTGAGACTCCAGCAGCCATACCACCCAAAGCCATGCTTTTACCAGCTTCATCAGTTTGCACCCACAGCGCCTGGTAAAAGAGTATGGTCTCGAACACTTCCCGATACACGGCGATAAATGACAGGCCCGACAACCCCCAGAGTGTGCCCGTTGTTAAAGCCTTGTTCATGCTTTTTTCAATAAAGGTTTTCCACTGTGCGGCTGTTGTTTTATCATGCAGCCAGAAGCCGACATAAAACAAAACCCCGGCCGCAATCAGTGCAGCCACACCTTCGGTGACTTCACGGCTTGCGCCACTGATATTGACAATCGTCTGAGAAGCCCACCAGGTCAGAAAGCCTGCCAGTAACGCACCGATCCAGCCAGTGTGTAGATACCGCACATTTTTCCGGTGTCCGGTTTTGGCCAGGAAAGCGACTAATGCGGCAACCACCAGAAGGGCTTCCAGTCCTTCGCGGAGCAAAATGAAAAAGGCGCTTACAAAGGCGGCGCTTCCCGACAAATTGTTTTCACTCAGGCGGCTGGAGGCTGCCTCCAGCAAACCATTAATATGCTCAATATCAGATTCCACTTCGTCTACTGGGGCGCGTTTGCGAATCATGTTGCGTAACCCGGTCATGGCCTGTTCGATTTCCAGACGCAGATCGCTATCAACTGTATCCAGGCTCTGCTCGATCAGCTCAAATCCTTCCAGGTAGGCTTCCACCGCGAGTCTGTAAGCTTCGTCAAATTGGCCGTTCGAGTAAGCCTTGCCGACTTCATCGAGTTGACGCTGAGAAAATTCGAGCGGTGATCCGGTATTGAACAGACTTGAGGGATCACTGCGTAACCAGGCCATCACCATCGCTCCTTGTGAACCAAATTCTAGTTCAGCTTCTGATGGTGTGGTGATGGTGAATTTTTTAATATCCAGGAGAGGAGCAAGTGCCGGAGATTCTGCGTCATTCTCTGCATGCGCAACAGCACTTTTATCGATTGCCAGTTGGCCAACGTAGAACGCGAGCCCCCAGCGGTCTTCGTTGCCCAGGTCCTCATACGGCTTCATTGTTGTACCCGGCACACCCTGGGTGATGGTGTTGTAGAGGCCGTGCAGGGTTCTCTGGGCATAACGTTCCTTGTCCAGAAAATCGATTGGAGGTGGTTGCATGCCGTCAGCAAGAGGCCCTTTGCCATTGCCGTTGGCGCCATGACAACTGGCGCAATGTGTCGAGTAGAGTTGCGCGCCCTGTTTCAGGTCTGGCCTGGTTTGCGGTATGGTCACCACGTCGTAATTGTTGACGATAGTTGCTCGCATCGTAGCCGTCAGTTTGCGTATTTCGTCGGCATCAGCTTTGTGATTGATCAGGCTTGCCAGCTCCCGGCTCTGGCTGAGCAGGTCGGCTTTGTACTGATCATCAGGCAGGCTGTTTATCTTTTCGGTAATACCGAGGGTGAAGTCCTGCATTTCCTGATATTCGCCCTGATTGACAATTTTTCCCTGGTCGACGGCCTCCTCATAGTCGACACCGACATAGTCGATCAGCTGTAGTAGCTGCTGAAAACCAGTAGAGTAGACTGATGGAGACAGCAGCAGCAGAGAAAAGAGAAGAAGAACACGCAATCGCTTTGCCTGATATTAAAAAGGTATACATAAAAACAATAACACTTCTCATTCACATTGTAAATAATGGTAACGGATTTCAAAGAAAATTGATTTCGATAAGCCATTCAATGCAACTTCCTGCAGGAGGAATTATCTGTAGGACGTAGGCTGCCTGGGTAGGCTCACGGAAAACAAGCGCGTCGCGAAAGGACAGGGGCGTTATCGATTTTCATAACGGTTCAGATCGAGAAGGCCGCCTCGGATCGGTTGCATTGCATGCAGTCTATCCTGAAACCAGTCTGCCAGTTTCCAGAACTCTTTTTGGGTACGCCGGATTCCATAACGCTCGGCAAATGCCTTGTAATCCTCCATGTTCTGTATCTGTGCACAGTGTTGTGCAAAAGCCTCGATATCCGATTCGGCTACCGAAAAAAAGAAGTTCGGATAAGCACCTTCCAGCCAGTTAACCACTGTCAGCGTATCTTGTTCGATATCAGAGCGATCACGACCGTTCTCGTCGGTGAAAGCTGAAATAACATTCTTGTATGCCTTGTTACGAATCAGACTGAAAGCAAGATCCTCCCCGGGCTCGTTCATTCGGATGCGGACAAAAGCGACATCTGGAAAGACGTGCAGTCTTTGCCCTTGTATGGCAGCAATCTGTTGCAAAGCCTGCATGATTTTTGCTGGCAATGGTTGTTCGTTACAGTTTGCATCATCGCAATGGTTTAAGTGTCTGCCTTTACTGGCGACGGCGGAAACGCGTTTCTGGATGTATGTGTATAACTCTTGTTGCGGATGTTGGCTGCGATAGCCTGTGACGGATTCCACCTGCAGCCAGGCCTGGGGTGCAGTAAAGAAATTTTTAACACCTGTGCGTAGTCCCGCATACCAGCTATTGCGTATCGCCTCGCGTTGGTTAGCGGGGAGAAATGCCAGAAAATGGTCTTCTCCTTCCATGCGCAGAAAATCCATGTAGATACGGGTATTGGCCTGGTGGGTTAGGTTTCCATAGACATCGAAACCGGCGACCAGCAAATAATGGATGCGTTCGAGCAAGGGGTAGTCAATAACCCAGGTCGTTTCGGGGTAATCCCCGATCAGACCATAGGCGACTGAACCGCTGTCAAAATGCCGGAATACCGTCAAGGACGCAGATGGGTTTTGACCATCACCATCCCAAATGAAATTCATTGCATGCTGGATATCGTGCGTACCAATTGTTTCAAACATGGACTGCTTGGTTTCCATGTAGCGACGTTGACGTTGCCAGTACCTGGTCCAGATGGAGAGAGGGTTCAATAAGCCAGAGCTGTCTACGGGTAATTGCAGGTCATCGGCTGTTTCGCCGAGAAAACCAG
>DTYI01000081.1 GCA_012961935.1 Thiotrichales bacterium | reverse complement strand
GATGGGCCGGTACCATTTCATTACCCGGCTGCTGATTACCATGATGAACTGCTGGAGCAAAAACGTGCTTGATGTGCTCGCCAATCTGGGTGGCTGGTGGCTAGGCATTTTTAAGCGCCTGGGTCGTGGTTTTATTTTTTTGCTGCAAACTCTGGCGGGGTTGCCCGGGCTTTTTCTACGCCCTGGCCTGGTGATCAAGCAATTATATTCTGTCGGCGTGCTGTCGTTGATGATCATCCTGGTTTCTGGCTGGTTTGTCGGCATGGTGCTGGGGCTGCAATTTTTTATAACCCTGTCTCGCTTTGGTGCGGAAAGCGCTCTGAGTGTGACAGTGGATCTCACTTTGCTGAGGGAGCTGGGACCAGTGGTGTCTGCACTGCTTTTTGCCGGCCGGGCTGGTTCGGCCCTGACGGCTGAGATTGGTTTGATGAAAACCACCGAGCAGCTTTCAGGTATGGAAATGATGGCGGTCGACCCGGTGCATCGTGTGATCGCACCACGGTTTTTAGCGGGTATCATCTCCATGCCGGTATTGGCCGTACTATTCAGTGTGGTGGGCGTTTTCAGCGCCTATTTTGTCGGTGTTGGCCTGCTGGGTGTGGACTCAGGCTCATTCTGGTCACAGATGCAGTCCAGCGTCGACTGGCGTGAAGATGCGGTTAACGGCATTATCAAAAGTGTGGTTTTTGGCTTTGTGGTCACCTGGATCGCAGTGTTTGAAGGTTACGATGCCCTGCCGACTTCTGAAGGCGTGGGTCGGGCGACGACGCGTACCGTAGTGCATGGTTCACTGGCCGTGCTGAGCCTGGATTTTATTTTAACAAGCATGATGTTTGGCGAGATCTGATTATGAAAACAACACGTACACAGGAAATATGGGTGGGGTTATTTGTCGCACTGGGATTTGCGGCATTGTTTATCCTGGCGATGAAAATGAGTAATTTTGCCAGCTACAAGGCCACCGATGTTTATCGCATCACCGTGCTGTTTGAAAATATTGGTGGGCTCAAGCCGCGCTCGCCGGTCACAGTCTCAGGCGTGCGGGTCGGCAGGGTTGAATCTATCGACTATGACCCCAATGAATTACAGGCGAAAGTTGTGCTGGCGATAGAAAATGGCTACAACTTTTTCCCGGTTGATACCCAGGCGAGTATCTACACCTCTGGATTGCTGGGAGAACAGTACATCGCCCTTGAGCCGGGCGCCGAGGATGAGATGATGAAAGAGGGTGGCCGTATTCGCCATTCACAATCCGCGCTCGTTTTGGAGGAACTTGTCGGGCAGGTTCTAGTCAATTTAACATCGAAATAAGAGAGTTAGTCAGGAGTCATGAATATGTTGAAACAGGGAATATTATGGATTTTTTTGTTGCTGTTGCCGTTACAGGTTCTGGCTGAAACAGAAAAGCCTGATGCTGTGCTTGAAGAAAATGTCAACAAAGTGCTGGATACATTAAATGAAGAGGGAGGCGCTATTCGGCAGCAGCCGGAGCGACTGCATCAAGTTGTTGATGGCATGGTGCTGCCCCTGATTGATTTTGAAGCGATGAGCAAGCTGACACTGGCAAAACACTGGAAAAAGGCCACGCCCGAGCAGCGTAAAGCTTTTGTTTCTGCTTATCGGGACATGCTGGTACGCGCCTACACCAATTCACTGGCAGAGTTTGCCGGTCAGACGATCAGATTTTTCCCGGAACGCACCCGCCTGGATGGAAAATATGCCACGGTCTACTCTGAATTAGTACCGGGTAATGGCAAGCCGAACAAGGCCGTGAAATATAGCATGCGAGAAAAGAATGGCCGCTGGCAAGTGTACGATATCACCATCGACGGCCTGAGCTTTGTCAAAAATTATCGCACCAGTTTTGGGAAGGAAATTTCCAATAACGGACTGGATGCGCTGATAAAAAGACTCAAAACCGGCGACGATTTTAGTTGATGCCCGCCGCAGAATTACCGGAATTAAAATCACAGGCTGGTGGGTTCGCATTGTCCGGCCCAGTGGTGCATGAAACGGTATCAGCTCTGGTTAGCCGCCTTCCTGGCGATACTGCATCTACCACTATTGACCTGAAGCAAGTAACTCAGGCTGATAGCGCAGCCCTGACATTATTCCTGGCCTGGAAACGACAGGCGATAAAACGTGGCGCCACATTACAATTTATCAACTGGCCGGAGAATCTTTTGTCACTGGTGAGGTTGTATAGTCTGGAGTCTGTACTCGCTGACACACCGCTTTCAAAATCCAGACCGACTGAAACAAAGGAGGAAGCATGAGAAAGTACGGTGTCGTAATCATGGCGTTGCTAACTGGGTTTTCAGCTTCTGCCGCCAATGCCGATGGCCTGAAGATTAACCCCGGCCTTTGGGAAACGAAAACCATAACAACGAATAACATGATGGGGACATCCAGCACGAAGTCTGTTCAGGAGTGCATCAGGAGCAATGAATTTGATCCTGTTGAGGATATTCAGAATGACGTTTGCACAACAGAGAAAAGTATGTCCGGCAATACCATGAATTATGAAATCATATGTAACCTGCACGGTAGAGCTATAGAAGGTAATGGAGTGGTGACAGTGGAAGGGGACACGATGACCGATAACCGCTTGATACTAAATGGTGTGCCGGGCGGTGTATCTATTAAATCTGAATCCAGACGCATTGGAGAATGTTAGCCATACTTTTGGGTAAATCAGATCACTATATTTAATCCGTCTCTTTCGCTGCAAGTATTGATTTTTCAAGGGCATTACGCCTATACCCCTACATGTCAATTCTGTATAGTTGACCGCTTTCATCCTACAAAATTGCTATGGAAAAACTGTTAATACAGGGTGGCAAGCCACTCGAAGGTGAAGTGCGCATTTCTGGCGCAAAAAATGCTGTATTGCCGATCCTTGCCGCGACCTTGTTGGGTGAGGGTTCGTCTGTCATCAGTAATGTTCCTCATCTGAAGGATGTGACCACGACCATGAGTCTGCTGGGACAAATGGGCGCTTCGCTGACAGTTGATGAGCGGATGAATATTGAGGTCGATCCCGGCACGATCAACAGCTATCAGGCACCCTACGAGCTCGTTAAAACCATGCGTGCCTCCATTCTTGTACTGGGGCCGCTGGTTGCGCGTTTTGGCGAGGCCGAAGTATCGCTGCCGGGTGGTTGCGCGATTGGCGCCCGTCCCGTGAATCTGCATATTGAAGGTCTGCGTGCCATGGGTGCCGATATTGAAGTAGAGGATGGTTATATTCGCGCACGGGCAAAACGATTAAAAGGTGCGTCGCTGGTGCTGGATGTTGTCAGTGTGACCGGCACAGAAAATCTGATGATGGCCGCTGTGCTCGCGGACGGTACAACGGTGATTGAAAACGCGGCTCGCGAGCCGGAAGTGACTGACCTGGCCAATTTTCTGATTGCCATGGGCGCAAAAATTTCCGGTGCCGGAACAGCCGTGATTACGATTGAAGGTGTTGAACGCTTAAAGGGTTGTGAATATCGGGTGCTCCCTGACCGGATCGAAACAGGCACTTTTCTGGTGGCGGCTGCCATCAGCGGTGGGCATATCAAGGTTAAGGATACGGATCCAACTATCCTCGATTCCGTGTTGGGTAAGCTGAAAGAATCTGGCGCAGAAATCACGCTGGGCAAAGATACGATTGAGTTGGACATGCACGGCCGCAGACCTAAAGCTATTGATTTGCGTACCGCCCCCTACCCAGGTTTTCCGACGGATATGCAGGCGCAGTTTGTGGCGATGAATGCGGTTGCTGAGGGTGCAGGCCAAATCGTCGAAACCGTATTTGAAAATCGCTACATGCATGTTCAGGAAATGCAGCGCATGGGGGCGGATATTGTGGTCGAGGGCAACACCGCGATCACCCGTGGTGTCGACAATCTCAAGGCAGCCCCGGTGATGGCGACCGACCTACGCGCATCAGCAAGTCTGATTCTGGCAGGACTGGTGGCTGAAGGTGAAACAGTGGTTGATCGCATTTATCACATCGACCGCGGCTATGAACGCATCGAAGAAAAATTTTCCCAACTGGGTGCAAAGATCCGCCGAATTCCGGGATAATCCTACCCATGAGTCAAATTCTAACCATTGCTTTGTCCAAGGGTCGGATTTTCAAGGAAACCCTGCCTTTGCTAAAAGCGGCCGGGATTGAACCCGCAGACGATCCGGAAAAAAGCCGTAAGCTGATACTGGATACCAATCAGGAAAACGTCAAATTGCTGGTGATCCGTGCCACCGATGTGCCGACTTATGTGCAGTATGGCGCAGCCGATCTGGGCGTGGCTGGCAAGGATGTATTGCTGGAACATGGCGGCGAAGGTCTGTACGAACCGCTGGATTTAAAAATAGCCCGGTGTAAACTCATGGTAGCGGGCCCGGAAAATACAAACTTTAATGGCGAGCAACGCTTACGTGTTGCAACCAAGTTTGTGAATACCGCGCGGCGTTATTTTGCCAGTCAGGGCAAGCAGGTTGAAGTCATCAAGCTATACGGCTCGATGGAGCTTGCACCGCTGGTTGGTCTGGCCGATTGCATTGTAGATGTGGTCGATACAGGTGGCACACTTAAGGCCAATGGCCTGAAGCCTCTGTTACACATCGCGGATATCAGTTCGCGTTTGATCGTGAACAAGGCGGCGATGAAAATGAAACATGCACAGGTAAAACAATTGATTGATGCAATCGGAAAAGCGGTGGGATGAAGGCAAAAGAAACAACTCAGAAGGTAGATTATCAGACCGATGATTTACGCATTCGCGGCATTCAGGAAGTCAGCTCACCGGATGTCGTGCGTAGCGAATATCCCATCACCGAGCGTGCGGCGAAAACAGTGTATGAAGCACGCGAGGCGATTCATAATATTCTCCACGGCAAAGATGATCGCCTGCTTGTTATAGTCGGCCCCTGCTCGATTCATGACACCGAGGCTGCGCTGGATTATGCGAATCGTCTACTAGCGGTACGGGAACGTTTGCAGGACAATTTACAGATTGTCATGCGGGTTTATTTTGAAAAACCGCGCACTACAGTCGGCTGGAAAGGTTTGATTAATGATCCTGATCTGGATGGCAGCTTCCACATCAATAAGGGTTTGCGCAAAGCACGAAAATTATTACTTGATCTGGCAGAACTGGGGATACCCGCCGCGACTGAATATCTTGATTTGATCAGCCCGCAATATGTGGCCGAATTAGTCAGTTGGGGTGCGATCGGCGCGCGCACCACCGAAAGTCAGGTGCACCGCGAACTGGCTTCTGGACTATCCTGCCCGGTCGGGTTCAAAAATGGCACCGACGGCGGCTTGCAAATCGCCATCGACGCCATTGGTTCAGCGTCACGGCCGCATCATTTTCTGTCCGTCACCAAGGCCGGACATTCAGCTATTTTTTCAACCAATGGTAACCCGGATTGTCACATCATCTTGCGTGGTGGCAACGGCCAACCAAACTACGAGCCCGAGTTCATTCAGCAAGCAGCCGAGCAATTAGAAAAGGCGGGGTTACCACCCATCATGATGGTAGATTGCAGCCACGCCAACAGCCGCAAACAATATGAAAACCAGGTCATCGTCGGCAACGAAGTCGCCCGGCAAATTGCAGCGGGTGAAGATCGTATCATCGGTGTCATGATGGAAAGCCACCTCAAGGCTGGCCGCCAGGATGCAAAACCTGGGCAACCGCTGGAATACGGCCAAAGCATTACCGATGCCTGCATGGCCTGGGATGACACCGTCCCCGTGTTGGAAAAGCTGGCCGAAGCAGTGGGTAAACGCAGGACGCTGAGCAGGGCAGTCGGTTAAGCACATGACAGGCATAGTGCGTTTGAAAATGGCGGACGATGATTTCTGGCCGCAACTCGACAAACTGCTGGCCTGGGAAGGTGTTTCCGATGAGGCTGTTTTTGATACCGTTAAAGACATTATTCAGCGTGTGCGCAAAGAAGGCGATGCAGCGGTTCTGGATTTAAGCCGGCGCTTTGACAAAGTCGAAGCCGACACCATGGCTGACCTTGAAATCGCACCAGAGCGTTTAACAACTGCGCTGAAAAACCTGCCCGACGAACAACGCGAAGCCTTGCAACAGGCAGCGGATCGTATCCGCCGATATGCCGAGCGGCAAAAGCTGGAATCTTGGCAATACACAGAAGATGACGGCACCGTTCTGGGTCAGCAAGTCACTGCTTTAGACAGTGTTGGCTTATACGTGCCCGGCGGCAAAGCCGCTTACCCTTCGTCAGTTTTAATGAACGCCATCCCGGCAAAAGTGGCGGGCGTGGGTCGGCTGGTGATGGTCGTGCCGACACCCAACGGTGAAGTCAACGAACTCGTGCTTGCAGCCGCAGCCGTCGCAGAAGTCGATCAGGTTTTTGCCATCGGCGGTGCGCAGGCAGTCGCGGCGTTGGCTTACGGCACCGAAACCATTCCCAGCGTCGATAAAATCGTCGGCCCCGGCAATATTTATGTCGCCACCGCCAAGCGCATGGTGTTTGGTCAAGTCGGCATCGACATGATTGCTGGCCCTTCAGAAATCCTGATTGTTTGCGATGGCAAAACCGACCCCGACTGGATCGCGATGGATTTATTTTCTCAGGCCGAACACGACGAAGATGCACAATCCATACTCGTCAGCCCCGATGCAAAATTTCTGGGTCAGGTTGAAGACAGTATCGAAAAATTAATCGCCGAAATGCCGCGCGAAAATATTATCCGCACTTCATTAAAAGATCGCGGTGCGATGATCCAGGTAAAAAACATGGATGAAGCGATAGAAGTCGCCAACTATATCGCGCCAGAACATCTCGAACTATCCATCGAAAATGCCGAAGAAATTGCAAAACAAATACGCCATGCCGGTGCCATTTTTATGGGGCGCTACACAGCCGAAGCAATCGGTGATTATTGCGCCGGGCCGAATCATGTTTTACCCACCTCACGCACCGCGCGTTTTTCTTCACCGCTCGGTGTTTATGATTTTCAGAAACGCTCGAGTTTGATTGGCTGTTCGGCAGAAGGGGCCTCGAAGTTAGGGAAGGTGGCTTCCACGTTGGCGCGTGGGGAAGGGTTGGTGGCGCATGCCAGGTCGGCGGAGTATCGGATTAAAAATTAACGATGCAGGATTGGGTTGGTTAAATATTTTTTGTACGGGTTTTATTGCCGGTGGCTTGGGTCAAGCCCGCGTAGGGCGGATAAGCTTGCGCCATCCGCCGTATGAATCAATAAGAGAATTTGTTAGTATTTATTTCACGCTTTCTTGAGTGCGTACTTCTTTTTAAACATCATCACTCATGCGCAAGTCCCTTTTTTTAACGCGACAAAATTATCAGGAATAATTTTGGTCGGCGATAGCCGCCCGCATGGTGAAGTACATGGATGTACTTCAACTCAAAAAAGAGACGAAAAAACGCGCCCCGACCATCGCTCCTGCGCATCCCTGCACCCGCGATATTAGTGCATCCCTGCACTCGCACCACTCAATCGCCCATCCATGCCGATTGCCCTCGATTGCCACTCACAGCAACGGGGCGACTGAAAGGGGAAGATAAATATCAAAATCTGAAGATGGTGTTTTCCTTCTCCTTTTACGGCGTCCGGTTCTGTACCAGGCAGCCGGAATGTATCGCCATGCAAGCACTTTGAGTTATTTAGCTAGTCTTTTAGTGATGGCTCGGTAAATGTATACAAATAGAGCGGCCGGCACGGTAATAATACAAAGAATGGAAAAAATAAAATAAAGATTAAATAAAACCCAATATAGATTGATACCTAAAAATGCTTCGACTATGTTGCAGGTTTCCGATTGATATTGACTGTACTCAGAACAGCCCAAAGTTTGGCTAAGCACAATTGTAATCAACAGACCGATTATCGGGCCAAGAAGAATGACATGTTGGTACCACTTCAATCTGGGGTATTTTTTTATATCACTGATATTTATTTTGCTGAACACTCGATTATCACTGGAAGATGGAAGGTGCATAATAATACAACAAGCTCAGCGCTGATGATAAGCCCGTAGGGTGAATAAGCTTGCGCTATCCGCCGCATGGCTGACGTAGGTCGGGATTCCCTTGTTGCCAAACGTGTTTGTCTAATCTGAATCAGTCCTGCAATTTCACCAGTCCTTTCAGCACAATATCGTTATAACTCACTGTGCCGACCAGTTTTCCATTTTCAGAAACGGGTGCGATGTTCAGACCGAAGCTATCAAACAGTCTGGCGCAATAGCGGATATCCATTCCAGCGCGGACGCAAATAACGGGCTTGGACATAATTTCATAAATGTTGACCCGGTTCGGTGAACGATCTTTCGCCATCACTTTTTTTGCAATATCAGCGAGGAGGACGATGCCGTATTCATCTTCTTCATTGCGTTTGTTGACGATCAGTACATGCGTTTCCTGGTGTTCCATTTTCTGTAGCGCGGCCTGCACGGTATCTCTGCCATCAACCCGGTCAAACTTGATTTTCATGACATCCCTTACGGTAATTCTTTTTTGACTTTCCATCACAATGCCTCCTCGACTTTTTCAGTTAACTCTTCAATTTGATGGGTAACGCCGACGACGTCTTCAACATCAACCTGAAAGGCGATGCCTGTACCTTTTTTGGTTTCAAATTCACCGGCTTCTCTGATCTTCTCCAGAATATGTCGGCTCAGATGTTCTTCAACCAGCATGAATAAAACGTCACGTTGAGTTTCCAGTGTCAGGCCAAAAAAAGTTTTGCTTTTTTCTATGCCTTCGCCACTTGCATTACTCATTACCGTTGTACCGGTTGCACCTGCTTCACGCGCGGCATCAATGACGTCAGTGGTTTTCGTGTCGTCAACCAGCGCAATAATTAATTTAAAATGCATAACAGTTACCTCTTTTGATCTTCACGGGCAGACTTTTTCTTTTCTGCGCGTAAATTAATGAATTCTGAAATTTGTGCATAGGCAATGACAGAGATAATTGGGAATAAACTGGCGAAGGCGATCAGGCCAAAGCCGTCCATCAGCGGATTTCTTCCCGGCACGGTTTCGGCCAGACCAAGCCCCAGTGCTGCAACCAATGGGACGGTTACAGTGGATGTGGTAACGCCGCCCGAGTCGTAGGCCAGTGGCACAATCATGCGCGGGGCAAAATATGTTTGTATGATGACTACGATATAACCGGTAATAATAAACCAGTGCAGCGGATAGCCGGTGACGATGCGAAAGGCGCCCAGGCCGATGCCGACGGCTACGCCGATCGCAACCGCGATTCTTAAACCCCAGACGCCGATCGAGCCACCGGAAACCTGGTTGGCTTTGATGGCGACCGCGATTAAGGAAGGTTCTGCGATGGTGGTGCTGAAGCCAATTGCGATGGCGAATAAATAAACCCAGTAATAATCCTGCCAGTGAACCGTGCCGGTAAAATGTACCAGGCCATCGTAAATAAAGGCGGGGTTGGTGAGTTGCTCTGCCATCAACCGCCCGAGTGGAAACAGTGCCTGCTCCAGACCCTGTAAAAAAAGTGCCAGGCCAATCAGCACATAGACAAACCCAATAATGACTTTGCGCAGGTTTGGAACGCGTCGCCGCAGTACGAAAATCTGAAAACCAAATAGAATGACGACGATCGGCAGTACATCGCGAACCGTCGAGAGCAACACGCCTGCAAAATCAATCAGCCACTGCATTAGATAATCATCCCGTAAGCCATGACAAAGATAATTGGTGTCAGTGATGCAAAGGCAATCAGTCCGAAGCCGTCTACCATCGGGTTACGCCCCTTGATGCTGGAAGCCAGGCCCACACCGAGCGCCGTCACCAAAGGCACCGTGATGGTCGAGGTGGTGACGCCGCCGGAATCGTAAGCAATGCCGATAATGGACTTTGGCGCCATTGTGGTCATGATCACCACACCCAAATAACCGGCAATGATCAAATAATGAATCGGCCATCCCTTCAGAATACGCAACACACCAATTAATATGGCAAAGCCCACAGAAAATGCAACAGTCAGACGCAGACCCAGTGCATAATTCTTCATCGAAGCTTCGTTGTTGGAAATCATACCGCCCTCGGCGGCGATTCTTGCGGACTCAGCCGCGACGGCAATCAGGGCTGGTTCAGCGACGGTTGTTCCAAATCCCAAAGCGAACGCAAAGACCAGTAGCCAGACCACGCTGCCTTTTTTTGCAAAGGCGTGCGCCATCGATTCACCAATCGGGAACAGCCCCATCTCCAGGCCGTAAATAAAAAAAGTCAGGCCAAATAAAACGAAAACAATGCCGGTTAACAAGCCTAGCAAATCGGGTACAGGTTGCTGCAGTACAACGAGTTGAAAAAAACCAATAACCAGAATAATTGGTGCCAGATCGCGCAAGCTTCCTAGCAGAGAAATGGACAGAGCTTTTAATGCGCGCATCATGTAATTATTCTGGAGTACCAGTAATTATGTCGTGGTGTTTTTATTTTGATGATACGCATCAATTAATGTCATAACCTATGTAAATAACCTGAAGTTTATTTTGCTGCCTTGCGTTTCCAGTTTTCTTCGTCTCGGTACACTTCATATTCTGCCCAGTTGGCAAAATCTTTTTTTGACATAACGCCGGTTTTTCGCCGACCGTTTCCTGCTACGGTTTTATAAATCAGCATGTCGTCCTTGTTTTTTGCGTCATGGGGTTCATCGATCACCTGGCGTACTGCCCACTGGTCTCCATGCTTGCCGTTACTGTAACAGCTATCGAGTTTTATTTCGGCAGAATCAAGATGGCTCTGGTTTCCCAGTCCCATGGCGAGATTATATATTTTTAGCAATTCTTGCTCGGTTACATCCACAAATGAATCAATCTGGCTGAGCGCGTAAACAAAATTTTCATGCGGGATCGACTCGTATTCGGGTTCTTTTCCAGCGGCGGCTTTCTGGTTTGTCCACTCCTGAAAATAAACAGGATATCTCCTCCATGTGAACGAATAATTAAATAACACAGCAATTATTAAGATGACGCAGACATTAAGCGCTACGGGTGTGAGCACAAACCAATAACCGAGCGTTTGCACAGAAGCACCGCCGACGACGGCAGAAAGTGCCGTCGCACCACCTGGAGGATGAATACACTTTAAATAATGCATGGCAAAAATAGACAGACCAACAGCCAGTGATGCAGCCAGCAACTTGTCAGAAATTAAAAGCGCGCAACTGACGCCCACGATTGCAGAAATAATATGTCCGCCAGCAACGGCCCAGGGTTGTGCCAACTGCCCATGTGGTACGGCAAACAACAAGACAGCGCTGGCGCCCATCGAAGCAACCAGCAAGGCGGTGTCCGATAATTCAGTAAATCGGCTGCTGACAAGGAGAATGCTTAAGATTGCAACAAACCCACCGACAGCGGAAATTAATTTTTCTTTGTGACTGACCGGGCTGGACTCAATACCCAGCATATTTCCCCACTTACTTAAAACGGCCTGCATTTTTTGGGTTGTCATTGCGTTGTCGGCATTAATTCAGAGAAGCTTCCATGTAATACTTGATCACATATTTAAGTCCGAATCCCAGTACGCCAACCATCAGCCCGATAAAAAGCACAAACATACCCCATTTCCCTGCATTGGAATCCATACCCAGACGGTAAACAATAAAACCCATATATAACATCAGGCCACTCAAAAGGACTGGAAGTGCGTAGGTTGTCAGCATTTCATCTGTGATCATTTTAATGTCTCGCAGTTTTCTGAGTGAGTTCCAACACATATCGTCAGACTGAAATCTAGAGATACAAGAATATCCCTAGTCGAGATGACGGAACAAATTGTGGTATAAACTATCAATTATTCTAAGTGGTAGCAATCATGGCAGTCGGCTGGCTGATAGGATGCACCAGGTATGGTTTAAAGCGGAGAGAAATGAGAATGAGGCAGTTTCTTAAAGTTACCAGCGTATTAATTTTTTGCGTTTACCTTGTTTCACTAATGGGCTGCAGTAAAGACATCAAGGCAGACCAGTTTTCTGTAGAGGGCACAACACCGGATATAAATGGCGTTGCGCAAGTAAACTTTGGTCTGGATTTTCGCATTAGCTGGGAAGTATCCCTCATCTCAGGCGACTTGTTTAACAATGATGAAATAGGCTATTCAGTAGAACTCTTTCTGAGCGAAGACGATAAAATCTCTTCGCAGGATGATGTAGAGGTTTATGATGAAAACTGTGGAAAATCTGATTCTCCAGACAATTGCAACGATAGAGACACAGGCTCGATAATCTGCACATTTACCAGTAATAATGACACGCAAATAGAGTGCGGGAATGATGATGCTGTCGTGTCCGGGGATTTACTAGATGCCCTGGTTTCCAGCAGTGTATTTATGATTTTTCGGGCGTGCTATGAAGGCGATAAGAATAACTGCGAAACTGAGAACAAAAGAATCAAGTTAAATTAGAATTTCTAACACTTCCGATGCAGATTCTGGTAATCAGGATGGAGTTCATTCCGATGCCAATCTATCTTCGATTAACTTAAAAAGCTCAAGGACAAAAGTTTCTCTCCGGGGTGGTTTGCATTCTCCATAGGCTCTTGGTTCCTTAAAGCCTGGATAATCCAGTCTGAATATTTGTTGTTTTTCCAGGCCTTTCAAATCATGTCGAGCAAAGTCAACTGGCTGGAGCATGACGGGTATGGATGGCTTTTTGCCCAACACAAATAAAGGCAACTCTTTTTCAGTAATAAATTTAGATGCTAAAAAAGCGGGGCTGATCAACAGAAGCCCAAAATCACATTCATCCCTTGCTTTAATAATTTTCTTCTCCCACTCCTCACCAATCATGAGGCCGTTATCTTTCCAAAGAACATAATCATGTTTTTTCGATGGGGCCAGAACATCGCTCAACTTTTCAATAAAGCTGTTGACTAAATCTTTATTTTTATGCGCGTAGGAAACAAAGAATTTAATTTTTTTCCTCATTTTTTTAGTTACTCCTGCTGAGCCCCATTTCAAATCTGTAGTGTGATTAAAGAGCGCTATCTTTTGTATTTATTTTAGATAGTGAATGATGCTGCGCTTATCCGTCCTGTTATATCTTTATTATAATTTAGTTCAAATCCGACTCTTATTACTCGCGTCTTTGTTAGTGGGCTAATTATCCTTTATATACATCAAATATTTTTCAATCAGATTGAATGCTAATTTTCTCGCTAGATTTAATTCTGTTGAATCGGCATCTCGAAGCAATCCTACTGATTTTCCTCTATGCCGCCCTTGATTTAATGGGCGGTTATTTGATAGCTCTCCAATGTAATCCCATTCATTAATTGTGATTTTAAGTTCCGCAATTGCGATTTTCTTAGATCCAAATTTCTTAGATAGAGAATCTATCTGATTTCGTATAAATGAACAAGTTCATTACCCGGGTCTTTCACTGATATTTGATAACTTCTAAGCATTTGATCAAGAGTAGAGTCTGTGTATCTGTATGCTTCTATCATAGAGGAAATCCTTTTCTGTTTATTCAATCTTTCTTTTTTTGAGTCTGAAACTATATTCCCATCTTTATCCTTTACTATTGTGTCTATAGATTGAGATCTCGTTTCCGAAACAGTTGAAGCAATACTCAAATGGCGGTGCTCTCTACCATCTTATTGAATATCTGTTCTTGATGGTTTGCTTAAGTTAAAATCTTTATGAGTCATAATCTGTACCGCACTAAACCGACTTTCTATTATTTTGGTCAGATCATCCTGTAAAGTTTCACTATTTTGAAATATTAATGGATCAATCGCAGCTAAGGCGATCCCATTGCAGATATCAAGACAGCCTCCTTCGAATGGAATGGAGATTGGCTCTTCCAAATAATTTTCTGGTGAGTACTTCCATTCCAATTGGATGGTTTTAACTTTAGTCGTATTCATATCTAACTTGTACATATGCGGAGCCAATGTTCTCCATTCATTTTAATATTTGCCTAGTAAAGTAGAAAGTCATTTTGTTAGCCAACTTGCACGATTACATCCTCTCCAACGTTTCAATCCCCAACAAGTGCAGTCCTTGCTTCAAAATATTCGCAGTCAGCGACGACAATCTCAGGCGGCTATTTTTCATATCTTCATCTTCCGCATTTAGAACCGGACAATTTTCGTAGAAGCTGGAGAACTGGCCGGCGAGATCGTAGAGGTAGGAGCAGAGTAAATGCGGTTGCCCGCGTTCGGCGACTTTGTTTAAGACTTCGCTGAATTTGGTTAACTGGTTGGCGAGATCGGTCTCCTGTTCTTTTTCGAGAATAATTTCTCCGTCCAGTTTTTCTGCATCAATGTTGCCGCGCTGAAAAATGCTGGCGATGCGCGTGTAGGCGTAGAGCAAATAAGGTGCGGTGTTGCCGTCAAAACTGAGCATTAAGTCCCAGTCGAAAATGTAATCGCTGTTACGGTTTTTGGAAAGGTCGGCGTATTTGACTGAGGCAATGCCGACGACACGGCCGATTTCTTTTAATTCATTTTCCGGCAGGTCTGGATTTTTTTCTTTCACCAGTTCGTAGGCGCGTTTTTCTGCCTCGTCCAGGAGGCCGCTGAGTTTGACGCTGGTGCCTTCGCGGGTTTTGAAAGGTTTACCATCTTTGCCATTGACGGTGCCGAAGCCCATGTGCTCAAGCCGGGTTTCCAGCTTTGCGAAACCGGCTTTTTTTGCAACGGCAAACACCATTTTAAAATGATCGCCCTGACGCGCATCGACGAAATATAAAATCCGGTCGGCATTTAATTCCTGCACACGATAACGAATCGCGGCCAGATCGGTGGTGGCGTACAAATAACCACCGTCTTTTTTCTGTACAATGAGCGGTAGCGGTTTATCGTCGCGCCCTTTAAATTCATCCAGAAAAACGCATTGTGCGCCCTGGTCTTCGGTGAGCAGATTTTTTTCTTTTAGCGCGGCAATGATTTTCGGCAGGTCGTCGTTGTAAGCGCTTTCGGCGCGCACATCATCCCGGGTCAAGTTGACACCCAGGTGATCGTAAACGGCCTGACAGTGACTCATGGATATATCAATAAACTGCTGCCAGAGTTGCAGACATTCTTTGTCACCGGATTGCAACGCAACCACCATTTTTCGCGCACGGTCTGCGAAGTCTTCTGACTCATCAAAGCGACTTTTTGCAGCACGATAAAATGCTTCCAGATCAGACAGCACCATGCGTGGTTCTTCGCCGGCGGCGCGGCGTTCTTCCATGTAGGCGAGCAGCATGCCGAACTGTGTGCCCCAGTCGCCAACATGATTCTGGCGAATGGTTTTGTGGCCGAGGTATTCGAGTGTGCGCGCGACGGCGTCACCGATTACGGTTGAACGCAGGTGGCCGACGTGCATTTCCTTGGCCAGGTTGGGAGAGGAAAAATCAACCACGATAGTTTGCGGGTTCTCAGCTTTTGTAACGCCCAGATTGTTATCGGTCAGCATGGCTTCCAGCGTCGCGGTGAGCGCATCGCTGTGGATGAAAAAATTGATAAACCCCGGGCCGGCAATTTCGGTTTTGTCTAGCTGGGAGGACCCCGGCAAAGCTGCGATCAGTTGTGCGGCCAGTTCGCGTGGATTCATGCCCGCCTGCTTGCCCAGTGCCAGCGCCAGGTTGCTGGCAAAATCGCCATGTGCCTTGTCTTTGGTATCTGTCACCTGAATGCTGACTTTCAGGTCGCCCGGCAAAACGCCTTGCTGTTGCAGCGTCGCGATTGCGGAGTCTAACAAGGTCTGGATATGTGCTTTCATGCCGAGCCATTCGTTTACGGATTAAAGTTGCGCATCTTAGCGCAAAACAGGGTTTCAAGTCTGTGCTTGCATGAGATTTCCATTACAATAGCGCCACCGTGAGAATGTCAGTAATATCCTTTCATGCCCAGAGATTATAAAAACCGATCTAGCCGCCCACGCCGCCAGGCTAAACGTGGCCGAAAGAAACAGAAGCCTGCGCCGATTGGCTGGCTACTTGCAGGGCTATTTTTAGGTTTGGTGGGCGCCACGCTGGGGTATCTCTGGTTTCAGCCTGAGCCGGTTCAGGCGGTGAAAACACCACCGCAAAAACCGGTCACTAAACCGAAGCCAGCCCCGGTTGTTGTGAAACCAAAACCCCCACCACCTGCAAAATCAAAATATGACTTTTACACTTTGCTGCCGGACGCTGAAGTGATTGCGCCAGTGGATGAATACAAGCGCAGGAAGGATCCGGTGCCACTTCAGGAAAGCAGTCATTTCCCTTCTGGGCAGCAGCGTTACCAGGTACAGGCAGGCGCATTCAAAACACATAAAGATGCCGACCGACGCAGGGCGGAGCTGGCGTTGCTGGGTATCGAGTCTACGGTTAAAAAGATCAAGGTGCACGACGGCAAGCGCTGGTATCGGGTGCTGGTTGGCCCGTTTTCTGATCTGGAAAAAGCCAACAAAATTCAAACAACGCTGCACAGTCAAAAAATCAAAACACTGCTGGTCAAGGTCGATTGACGCAACCGCTGCTGCAACAATTTGCCCATGATCTGCAGGATTGTTGGCAGGCAGATTATTTTCGCTTGCGCGCCCGATTAAACAGGCTGGCAAAAAATCCAGATCAGAAACAGCTTGGTCAACTGCAAAAGGCCATACTCAAGTCAAAGCAGTTCAGGGAAAATCGCAGCGCGGCACTACCTGATTTTACTTATCCCGAAGCGCTACCTGTTTCAGAAAACCACAAACAAATTGCAGAAGCCATTCAGAGGCACCAGGTCATTCTGGTTTGTGGGGAAACGGGTTCAGGCAAGACAACGCAGTTACCGAAAATTTGTCTGGAAGCTGGACGTGGTATCAACGGGATCATCGGCCACACCCAACCGCGTCGAATTGCAGCGCAGGCCATCAGCAATCGGCTGGCCGAAGAATTAAAAACAGAAGTGGGGAAAACGGTCGGTTTCAAGGTTCGTTTCCGCGACAGAAGCAGTTCTGAAAATTTAATCAAGGTCATGACCGATGGCATTTTACTGGCTGAACTTCAGCAGGATCACTGGTTAAATCAATACGACACGTTGATCATCGACGAGGCACACGAGCGCAGTTTAAATATTGATTTTTTGCTGGGCTATCTCAAGCAATTATTGCGTAAACGTAAAGACCTGAAGTTGATTATTACTTCAGCAACGATCGACGCCGAGCGCATCGCCGCACATTTTAATGATGCACCGGTGATTGAAGTCTCCGGGCGCACTTATCCTGTAGAAATGCGTTATCGGCCATTGCATGACCCAGACAGTGACGATGATCCGCTGGATTTGCAACAGGCGATTGTCTCGGCGATTGATGAACTGCAAAAAGAAGGGCGGGGCGATGTGCTGGTTTTCCTGCCGGGCGAAGGAGAAATTCGGGAGGCTTCAAAAACACTGCGGCATTTACGTGACCGCATGGATATTTTGCCTTTATATGCACGCCTGCCTTCGGCTGAACAAAAACGTATTTTTCATCCGGGTGGCAAAACGCGCGTTATTCTTGCGACTAATGTGGCCGAGACTTCACTGACGGTTCCGGGTATTCGCTATGTAATTGATAGCGGACAGGCACGAATTTCACGTTACTCCTGGCGCTCAAAAGTTCAGCGATTAAAAATCGAAAAAATATCACAGGCATCTGCAAACCAGCGCGCCGGACGTTGCGGTCGAACCGGTCCAGGTATCTGCATTCGACTTTATAATGAGGATGATTTTAATAACCGCCAGCCGTTTACAGAACCCGAGATTCTAAGAACCAATCTGGCAGCGGTTATTTTACAAATGGTGTCGATTCGACTGGGAGACATCGAACAGTTTCCGTTTATTGATAAGCCGGATGCGCGTCTGGTGAAAGATGGTTATCGATTGCTGAGAGAATTACAGGCCGTCGATGACCGGAAAAATCTCACAGCAACAGGAAAAAAACTGGCGCGTCTGCCGATTGATCCGCGTCTGGGGAAAATGTTGCTGGCTGCGGAAAAAACAAATGCAGTGACCGAAGTGCTGGCCATCACAACAGCACTGGCGGCACAGGACCCGCGCGAAAGGCCACAACACAAGCAACAGGCTGCCGATGAAAAGCACGCGCGTTTTCGTGACGAAAAATCTGATTTTATTTCTCTGTTTAACCTTTGGGAATATCTGGAAGAACAATCAGAGCAGCTATCCCATAATGCCCTGAGAAAACTGTGTCAGAAGGAATTTATTAATCATCGGCGCTGGCGTGAATGGCATAACCTCCATCGTCAATTAAAACTGGCCTTAAAAATTTTAATTATAAAATTAAATAAAGAGCCGGCAGACTACGCAGCCATTCATCGCGCATTGTTAAGTGGATTGCTGGATCAGATTGGATTTAAAGATAAAAAATTCGAATATCTCGGTTGCCGCAATCAGCGCTTCTTTATTTTCCCGGGATCCGGTCTGCATAAAAAACCACCTAAATGGCTGATGGCGGCAGAAGTGACAGAGACTACAAAAGTATTCGCACGGATTGTCGCGGGTATTCAACCACAATGGATTGAACAGGTGGGCAAGCATTTAATTAAGCATCATTCCTCTGAACCATACTGGCAAAAAAGCAAAGCGCGGGTTGGCGGGTATGAGAAATTAACGCTCTGCGGGCTGATTGTTAACCCGAGACGAAATATTAACTATGCCGTGGTGGATCCAGAATTATCGCGTGAGATTTTTATTCGCCACGCGCTGGTTTACGGTGAGTGGAAAAATAACTTGCCTGTTATCCAGGAAAATCGCTCATTGATTGAGCAGGTGGAAAACCTTGAAGCACGCACTCGACGGCGGGATATTTTGATTGATGAGCAGGAGTTGTATGATTTTTATGCGAAGATGTTACCTGCCAATATTACCTCTGGTGCAAGCTTCGAGCGGTGGTATAAACAAAACCAGAATGCCAGAAAACTAAAGCTGGATAAAAATACACTGATTCGTGAAGATGCAAGAACAGTCAACGTAGCCGCCATGCCAGAAATCTGGCGGCAGGATAATTTGCAGTTACCGCTGACTTATCATTTTGAACCAGGTAGCGAACAGGACGGCGTGACGCTAAAAATACCGCTATCTGTTTTGCCGCAAATAAACGAAACGCTAACGGAATGGATTGTGCCGGGTTTGATTGAAGAAAAAATACTGGCGCATATTCGTGGTTTGCCCAAGTCTGTTCGAAAACAGTTTGTACCTGCTCCTGATTTTGCCCGCGTAGCGAATGAAAGATTAAAGTTTGGAGAAAATAATTTACTGGCTGAACTGGGAAAAGTACTGAAACAGATTACAGGATTTGAAGTTAAAAAACCTGACTGGCGCACAGAAAACCTGCCACTACATTTAAAAATGCGATTTGAAGTCATTGACCGGGAAGGGCAATT
>DTYI01000080.1 GCA_012961935.1 Thiotrichales bacterium | reverse complement strand
TAAATAATAATCGCAGGAAGCGAAACATAATTGATCTGGAGGCGCTTTTTTTGTGGACTACCATAAGCTGAATGGGCATTTGCAACAATTGCAGCGGTCGCCCTTATTTTCAGGCGTAGAGCAGCATGAACTCAGCAGTTTGTTACGCTTGACACATATGCGATATTTACATAGTCAGCAGATTATTGGTTGGCAGGGTGATGCTTGCGGTGAATTTTATTATCTTATCGACGGCCACGTTAAGCTTCGCTGCCAGAGCGCATCTGGAAAAGAGCATACCGTTAAAATTGTTTATCCCGGAGAGGTCTTTGCACTTGAAGCCATGTTCTCGGGTGATGGATACGCAACCACAATGGAAGTGATTAACGATAGTAAAGTCCTGGCATTTCCCACTTCCCAGTTTCTGCATTTCATGAAGACTCGGCCGGTTCTTTTTTACAAAGTATTGTCAGAATTGAGCCGTGATGTCACTCGGTTGATCGCCGAAGTAGAACGTCACAAAACTTGTTCAGCTCAGCAAAAACTGATTGCCTTCCTGCTGGATCATTCTGATGCAGAATCAGAAGACATTGCAGTCGAAGTGCCCTTACGTCGTACAGACCTTGCCAGCATGTTGGGCGTCACACCTGAAACCCTGTGTCGTGAAATGAAAAAACTCAAACAGGATGGTCTTGTGTCTGGTAATAACGGAACCGTTTATATCAACGACATTACTCGTCTGCAATCAATGTTAAGTGAAGTCGCTCATTAGCTAATTTCTTCCCTGTTGATATAAATCAACGGCTATTCCTATCTGGATCAATACCTTCACAGTAGTCTCCCTTTCGCTGTTATAAGCTCTAAGCAAGCAGGTTTATATAGTCTGTGCTGTGTAATACCCGTACGTCTAAATATAAATAAAGGGGAAACTCATGAAAAAGAGAATGTGGCATTTTGCATCTGTCTGGATTCTATTATCCATGGCATTAATTCTAAGTACCGCCCAGGCAGCCAGGCCAGCTGGTGAGGTGGGTAAAGACTGGGGAGATCCTCGAGGTGAGCAATGCGTTGAATGTCATTTGTCTGAATCCCCGGGTTTGACGAGCGAGTGGAATAAAAGCATGCATGGCCAACGAGGCGTAAATTGTCTCGACTGTCACATCGCAGAAAAAGATGACAAGGATGGGTTTGAGCACGAAGGTGTTCGTATTACCACTATTGTAACGCCTAAAGACTGTTCCAAGTGTCATACCACAGAATTTGAAGAAATGGATGGCTCCCACCATTCCCACGCGGGCGATATATTGGGTTCCCTCGACAACTTGTTAGGTGAAGTCGTAGGTGGTCCAGCTGCGGTTAACGCCGGTTGTAAGCAGTGTCATGGAGGACAAGTTGAAATTGGTGCTGATGGCAAGCCGACTCCAACGTCATGGCCCAACACTGGTATTGGTCGTCTGAATCCTGATGGCTCGAAAGGCTCTTGTACAGCCTGTCATGGTCGCCACCGTTTCTCCAAGGCTCAGGCACGCACACCAGACACCTGTGGAAAATGTCACGTTGGACCGGACCATCCTCACATTGAAGTCTATAACGAATCCAAGCACGGCATTATCTATCGCGCCAAGATTGGTGAGATGAATCTGGAGTCCGACAAATGGGTGGCAGGTATCGACTACAGCGCATCAGCAACTTGTGCAACCTGCCATATGAGCGCAGGCGGTAAGGAAGGCAGTACTCACAATGTGGGCGACAGAATCTCCTGGAATTTACGTTCTCCAATATCCAAAAAGATCAATCTTGTACGCCTTGAAAATGGTGAGGAATTTGATGTCCCTGAAGGCAAGGACATACCCAAAGTTGGTGACAGTGCAAAAGGGTCGAAAGTTGTTGAAGTACTAACCTGGAAAGATCGTCGCGATAAAATGCAAAGCGTTTGCCGCGCCTGTCACTCTGAAGGTGTAGTCATGGGTCATTACAAGCAACTGGATGATCTGGTCGCGCTTTATAACGATAAATTTGCCAGGCCACTTGCAGCCATAATGGGTGACCTGAAAAAAGCTGGCTACATCACCAAATCTCCTTTTGATGACAAGATCGAGTGGATCTGGTTCGAGATCTGGCACCATGAAGGACGCCGTGCCCGACATGGCGCCTCAATGATGGGACCTGACTACACCTGGTGGCATGGTATTTACGAAGTCGCCCAGCACACATACTTCAAATTTATCCCTGAAATGAAGAAGATCGTGAAAGCAAAAGATGGTAACGATAAATTTGCAAAAACCATGCTGGACAGGCACCTCAAGCCAATCCCTGGTCACGCCTGGTATTTTGAAGGCATGGGTAAAGAGCAAATCGACAAGATGCGCAAAGCTTATGAGGAACGCTATGGTAAAGGCTCCTTGAAGTAAATAACTGGCTCTGTTCTCCGTCGATCTGGCGGAGAACACTTTTTCCATTTAAATAAGAGTTCGAAAAAATGTTTAAAAATAATTTACTTCCTTTTTATCTGCTGTTTTCTGTTTTAGTTTTAAATGCACAGGTTCTAGCCACTTCTAGCGCAGAACTGGATGAGTTTCTGAATCAGGCTGATATGCATATTGCTTCAAGCAATTATGAAGCAGCCAGAAACAGTATCGACAGCGCCATCAAAACAGCCCCGGCATCTTCAAGGGCATATCAAAAGCTAGCTGCCCTGCAAATAATTAAACTGGAGTATGCAAATAGCATTCCTAATTTCCAGAAAGCGATCGGCCTGGATGAGAAAAATGCGGGTGCATTTCTGGGGTTAGGGTTTGCTTATTTGCATATGGGTAGATACGGGCCTGCACGCGCTGCTCTGCTTGAAGCTGAAACGTTATTGCCAGCAAGAAAGCAGGAAATTCATCAGGTGGTTATCTGGCTTGATAAACGCTCGGGAATGTCTGAGCCACAGGAAAGTACATATTTATCAATACCAGAAGCTGTGAAAGCTGTAGCTGAGCATAGCAAAAAATAGAGGTGATAAAGATGAGAATAAAGAAAATAACTTGCCTGGGGATTTTTGCGGTTGGTTTATTTCTAACCAGTTCGATATTAACAGCAAAACCGCGTACACCGGAAATGCTGAGTAATACCTGTGCTGGATGTCATGGTACCAACGGCGCGAGTGCAGCTGGTCCCATGCCAATCATTGGCGGCATGTCAAAACGCTATCTTAGCCAGACCCTGAAAGACTATAAAAGCGGTAAGCGACCTTCAACAATTATGGGGCGAATTGCCAGAGGTTATTCTGACCTTGAACTTGAAGCAATTGCTTCATTTATGGCCAGCCAGCCCTGGGTGAAAGCTAAGGTTAAAACCAATGGGAAAATGGTTAAGGAAGGTGCAAAACTTCATGCGAAGCAGTGTGAGACTTGCCATGAGAACAACGGAGCTAATACAGGTGAATTACCAAAATTATCTGGACAGTATCCTGACTATCTATTTGGGCAGCTCAGATTGTTTCATGAAATTGGCGGATCATTACCTCAACCGACGCAAATGCGTAAACGTATTCAAAAGTTATCGGCTGAAGAGCTTGACGCTCTGAGCCATTTTTACGCCAGTCAAAAATAACGATAAGGGGATCATCATGAAAAAATTAGATCGTAGAGACTTTCTGAAGACGGCCGGCGGAGCAATTGCTTTAGGTGGGCTGGGGTTCCCTTTTATTCTGCAGGCTGGCAAGACAAAAGCAAGAGTTGTTGTGATTGGTGCCGGCTATGGTGGTGCCATTGCCGCCAAGTATATCCGCATGGCTGACCCTGATATTGAAGTAACCTTGATCGAAAAGGACAAGCGTTATGTATCCTGCCCGCTAAGTAACGAAGTACTGAGTGGTGAGCGAGATGTTAAATCACTCACTTTTGGATTCAGTGGACTTACTGGTCATGGCATTAAAGTGGTGAATGATCTGGTGACGGAAATTGATCCGGTAAAGAAGATAATCAAGACAAAAAGCGGACAAAACTTCAGCTTTGATAAAGCAGTTGTTTCACCGGGTGTCGCATTCAAGTGGAATGAAATTAAAGGCTATGATGAAGCGGCGAGCAAGATTTTACCACACGCCTGGAAGGCCGGTGAGCAGACAGTGTTGTTGCGTAAGCAACTTTTGAGTATGAAGGATGGTGGGAAAGTTTATATTCTCGCGCCACCAAACCCATTCCGGTGTCCGCCTGGACCTTATGAGCGGGCAGCACAAATTGCACTTTATCTGAAGCACCATAAGCCAAAGTCCAAGGTAATTATTCTTGACGCCAAAGACAAGTTTTCCAAAGCCAAACTCTTCAAGCAAGGTTGGCAGCAACACTATGGCGATATGATTGAATGGGTAGCAGGAGCTGCGGGCGGCATTGTTGAATCGGTCAATCCAAAAGCGCGCACGATGCAAGGGCAGGTAGAGGAGTATAAGGGTGATGTGATCAATGTAATTCCTGCACAAAAAGCTGGTGCAATTGCTTTTGCAACCGGTTTAACCAACGAAAAGGGCTGGTGCCCAGTTAATCAAGAAACATTTGAATCAACTATTCACAAGGACATCTATGTCATCGGTGATTCATGCATTGCTGGCAGTATGCCCAAGTCAGGTTATGCAGCCAACTCGCAGGGCAAAGTGTGTGCGGCCAATATTATTGCTGCCGTGAATGGTGGAGAAGTACCTGAACCATCTTATGTCAATACTTGCTATAGCATTATTGCACCCAAGCATGGGATTTCTGTTGCGAAAGTGTATAAGCTGAAAGAAGGGAAGATCAAAGGTATCAAGGGTTCCGGAGGTTTATCACCATTGTTTGCATCGCCCCTGACACGAGAAATGGAAGCAAGCTATGCGATAGGCTGGTTCAAGAATGTAACGGCGGATATGTTTACCTGACCTGTATTTACACTGCGTTAGCTACAGGCGGACAAGCTAGTTGGCCCGGTTTTTCCACAATACCGTTTTATAGCGCCATCGCTAGAAATAGAAGTTAGGCATGACATGTTTGGCTTGTGATTCTCTGCGTAATGTGTAAAATATCGGCCTTCCTTGAGAGAGCCAGAATCTTTCAAAGCATTTCTAAACGGGTCGTTAGCTCAGCTGGTAGAGCACCGCACTTTTAATGCGATGGTCGAGCGTTCGAATCGCTCACGACCCACCATTTTTTCTTCTTTTTGTCAGTCAAACCACT
This sequence comes from Thiotrichales bacterium, assembly GCA_012961935.1. Taxonomy (GTDB): domain Bacteria; phylum Pseudomonadota; class Gammaproteobacteria; order CAZUMV01; family CAZUMV01; genus UWMA-0217. Next base: position 1,986 of record DTYI01000080.1, on the reverse strand, counting down.
ATTTATCTTCTATAATCAGGACATAGCAAAAACAAATTTAAAACGATGACGATACCTGAGACAGTAGTTAATTACCTGGATCACGCCAACGTAAATTACCAGATTCACCGGCATGCGCATACTGCATCCAGCCTGCAATCTGCCTATTCTGCACATGTCCCAGCAGAGCAAATCGCTAAAGGTGTTTTGCTGTGGGATGAGATCGGTTATGTACTGGCCGTGATACCTGCATCAAATACCCTGGAGCTAGAAACGCTTAATTATTTGATCGACCGGAAGCTGGAGCTGGCAACAGAAGAAGAGCTGGGCGATGTGTTCGATGATTGTGCCCTGGGCGCTGTTCCGGCAATCGGCTGGGCTTATCGGGTTCCGACGATTGTGGACGAGGAGTTGCTCGAAAACCCCAGGTTATATTTCGAAGCAGGTGACCATGAAGAATTAATCCTGGTGGAAGAAGCTGACTTTGAGACGCTGATGGAGGGGGCAGAATATGGTCGATTCAGTAATGGCGAGCCCGAATAAGATAAGGGGATATCACAAAATAACTTGAGGATTATAGCGCAGGATTTTTGTTTCTGGTCAGGTTCTATCAAGAGGCGCATAGTAGTTCTACGCAACGATTGATAGAGCCTGGGCAGGAGCAAAAAGACAAACTAGAACCTCAAGTTATTTTGTGACAGCCCCTTGATGGCAACCTGAAGTGCATGTTGCACTGACTGCCTCCTGACTGCATCACGATCGCCTTTAAAGCATAGTGTTTCAGTCTGCGTGTGATTGTTCTGAAACGCCCACGCAAAGCAGACTGTGCCGACAGGTTTGTCCGGATTTCCGCCCCCCGGACCTGCAATACCCGTGATGGCAACTGCCATGTCAGCCTGGCTGTTGTTCAATGCACCTTTGACCATTGCAATGGCGGTTTCTTCGCTAACTGCGCCATAATGACTTAGCGTTTCAGATGGTACGCCCAGCATTTCCTGTTTTGATTCGTTGCTGTAGGTGACAAATCCGCGATCAAATACAGATGAGCTACCAGGCACATCCGTCAAACATTTTGCGACCCAGCCGCCCGTGCAGGATTCAGCAGTTGTGATTGTTTTTTGCCGCTGTTTAAGCAAATCAAGTAATTGCTCTGCGAGCTGATAAAGCGCATCAGGCATTGGCTATTGCTTTAACTGGAATTATTTTTAAAGGCGGTAGGGCATCCTTATAGAATTCTTTTCCGACTTCAGACTGTAGCAATAATTTTTCATGATTTATGCCAGTTATCTGGGCTGGTGTGATGCTGTATTCAAGATCATAATTTGCAGGTATCTGTGCTTCCACTTTTAAATAATTGGGTGTGTATCCCGTGAAGCGTCGAAGTCCGTTTGCGTCCATCTCAGAAGGTTTTTCCCACAACACGTTATAATTCTTCTCAGCAGTTTTCTGGAGTACTTTAAGTTTCATTTTCTCCCCTAATTTAGCCAGCTCTTTACAACGCTTTTGCTTAACTGGTTTTTCAATTTGATCTGGCAGCCGTGCAGCTTTAGTGCCCTCTCGCGGAGAGAAAGGAAAAATATGCAGATGGCCAAAACCAGTGCTTTCTACAAAGGCCATGGTTTGTTCCCAGTCAGCATCTGTCTCACCCGGAAAGCCAACAATAATATCGGTTGTGATATTAAAATCCGGAACAGCACAGCGAGCTTTTTGTACCAGCCCTGCGAATTCTGCTGTTTTACAGCGTCTCGCCATGCGACGTAAAACAGAATCAGCGCCACTTTGTAAAGGCAGGTGCATATGCGGCATGAGTCGTGGATTTTTAAATAACTCAAAAAAATTATCCGGTAAATCCCATGGCTCGACAGATGCCAGTCGCAAACGGGGCAGGTCGGTGTCAATAAGAATCGCTTCAATTAATTTATAAAGTGACGAACCCAGATCACTGCCGTAACCGCCAACATGAACACCTGTGAGCACAGCTTCCTGAATACCCTGGTCATGCAGGCG
>DTYI01000079.1 GCA_012961935.1 Thiotrichales bacterium | reverse complement strand
TTCGGTGAGCCACTGGTTATCCTCGAGTAAGGTCCCAACATGCTGCAAAAAGTATTGATTGCAAACCGAGGGGAAATCGCCTTACGCATTCTGCGCGCCTGCCGGGAAATGGGCATTAAAACGGTCGCCGCACACTCAGATGCTGACCGCGACCTGAAACATGTGCGGCTGGCAGATGAAACCGTCTGTATTGGACCGGCTTCCTCCACAGAAAGCTATCTGAGCATTCCTGCCATTATCAGCGCTGCGGAAGTAACCGACTCAGTCGCCATTCATCCTGGTTATGGTTTCCTCTCTGAAAATGCCGATTTTGCCGAACGGGTTGAATCCAGTGGCTTTGTTTTTATCGGCCCCAGAGCTGAAACCATACGCCTGATGGGCGACAAAGTTTCCGCCAAGGAAGCGATGATTAAATCTGGTGTGCCAGTTGTACCGGGTTCTGAAGGTGCGCTCGGTGACGATCCGGATGAAATTCTGCGCATGGCGCGCGAGATTGGCTACCCGGTTATTATCAAGGCCGCGGGTGGCGGGGGTGGCCGTGGCATGCGTGTGGTACACGCCGAAGGCGCGCTGATGAATTCGGTTTCATTAACCAAATCAGAGGCCCAAAGCTTTTTTGGTAACGACACGCTGTACATGGAGAAGTACCTACAAAAGCCACGTCATGTTGAATTCCAGGTGCTGTCTGATGGCCAGGGTAACGCCATACACCTGGGTGAGCGCGACTGCTCGATGCAACGACGTCACCAAAAAGTGGTTGAGGAAGCACCGGCTCCCGGTATTACCGAAGAAGTGCGAGCCAGAATGGGAGAACGTGTTGCCAATGCCTGTATCGAAATTGGGTACCGGGGAGCAGGCACCTTTGAGTTTCTTTATGAAGACGGCGAGTTTTATTTCATTGAGATGAACACCCGCCTACAGGTTGAACATTGTGTCAGTGAAATGATCACGGGCATTGACCTTGTGAAGCAGCAGCTACGCATTGCCGCAGGTGAGCCGCTTACACTCAAACAGGAAGATATAACAATAACGGGGCACGCGATTGAATGCCGAATCAATGCGGAAGATCCCGACACCTTTATGCCTTCACCCGGTACGATCACCCAGTATCACTGCCCCGGGGGCCCAGGCATCCGGGTCGATACCCATATCTATAATGGTTACAGAATACCGCCTTATTACGACTCTATGATAGGCAAGCTGATCGCCCACGGTGAAAACCGCAACGTCGCGCTGGCGCGTATGTGTGGCGCGCTGCAGGAAATGATTATTGATGGCATCAAAACCAATATCCCACTGCACCAGAGAATTATCACAGATGCTTCATTTTGTCAGGGCGGAACCAATATCCATTATCTGGAAAAGAAGCTGGGGTTATAACTTCTCCATATATCGTGCACTGGCTTGAAATCCGCTTTCAGTTACCTCGGACAAAACTTGCCGATGTAGAAAATCAGCTGGAGGCGTTTTCCGCGCTATCAATTTCTCTAGAGGACGCAGGCGACCAGCCTTTACTCGAACCTGCTCCAGGGGAAACACCAATCTGGAATGAGGTTACTGTCGTTGCACTGTTTAACAATAACAGCGATGCCGCTCTAATCAGAGCGGCATTATCCCAGCATTCACCCTTGCAGAACTGGCAGGTAAAAACCATCGAAAACCAGGACTGGGAACGTGCGTGGATGGATCAGTTTGAACCGATCCAGTTTGGTCAAAATTTGTGGATCTGCCCTTCCTGGCATGAACCGCCCGATCCATCCGCTACGAATCTCATGCTCGACCCCGGCCTGGCTTTTGGTAGCGGCACACACCCCACCACCGCGCTTTGTCTGGAATGGCTGGACGCACATCCGCCCGCAAACAAAAGCATGATTGATTACGGTTGCGGTTCAGGCGTGCTTGCGGTGGCCGCTTTATTACTCGGAGCAGTCGAAGCAACCGGTGTTGATATCGACCCTCAGGCGCTTCAGGCCAGTCGAAATAATGCCGAAAAAAATAATATCCCGGAATCGGCTTTGCAGCTCTATACGCCTGACACCACACCAGACAAACCCGCTGATCTACTACTGGCCAATATCCTTTCAGGGCCATTAATAGCACTTGCGCCAACGCTGGCTGGGCTTGTCAAAAAAGAGGGCGACATCATTCTTTCCGGGATTCTTGAGGGTCAGGTAGCGGCGGTTATAAACGCCTACAAACCCTGGTTCGACATCACTTCGGTCAGCAACCGTGAAAGCTGGTCATGTTTGACTGGAAAAAAGCGGAATGAATGATTAGAGTAGCTTGATTCTCTAAATGAAAAGACGAGTCAATGTACGTCGAGTGCCCCCATTGTCATGCCATATTCGCATTACCCGCCAGGTTTGAAGAAGCACCTGAGCGAGTTCGTTGCGGTGAATGCAACACTATTTTTATACCCCAGGCTGATAATAATGCAGAAGAAAACAGCGCCTCTTCAGCACAGACAGGTAACGAAGCACCACTTAGCATCGATGACTTTCTGACTGACAGCACACCAGGAGCAACCACTACTAGCGATGAACCAGAGGATCCTGTCAGCTTAACCAATAAACCTGAAGCCTCCATTGATGAAGACATTATGGAGTCTTTTCAGAATTATTTAGACACAGACAGCTACCCCAGGGAACCGGAAAAAGAATTACCCGATCTGAATCTCGGTGCAACAGTCGTCTCCGTTGAGAATGACCCGCTTGCACAATATCTGAAATCCTCCGGAGAGAGTGGAGCAGAAACGACCAATGTCATTCCAGAAATAAACCAGACTGCAGAGTTACTGGATAATGAATCTGCTGACCTGATCAGCGATCATCTTGAAGATGTCGCTGATGAGGATGACTTTCCAAAAACAGATACTGCTGAGAATATTGAACAAGCTGAACAAGCTGAACAAGCGTTGCCTGATATTAAGGAAGAATTAATCGAGCCGCGTGAAACAGTTCCAGAAGAGACGGCAGAACAAGAAAGTTTCGAAGCAGACACCAGGTCGGAGGAAGCACCTGACCTGACTACTGAGGACAACTCTGAAGACGCACCCGAAGAAGACAAACAAACCCTCACTGGAGAATTCCGGGCGTTTATTGACGACGTTGATAGCGACCCGCTAGATCTTTTTTCAGAAGACCGAGCTGAATCCATTTATGAACAACAATTTCTTTCGCTGGAAGATGAACCCGAAACTGAGCAGGCAGGCTTGCTTAATGAAGACGATGCCATCGAACTGGCAAACGATGAAGATTCATCTATTACAGAACTGAATCAACTGATTGACGAGTCAGACGCCAACCTGTCTGACACCACCCCCGATGCATCGCTCCCCGTCATGGCAGAAGATGAAAAAAAATCACTGCCTGCCTTCTTGAACTCAACCTGGTTTTATACGCTGAGCGGTTTGTTTCTGCTGCTGACACTATCCCTGCAATACCTCCATTTTCACCACGATCAATTTGCGGCTTATCCCGAAACCAGACCCTTGATTGAGACCTTGTGCAAAATAACCGGTTGCAGCATTTCACCTCAACGCGACCTGGCTGCAATTGAATTACTCAATCATGGTATTTATTCTCATCCCACTGCAGAAAATGCACTGATCATCAAAGCACTGATCCGTAATCAGTCGGACTTCCCCCAACCCTACCCCAGCATTGAGCTAACACTTGCCGATCTAAACGACCGCAAAATTGCTTTACGCCGTTTTGGGCCAGGTGAGTACTTGAGTGAAAAACCCTCTGAAGATGGATTGATGCCCGTCAATAAAAACATTCCAGTCTATCTACAAGTGCTGGATCCGGGGCAGGAAGCCGTTGCATTTGAGTTTGAATTTCTCTGACTTTCGTCTATTATTCCTGGCCATTAAGCCTGACTAACCATTAATGAAAATCGGCCCCTATAGTCTGGAGAACAAGCTGATCCTGGCGCCCATGGCGGGCGTCACAGACCAGCCTTTTCGCGCACTTTGCCGCAGGCTTGGGGCGGGGATGACCGTGTCAGAAATGATGACCGCTGACAGTACACTGTGGCATACGGACAAAAGCCGCTTGCGACAAATCCATCAAGACGAACCCGCACCTCGCAGTGTTCAAATTGCGGGCACCGAACCACGACAAATGGCGACCGCCGCACAGCTCAACATGCAACAGGGCGCACAAATAATTGACATCAACATGGGCTGTCCGGCCAAAAAAGTCTGCCGTAAAGCTGCAGGCGCTGCGCTGCTCAGAGATGAAAAACTGGTCGGTGAAATACTTGAATCAGTTGTCAATGCAGTGGATATTCCTGTCACACTTAAAATTCGAACCGGCTGGAACAGGCAACAAAAAAACGGCCTGCAAATTGCGCGCATTGCGGAAAACGCAGGCGTTCAGGCAATCGCTATCCATGGCCGTACCCGCGAGGATAAATATTTGGGCAAGGCCGAGTATGACAGCATCGCCGCCATCAAGCAGGCCGTATCCATTCCTGTCATCGCCAATGGTGATATTGATAGCCCCGAAAAAGCCGAAGCTGTGCTGAAATATACCCAGGCTGATGCGCTCATGATCGGTCGCGCCGCACAAGGCAATCCGTGGATTTTCCGTGAAATCGATCATTACCTCAAAACAGGTAGCCCGCTTCCTGCACCGACCGCAGAAGAAAAACAATTCGTAATTACCCAACATTTACAGGCTTTGCATCAATTTTATGGTGAAACCCGAGGCGTCAGGATTGCGCGTAAGCACCTGGGCTGGTATTTTAATGGCCAGCCTGACTACGCAAAAGAACGTAAATTAATTAATCAGGCTGAGACGGCTAAACTACAATTATCTATAATTCGTTGTCTCTTTATTCAAAACACAAACGAGGCCAATACCGATCGGGAGGAAATGGCTGCGTGAGCGAAAAACAAAGACAAAAACGTTTGTCTGATGCTGTGCATTCAGCATTGCACACCTATTTCGAACAAATGAACGGGCATGCGACGAATGGACTTTATCAAACGGTACTGAGCGAATTTGAAAAACCTTTATTCGCCTGCGTTATGGAACACTATGACGGCAACCAGACCAAAGCAGCAGAGGTACTCGGCATAAGCCGTGTCACCCTGAGAAAAAAATTACTGCAATATAATTTACTCTAAAAATATCCTTTCGGCGGGGTATAATCCGCCATCAAATTCACAGCTAAATACAAACCTATGACCGAGAACAACCTACGGCCCGTAACACGCGCCCTGATCAGCGTCTCTGACAAAACTGATATCGTTGAATTCGCCCGCCACCTGCATCAGAACAATATTGAAATTATATCAACTGGCGGCACAGCAAAATTACTCGGAGAAAATAACATCCCAGTCATAGAGGTTTCTGAACACACAGGCTTTCCCGAAATGATGGATGGCCGGGTCAAAACGCTGCACCCGAAAATCCATGGTGGCATTCTTGGCCGTCGCGGCATCGACGATGAGGTGATGAACAAACATGATATTCCTCCGATTGATCTGGTGGTGGTCAATCTCTACCCGTTTGAGGAAACCGTCGCGAAACCGGATTGTACGCTGGATGATGCCATTGAAAATATCGACATCGGTGGCCCAACCATGGTGCGGGCAACAGCAAAAAATCATGCCCATGTTTGCATCGTGGTCGACCCGGCGGACTATCTACGCATCACAGCGGAAATGGATTCAAACATGGGTGGCATCAGCAAGGAAACCCGTTTTGATCTGGCTGTAAAAGCTTTTGAACATACCGCCCGCTACGACGGCATGATCGCAAACTATCTGGGCAGTATCGTCGAGAACGGCAAACCTGAGGGTTTCCCGCGCACATTCAACCTGCAATTTAACAAAAGCCAAACCATGCGCTATGGGGAAAACCCACATCAGCAAGCTGCATTTTACATTTCATCCGAAGCGGCCGAGGCCAGCGTTGCAACCGCAAAACAATTGCAGGGCAAAGCACTTTCCTATAACAATATTTCCGATACCGATGCCGCACTGGAATGCGTTAAACAATTTGATGCCGCGCCTGCCTGTGTCATCGTCAAACATGCAAACCCCTGTGGCGTTGCCTACGGCGATTCACTTTTAAACGCATATGATCGTGCCTATCAGACCGACCCTGAGTCTGCCTTCGGCGGCATCATCGCCTTTAATCAGGCGCTCGATGAAGAAACCGCCCAGGCCATTATTGATCGGCAATTTGTCGAGGTCATCATTGCGCCCTCCATTTCTGATGCTGCTGCAAAAGTAGTCAGCACGAAAAAAAATGTGCGCTTGTTGCAATGTAATGAGTGGGACAGTACGCGCAGTGAATACGTAGAATACAAGCGTGTACGCGGTGGTCTGCTGGTTCAAAACGCTGACTTGTCTTTATACAATGATCTTAAAGTAGTCAGCAAAAAATCTGCCGACGATAAAACCATGGAAGACTTATTGTTTGCATGGCGCGTAGCCAAATTCGTCAAATCAAACGCGATTGTCTACACCTGCGACAAGCAAACAATTGGCGTCGGCGCAGGGCAGATGAGCCGCATCAATTCTGCAAGAATTGCCCGCATCAAAGCCGAACACGCAGGTCTTAAAGTCAAAGGTTCCGTAATGGCCTCCGATGCATTTTTTCCATTCCGTGACGGCATCGATGCCGCAGCTGAAGCAGGTATCAAAGCCGTCATTCAGCCAGGCGGGTCAATGCGTGATGAAGAGGTTATTCAGGCAGCCGATGAACACGGCATGATCATGGTGTTTACCGGCATGCGGCATTTCCGCCACTAAGGAACCTCTTGTATCAATTCATGAATTGATACAAGAGGTTCCTTAAATTTCATGCCGGAAAGGAATATGAAAAAAACCAGCATGAGTTTTTTTAACAATTATCCGCAGCCTAAGTAAACAAACAGCTGATGATGACATCATTCAAATAGCAAACTTAACTCCTGCATAACTGCAACCCAGTTCAAGTTTATAAAATACCTGACAAACCTATTTGGAATTAGCCTTTTCGAATCAGAACACTTCTAGTAGGATGAGTCACTATGTTGACAAGTGATGACCAACAAGCCGCCTTAGAAAAGCCACCTATTCTAAACCTCTTCGGAATTGATTTTCTAAATCTAAATTTAGCTGATGCAGCAGACATGGTTGTTAGTAGAGCATGTAAAAACCTCTCGACACGTATTTTTTTTGTCAATGCCCATTGCATCAATGTCGCCGCAAAAGACAAGACATATTACAAAACATTACGTGAAGCCGAAATGCTTTTTTCTGATGGTGTAGGCATGGCAATTGCCGCAAAGTTTTGGGGTAAAAAGTTTCAGGATAATGTCAACGGAACTGACTTGTTTCCGCTTATCTGCAAGCAGGCAGCAGAACATGGTACACCTATCGCCCTCCTCGGCGCTAAACCTGGACATGCGACTACCTGCGCAGAAAAAATGGTTAGCCAGTATCCAGGGTTACGTATTGTTTGGACACACCATGGCTATTACCCGAAAGAAAAACTTGATAGGCTTATTGAAGGCATTAATAATTCTGGTGCAAAAATCCTGTTTATTGCCAAGGGCGTGCCTCTGCAGGAAAACTGGATTACTGAAAACAAATCGAAACTAAGCGTTCCCGTTATCCTGGGTGTAGGCGCTCTATTTGATTTTTACTCTGGCGCTACACCGCGTGCTCCATTGATACTCCGTAAAATAAAGCTTGAGTGGTTATTTCGTTTTTTACTAGAACCAAAGCGAATGTTTAAGCGCTACATTACTGGTAATCCAGCTTTTTTATTCCGAGCCATAAAACTACGCTTACTTAACAAAGGACTTAACGAATAAGTTTGCCATCGAGCTACAAATTAGCATTATATATAGGTTATGGAATGTCTGACTTATTCAGACATTCCTGCGGCACAGGGATGTGCCGCCAAAATCAATCGCGGTAAGCGATAGTGAAATACTCTCCGCTTATAAATTGATAGCTTCTACAGAGGGAGTATTTTGTGAACCTGCATCTGCAGCAAGTGTTGCAGGCCTTATAAAACTCGTTAGGGAAGGTTTCTTTAAAGGAGGAGAAGTTGTTACGTGTACTCTAACGGGAAACGGTCTCAAAGACCCGGATACGGCCATAAGGGTATGTGAAGACCCGATTACTGTTCCGCCCGAGCTGGATAAAGTTTTGAAAGTTTTAGGTTTCTAAAATTTCTATTTCCAAATCTCCGAAAGGTTTTTCTTGGGAAAGTCTTATCTTATTGTCAAAATCGAGATAAAGCAAAGCGATAAACTGGGGAACAAAATCCTTTTTATTTAGGAAAGTTAAAAAACTCAATCGCGTACCTACTTCTAAACCCTTGAAAAATTCCCACAACTCTTCCAGAACATCTTCAAACTTTGAGATATGAATGGGAATTTCTCTCCTTTCTGTACGGGTTTTCTTCCTCGTAGTCTTACTTGTTTTCTTTACCTTCTTGATACTCTTCTGTATCTCCTTTAAGTTTTCCTTCAGTTCTTCCTCTATTTCTTTATACTCCTTTTCAAACATATCGGCGATTTCTTTTAGGGTATATTTTCTTTTTCCGTGTTTTCTGGGAGGTTTGGGAAAGAGAACATCTACTTTCTTTTTCAAAAGGAAAGAAGCAGCTACTATAGCCCTTGCCGGGATTCTTAAGTCGAGAAGTTCCCTTCTCCTTATTTCTTCTATATAGAGGTTTGCAAGCTCAACAATGTCTACCTCCCAAGGGTCAAGCTTTCTCTCTTCTATTAAAGGAAGAATGAGAGAAAAGGGATGTTGTTCTTGAAAGCGGAAATATCTCAACTGAGTTTTGCCCCTTCCGGTATATCTCTATCGGGCACTATTACGGAAAGCTTTTCCCCATCGGATGCCGCAAGTAACATTCCCTGAGATTCTATACCGAATATTTTTCTGGGTTTCAGATTCGCAACTATAACTATTTTCTTTCCTACAAGTTCTTCAGAATTGTAATATTTAGCTATACCTGCAACTACAACAGGGATTCTATACTCGTCTACAACAAACTTCCATGCTTTAGACCCTATAATAGTCGAT
>DTYI01000078.1 GCA_012961935.1 Thiotrichales bacterium | reverse complement strand
CTGTTCCGTACTTACCATGGCTGCGCCATGTCAGCGACGACACAGGCTGCCAGTACCGCCGCGTGGAAGGATGAAACGCATGTTCAGAAAAACAGAGAAGCGTATCGTGAAAAATATAGCGCCGTTCATTCAATCCTGAATCCAATACTACCCGTCAACATTCCACCAGCCAGTTTTTATCTTTGGGTAAAAACGCCGGTTAGTGATGAAAAATTTGCACAAAAGCTCTATGCCGAACAACACATCAGCGTATTGCCTGGCAGCTACCTCTCGCGGAAAATAAATGGCGCCAATCCCGGCAAAGACTTCGTTCGCATGGCGCTGGTCGCTGAGCTGGACGAGTGCATTGAAGCTGCACAGCGGATAAAAGAAGCGGTACAATCACTTTAAATTATTTAATGAGAACTGATTATGACAACTGACCTGCAAAACCTGATTGAAGATGCCTTTGAACACCGTGCTGACATCACTCCAGATAAAGCCGATCCGAAAATACGTGAGGCGGTCAACGAAGCGCTAAACCTGCTGGATACAGGCAAACTGCGCGTTGCTGAACGTCGTGGCGTGGGAGACTGGGTGGTCAACGAGTGGCTGAAAAAAGCCGTACTGCTTTCATTTCGTCTGAATGACAACCAGGTCATGTCCGGCGGCTTTACAGAGTATTTTGACAAAGTTCCCAGCAAATTTGCCGACAAAACTGCCGAGCAATTCGCCGCCGATGGCGTGCGAGTTGTGCCGCCAGCGATGGCGCGTAAAGGTTCTTATATTGCTTCGGGCGCAGTACTGATGCCCTCTTACGTCAACATCGGCGCCTATGTCGATTCCGGCACCATGGTCGACACCTGGTCCACGGTTGGCTCCTGCGCACAGATCGGCAAGAATGTACATTTATCCGGCGGCGTTGGTATCGGCGGCGTACTGGAACCCTTACAGGCTGCACCGACTATCATTGAAGACAATTGTTTCATCGGCGCACGGTCAGAAGTTGTCGAAGGCGTCATTGTCGAAGAAGGCGCCGTCATTTCGATGGGCGTCTATATCGGCCAGAGCACCCGCATTTATGATCGCGAAAAAGATGAAATCCTTTACGGGCGCGTACCCGCGGGTTCAGTCGTCGTATCCGGCAACCTGCCTTCAAAGGATGGCAAATACAGCCTGTATTGCGCCGTCATCGTCAAAAAAGTGGACGAAAGAACACGCAGCAAAGTCGGCATCAACGAATTGCTACGCGACATTTGATAAGTGAAAACTTACCACGGCAGTTGTCATTGCGAAACAGTTCGCTTTGAGGTCAACGCACTGATCGAAAAAGTCGTTGACTGCAACTGCTCCATTTGCACAAAAAAAGGCGCCCTGCATCACCGAGTTACAGCTGAACAATTCAAACTGATTGCAGGCGAAGATTCGCTAGGCCTGTACCAGTTTGACAGCAAAGAAGCCAAACATTATTTCTGCAAAAAATGTGGTATCCATTCTTTCAGTTACCCGCGCATTGCACCAGATGAAATCAGCATCAATGTTCGTTGCCTGGACGACTTTGACCTGGAAACAGAACAATTTGAAGCCATAAAGTTTGATGGCAGGAATTGGGAACAGGCCGCTGCAAAAATAAGGCGCGGAAAATGATCACGCTTTATGGTATTCCGAATTGCGATAAAATCCGCCGAGCACGCAAGTGGCTTTCTGACCATAATATTGATTACCGATTCCATGACTTCCGTAAAGATGGCCTGAATGAAAAACAACTCAAGCAGTGGATTAAACAAATTGGCTGGGAAATCCTGCTGAATAAACGTGGTATGACCTGGCGCAAGCTGGACGATGAAACAAAAAACAATATCGATGAAAAATCTGCCATGAAAATCATGCTAGATAATCCCGCCATTATTAAACGTCCGGTTCTGGAAGCAGGGAAAATTCTTGAAGTGGGTTTCGATGAAGATCGCTACCGGGAATTACTGGGCTAAGTTATGACTGAAACACTAGAACTGGCAAAAGCGTTAATTGAACGCCCTTCCGTAACACCTGAAGACAAAGGTTGTCAGGATATACTGTCTGACAGGCTGAATTCCAGCGGCTTCAATACCGAAAAACTACACTTTGGTGAAGTGGATAATGTCTGGATACGCAAGGGGAATAAAAGCCCTGTGTTTTGTTTTGCGGGCCACACCGATGTAGTGCCGACCGGGCCAGTTGATCAATGGCAAAGCGATCCTTTCAAACCAGTAATTCGTGACGGCCAATTGTATGGCCGTGGCAGCGCGGACATGAAAAGCAGTATCGCTGCCATGGTTGTCGCCGTTGAGCGTTTCGTTAAAAATTATCCTGAACATAAAGGTTCGATTGCGTTTTTAATTACCAGTGATGAAGAAGGGCCAGCTATCGATGGCACCGTCAAAGTCATCGAAACACTCGAAGCACGCGATGAAAAAATCGACTACTGTCTGGTCGGTGAACCGTCCAGCACAGAAACTGTGGGTGATGTGATTAAAAACGGTCGCCGCGGTTCGCTGGGCGCGCGGTTAATTGTAAAAGGCCAGCAAGGTCATGTCGCCTACCCGCATCTGGCAAAAAATCCGATTCACGCCGCAGCATTTGCAATTGCAGAACTGTCGAACACACAGTGGGACGAAGGCAACGAATTTTTCCCACCGACCACCTTCCAGATTTCCAATATTCATTCTGGCACGGGCGCGACCAATGTCATCCCCGGTGAGATGGAAGTCATTTTCAACCTGCGCTATTCCACCGAAACAAACCATGTGCAATTAAAACAACGCGTCGAAGAAATACTCAACCGGCATAATATTGAATACGAAATTGAATGGACACTCTCCGGTAAGCCATTCCTCACGCCCGAAGGTGAGCTGGTCAACGCCATGCAAAAAGCAATCGAAACGGTAACCGGGAAAACGACAGAACTTTCAACAGCCGGTGGCACCTCAGACGGTCGCTTTATCGCGCCGACCGGTGCACAGGTTGTCGAGCTCGGCCCAACCAATGCCAGCATCCATCAAATCAACGAACACACCTCAGTCGAAGAGCTGGAAACACTCAAGGATATTTACGAACAAATACTGATCAACCTGCTGACATAAAGAGGCTTCTGACAAAGTCCGCACACGCCTATTTGCGGCTGTACTGGGATTTTTCCGGTATAACCCAGCGAACCCCTCCCTTGGGATTTTCCACATCACCTGTGTATCTGGGAATGATGTGTATGTGAAGGTGATTAACACTCTGGCCAGCCGCAAGGCCATTGTTTGACCCAATGTTATACCCGTCCGGCTGGTATTTCTCTTCCAGATAATTTCGGGCAAGATTGATCAAATAATGAAAGTCCCTGTTTTCCTCTTCACTTGATTCAAAAAAAGTCGCGATGTGCCGTTTTGGAATGACGATGCAATGCCCCGGGCTGACCGGATAGGTGTCAGTAATGAGCAATGCTGTTTCAGCTTCTTCGATGATCTCCTCAGGCTTTGGGTGACAAAACAGGCAGGGGTTATTGGGGTCGAACATACCGGCGTCCTCGATGTATTATATTTTTCAGGAAATTTGTGATCGCGGATTGTACCTATATTCCGGGCATGATTGAATAGGATTCAGGACTCATAGCCTGGATTAGCGCAGCGTAATCCGGGTTTAGTAAGAGAATCTATTGGTATCTATTTCTCCTATTATCCAGCCGTATTGTTGCAGTCTTTTTTTGACATGTTCTCTTGCTTTTTCTCTTGACCAGAAGAGCCCGCAGAGGCAGTGCCCGTATTATGACTCAGCGGATTGTTAACGGTGATGGGAGTACACATGCTCTCTACGTGGGTATAGCGGCTAAAGTTGCTCAGAGACTTGGTAGTAGAGT
>DTYI01000077.1 GCA_012961935.1 Thiotrichales bacterium | reverse complement strand
TGAAACTTGCAGAACATTTTTCCTCCGCAGAAATGCAATCGGACTTATTCAGACCATCCATAGAAAATGAGCAGGCAGGTTGTGTAAAAAGCCACCTCCTTAAACCGACTCTTATTTGTTATAGCTGAAATTGGGTAAATATTCATTATGTATCTATAACAGTCTGTGTATACAGTCCAGGTAGGCCTGTTCGTCAGGTAGGCTGTTATTTCGCTGTGCTTCCCAAAGTGAGTTGCCAAGACATTCCATCATTCTGTGTTCGGTTTCGGATTCACCCAGCTTTTTGATCAGCTGGCTAAAGTATTCACGAATGCCGGCGGGTCGGTCAGTGCTGACCTGTTCGCGAATCGCCAGGTGCATACCCATGTGCAGAAACGGGTTGCTTTGACCTTGTTCGGGTGTGAATTCCTGTGCAAGCGCCGATTCAGGATCCATCAGCAGCTTGTGGTACTCAGGGTGAAGCTTAATCACCTCAGCGATTTGTTGCTCGAGCGGGTCAAGCGTGGTCTGCTCCTGTACTTTTTTAAATACAGAACAAAACAGCTGGCGGGTTTCTTCTCGGCTTTGTGCAAACATTCTGCTGATTGAATTTAGAACTGATAACCCAGTCCAAGATAAAGATTGGTATGCGAGTAGTCCATGTCCAGTACGCGGGGTATGGAAATGCTATTACTCAAAATGTTGACAGTGGTGTCATCGTAATCCCATTTGCTGTAAGCGTAGCCACCTGTAACATACCAGCGATTTAGCCAGCCCGTGTTTTGCAGTAATTCCGCAAGATGTAACTGGGCGTTGAGATCCAGGGTTAGATAGTCACCATCAATTTGAATGCCGCTGCCGAGAAAATTATTGTCAAGTTTGCCGGTTTGATAATTCCAGGCGGCGAGTCCGCGGAGAGATAATCCGTTTGTAGGTTTAAATCCAGCGTGTAGCACAGGGCCGATTTTCCAGGTGCGTATTTCTGTTTCAAACGTATCCAGCAGGTCGAGGACAAGGTTCGCATCGCTTTGCAGATTCCGCGTTTTCATGAAGGGTAAACTGAGGCCTGTGTTGATGCCCAACCCAAGGAAGCCCTGATTATTTTTGATGAAATCATAGCCCAGGGAAATATCCAGGTTGGTTCCGTGGATACGATAGTCAGCGGGTACAGGTACCGGGGTATATTGGTCGATCAGGTCATCAATACTCTGACCGGTTGCAGGAAAAGGCGTTGTGAGTGGCAAGCTGGCAAAATCTGTAATCTGGTTGACGAAACCCGATTCAAAATAGTCGAAACGCACACTGTAGAATACAGGCGACTTGCCAATGTTGCTATGCGGCTGGGATAACGTCCAGGTGTCAATATTGAACTTCATATTACCGCTGATAA
Source organism: Thiotrichales bacterium (assembly GCA_012961935.1). Classification (GTDB taxonomy): domain Bacteria; phylum Pseudomonadota; class Gammaproteobacteria; order CAZUMV01; family CAZUMV01; genus UWMA-0217. The sequence continues at coordinate 11,940 of DTYI01000077.1, read as the reverse complement.
GCGGTGCGATGCTGGCGTTGATTTTAAAGTCTCCGCGGCCATAGCGCAGATCCAGTGCATGAGAAGATGTCGTGATGATCAGAAAAAAACTAATCAAAAAATATTTTATTTTTGCTGACATCAGCGCCTCTTAATGTGGCGTCCTGTAAGTGGACGTTAGATAGTAAGTGGACGTTAGATAGAAAGACCTGTGACTTCAATTTTTTCCATCAGCGCTTCCAGCTCTCCCGGATGGAAGAGCTCAGTGCCATCACGCGAGATTGAGCCGCTGGCGCAAGCCAGTCCCAGGCGCAGCACTTCATCAAGCGGCTTTCCATCTGAGAAAGCTGAAATTAATCCAGCCAGCATAGTGTCTCCAGCGCCGACGGAGCAGCGCACACGCACCTTGGGAGCGGGCGCATAATAGCTGTCATTGTCATCAACCAGGATGGCGCCTTCTTCGGCTAACGTCACGCAGACATTATCTATTCCCATCTGCTGAACTTTTCGGGCTTCATCAGCGATGGCTTCCAGTGTGGGTAGAGAGCGGCCACACATCACTTCCAGTTCATACTTGTTGGGCTTGATGAGGAAAGGTTTTGCCTCAACTGTTTCCCGGAGCATAGCGTCTTTGGTGTCAACCACAGCCCGGGCACCCTGTGCTCTGAGTTTGATTGCCAGATCCGTATAGAGGTCTTCCGGTGTTCCCGGCAGGGTAGAGCCTGACAGGACGCCGTAGCCAGTCCCGGCGAGATTGAGAAATATGGTCGTTATCTGTTCGAGTGTTTCGGCCGTAATATCCGGCCCGATACCCGCGACTTTGAATTCTTCCGGCGGTCTTCTTTGCTGGATGGTACAGTTCACGCGGTTCCGCCCAGGTACTTCAAGTGTCACCGGATAAATGTCTTCATCTCGTAACAAACGGCGAATCAGGCTGCCGGTTTCGCGTGCAAAAATGCAGCATGTGTGCGCATCTTTACCAAGCCGTTTAAGTGCGCGCGATACATTGATGCCGTTACCGCCAGGAAAAATATTGGCTTCTTTGGAATTGACCTTGTCATCGGCTACCAGTTGGGAGACTTCGTAAGTAACATCAATTGCCGGATTCAGGGTGAGGGTGGAAACGGGCGTGGTCATAATTAAATCCCCAGCGATTTTTTCAAAATCAGGCTTTTACCTGTCATCTTGACGGGTTTGGAGAGGCCTAATAATTCAAGAATGGTGGGCGCGACATCCGCGAGCCCTCTGCCAATGCCAAGTTGTGCATCGGGCTTGCCCAACAATAGAAAAGGAACAGGGTAAACCGAGTGTTGTGTATGGGGTTCCCCTGTTGCCGGTGAAACCATTTCATCACAATTACCATGATCTGCGGTTACCAGGACACGAAAGCCATGTTGCAAGGCGACTTCGATGACACGATGACTCTCTGTGTCCAGCGTTTCAACCGCCTTGACGACCGCTTCCGGTATGGCCGTATGCCCGACCATGTCGCCGTTGGCAAAGTTGACCAGAACAAAATCATAGTTTTTGCTCTCGATGGCTTCAATCACCTTGTCGGCTACTTTGGGGGTGCTCATCTCCGGTTGCATGTCATATGTTTTGACCTTGGGTGATGGCACCATGAACCGATCTTCACCCGGGAAAGGTTTCTCCCAGCCGCCATTAAAAAAATAGGTTACGTGTGGAAACTTTTCATTTTCCGCGCAATGAAATTGTTTCATGTCAGCCTGGCTGATGACATCTGCCAGCACCTGCTCGGGACGCTCTGGTGAAAACAGTATCGGAAACGGGAAGTAGACGTTGTACTGCGTCATGCAGGTGAGGGGCCGGATGCCCGCCTCTCCACGGTCGAATTCAGGGAAATCATCCAGTCCGATGGCAGCCGCAAGCTGGCGGGCACGGTCGCTGCGAAAATTGAAAAACAGGACGGATTCGTCCTCCCCGATCATCGGAGAGTCGGGTCGACCTACTACAGTTGGTTTGATGAATTCATCGGATATATCATTTTTCCAGGAGGTCTCGATAATTTCCCGTGCGGTTTCTCCCTTGTCACCCTGCCCCAGCATGATGGCACGCCAGGCGCGTTCAGTTCGTTCCCAGTTGTTGGCGCGATCCATCGCCCAGTAGCGGCCACTGACCGTAGCAATCGTTCCGCTACCCAGTTCTTCAAGTTTGGACTCCAGCTGCTCCAGATAAGTCAATGATGAATGAGGTGGTGTGTCGCGGCCATCCGTGATCATGTGGATAACGGGTTCCACGCCCGCTTTGACAATTAATGGCAGTAGTTCAAGCAGATGCGCAATATGAGAGTGAACCCCGCCGTCAGAAACCAGACCGATCAAATGTAACCGTTTGCCTGTGGTGAGTAGATTCTGCCATTCAGGCAGCTCTTCCAGATCTCCATTTTCAATGGCTTCAGCGATGCGTAAAAGCTCCTGCTCAAGAATCCGCCCGGTACCCAGCGTGAGGTGGCCGACTTCGGAATTACCAAACTGGCCGTCAGGGAGTCCTACAGCCAGGCCCGAAGCCTGCAGAACGGTGTGCGGGTTGGTTGCAAAGTAATCGTCTAGATACGGTGTTTTAGCTTGCGACCAGGCGTTATATTTTCTGGCCGGATTGACGCCGAATCCATCAAAAATCATTAAAAGAACGGGCGATGTACTCACAGTTTATTGTTTGTCATTGTTTAGGAAGTCAGAGCGATACGATACACCAGATTAATTGGATGGGGCAAAATGTATTTGCTTCAGGTGCAGGTTTTTTTGTTGTACTCACAAAGGTCACAAATTATGCATTCTGAACATTTGGGTGTTCGCGCAGTGCAAGTGTAGCGCCCATGCAGAATTAGCCAGTGATGTGCGTCATCTATAAATTCATCCGGAATGAATTTCAGTAATTTTTTTTCAACTTCCAGAACGGTTTTACCTGTGGCTATTCTGGTTCGATTGGCGACACGAAAAATATGTGTGTCGACAGCCATGGTCGCCTGGCCAAAAGCTGTGTTTAAAATGACGTTGGCTGTTTTACGTCCGACACCCGGCAAGGCTTCCAGTGCTGCGCGGTTGTCCGGTACTTTGCCGTTATGTTTTTCAATTAATTTTTGACAAGTGGCAATGATATTTTTAGCCTTGCTGTTATACAGGCCGATGGTTTTAATATATTTTTTCAGGCCATCCTCGCCCAGCCCCAGAATACTTTCAGGCGTGTTGGCAACAGCAAAAAGCTTGTCAGTTGCTTTGTTGACGCCTTTGTCCGTAGCCTGTGCTGATAAAATAACAGCGATTAATAATTCAAAATCCGAATTGTAATTGAGTTCAGTAGTAGGGTTTGGGTTCGCTGCGCGCAGGCGGGTGAATATTTCAGTACGCTTTTCCCGGTTCATCGAATGTTATTTGGCGTCAGTTTGCAGCTCAGCCCCAACCGGACTTGCTTGAACTTCGCGCCTGGTCTGGCGCGCATCAATGATATTTTTTAGCGCGATCAAAAGGCCCAGTCCGAGAAATGCGCCCGGTGGTAAAATCGCGAGCAGGAAGCCATGGTAATTTTCAACCAGTGTGAGTTCCAGTGCGGAAGCTGCCTGGCCTAATAATAAGTCAGCATTCGCAAATAAAGTGCCATGGCCGAGCGCTTCGCGTAAGCCACCCAAAGCAACCAGTACCAGCGTAAACCCGAAGCCCATTGAAAACCCATCCAGCAGGGCGGGGCCGACCGGTTGTTTTGAAGCGAAGGCTTCCGCGCGACCGATTATGGCGCAGTTGGTGACGATCAAGGGAATAAATATGCCCAGCGTTAAATATAAATCATGAAACCAGGCGTTCATGATCAGTTCAATGGCTGTGACCGCTGAGGCGATAATCAGAACAAAAACCGGGATGCGGACTTCCGGGCGAACCAGATTCCGCAATAGCGAAACCAGTCCATTGGAAATTAATAATGTCATCGTGGTTGCCAGCCCTAATCCCAGCCCATTGACAACCGTACCCGTGACCGCCAACAAAGGACAAAGCCCAAGCAACTGAACCAGCCCTGGATTGTTGCTCCAGAAGCCGTCTTTAACAATTGTTGAACTGGATTGAGCCATTTAATTCTCTCGCTACTGCCAGCATGACCACAGCGGCTGGATTGCTAGTTTCGCATGATTAAAGCGATTACCCAATAGCCCTTTATGAATTCAGGGATGAATTTTTCTGAGTTTCCTAAAAAGATGGTGGGCCCTGTAGGACTTGAACCTACGACCAATCGATTATGAGTCGACTGCTCTGACCAACTGAGCTAAGGGCCCATATATGGAGGTTTACATAGCCATCCCTGGCTTGTCGGCAGTTATTCAGACCTTCCTTAATTGCTACTGTTGTTTTCCAGATCAAGGAAGCTGCGCAGCATTTCTGAACGGGTAGGGTGGCGCAGTTTGCGTAAAGCCTTGGCTTCGATCTGGCGTATCCGCTCGCGGGTAACGTCGAACTGTTTACCGACTTCTTCCAGCGTGTGGTCTGTATTCATGTCGATGCCGAAACGCATGCGCAATACTTTGGCTTCGCGTGGTGTCAGTGAAGACAACACCTCGCGCGTGCTTTCGTTCAGGCTGACCGATGTCGCGGAATCAACGGGCGACTCGGCGTTGCCGTCTTCAATAAAATCGCCGAGGTTAGAATCTTCGTCATCACCAATGGGTGTTTCCATGGAGATGGGTTCTTTGGCGATTTTTAAAACTTTACGCACTTTGTCTTCGGGCATTTCCATGCGTTCGGACAATTCTTCCGGCGTGGGATCGCGGCCCATTTCCTGCAACATTTGCCGGGAAATGCGGTTGAGTTTGTTGATCGTTTCAATCATGTGCACAGGAATACGAATGGTGCGTGCCTGATCAGCAATCGAACGGGTGATCGCCTGGCGAATCCACCAGGTTGCATAGGTGGAAAATTTATAACCACGGCGGTATTCAAATTTATCGACGGCTTTCATCAGGCCGATATTGCCTTCCTGAATCAGATCCAGAAATTGCAGGCCGCGGTTGGTGTATTTTTTTGCAATAGAAATAACCAGACGCAGGTTGGCTTCGACCATTTCTTTTTTCGCGCGGCGAGCCTTGGCTTCACCGATCGACATGCGACGATTAATGTCTTTGATTTCAGTAATGCTCAGGCCTGTGTTTTCTTCAATTTGCACCAGTTTTTTCTGTGTTGACTCAATTTCTTGCGCGACTTTTTTCAGCGCATCAGCATAGGCATGATCTGAATTGATATATTGCTGCAACCATTCTGGATTGGTTTCATTTTCTGGGAATGTGGTGATGAATTCCTTGCGCGGCATGTGTGCATCGTTAACGCAAAGATGCATGATATGTCTTTCATGTCTGCGGATTTTATCAACCGTACTGCGCAGTTCCTGGATCAGTTTTTCGATCTGGGCGGGAACCAGTTTGAGTTCGACAAAATACTGAGAAATTTCATCCAGCAGTTCGATTAGTTTTTTGTGGTGACCACGTTTGCGTGCAGTGACAATTTTTTTATGAACTGCGCGAATCTTTTTAAAGCGTTGTTTGGCTTCTTCTGGATCGGGGCCAGTATCGACTGGTTCTTCCTCCTCATCATCGGTTTCGTCCTTTTTGCTGCTATCCACCTGTACGGGTTTCGGAATTTCATCTTCATTGTAGGGATCGATGAATGCGACGATCAGGTCGGTCAAGCGCTTTTCTTCTTTTTCAATTCGATCCCATTCCGCAAGCAGGAGGTCGATCGTTTTCGGCGAATGCGCCAGTGCCAGGTACACCTGCAAAAGACCTTCTTCGATACGCTTGGCAATTTTAATTTCGCCTTCGCGGGTGAGGAGTTCGACTGTACCCATTTCACGCATGTACATGCGTACCGGGTCGGTTGTGCGGCCAAATTCACTTTCCAGTTTGGCCAGGGCGGCGACAGCTTCTTCAGCCGCAGTGTCATCGGTCTCTTCAATTGCGTCATCACCCATCAGCAAACTATCGGCGTCTGGGGCAGACTCGAGCACCTTGATGCCCATGTCATTAATGGTGCTGATAATGTCTTCGATCTGCTCCGGATCGACAATACTGTCAGGCAGGTGATCGTTGACCTCGGCATAGGTCAGATAGCCCTGCTCTTTGCCGCGGGCGATCAGTTCTTTCAGGCGTGATTGTTGTTCGACAGTTTGACTCATGGACATCGACTAAATAACGGGTTGCACAAACGATTAATTTTAGCAGGTTAATCGTCAATCAACCAGCTAACTTTGCAACAATCTTCCAAGTTCCTGCTTTTCGACCTCATTCAGCGAATTGGAGCGGGAACGATCCAGCAATTCTTGCAGACGGTTTTCACGCTGTTGGCGCGACAGTTGTTGCAGGGCATCGGTTAGAAGCTCCGGCCAGCTCTCCGCTTCCGGTGGCTGCCAGAGATTTAATTGTTGCACAGCCTTGATATGGGGGCTGTCACGCAGATGTTCAAGCAGGATGGCTGTTGTGGCCTGTGGTTGCTCCCGAATAATGTCCACCAGCAGGCAAAACAATTCACCCCCCGGCAGCGTCTGCATGCCGGATAATTGCGCCTCGCTGATTTTTTCGGCCAGTGCTGGTTTTTGCAGCAGGCAGGCGATAGCCTGGCGCATAGCGGTCATTTTCAAGGTCTGGGCCTGACTTTGTTGGCGCGACAGGGGCCTTTGGGGGCGTTTTGCTGGTGCCTCGGCTAACAGGTGTTTGGGTTCAAGCGCAGCCAGCTCTGCAATACGCTGGATGAGCTGCTCACGCAGTAGTCCCTTGCTCAGCGCTTGTACCAGCTTTCTGGCTTCTAGCGTCATGCGGCTGCGGCCTTCTAGCGTGCCGAGGTCGTGGCGTTTGCGCAATGAATCGAGCAAGTAGGCAGAAAGCGGCTGTGCCTGCTCCAGTTTTTCACGAAAACCTGCGGCGCCTTCTTTTTGTAACAGGCTGTCCGGGTCTTCGCCGTCTGGTAAAAAAAGGAAATCAATTTCCAGGTCATCGCGCAAAACAGGTAGTGCCTGCTCCAGTGCTCGCCAGGCCGCCTTGCGCCCAGCCTCATCACCGTCAAAACAGATGATGATGCGTTTGACGACGCGAAAAAGTTGTTGCAAGTGTTCTCGCGTGGTCGCAGTTCCCAGTGTGGCGACCACGTTTTTAATGCCATGTTGCGCGAGCGCGATGCAGTCCATGTAACCCTCGACCACCAGCAGCGAATCCAGACGGGTATTATTTTTACGCGCTTCGTAAAGTCCATAGAGCGTATTGCCTTTATGAAACACCGGGCTTTCTGGTGAGTTGAGATATTTCGGTTCGCCTTCGCCGATAATGCGCCCGCCAAAAGCAATCACCCGGCCACGCCGATCCAGAATCGGGAACATGATCCGCTCACGAAATTTATCGTAAACTTTTCCCTTGTCGTTTTTACTGAGCAAGCCGACCTTGAGCAATAGTTGCTCATCGTATTTCGGGCCAAAATGTTTTTCCAGATTGTTCCAGCCTTCTGGCGCGAAACCCAGCAAAAAGTCGCGTGCGGTTTCGCCGCTGAGTCCGCGCTGTTTAAAATAATCCTGTGCAGCGGGGTGCTCTCGTAATTGCTGCTGAAAAAAATGACTGGCCGATTCAAGCGCATCATAAAGCGGTGAATAATCGACACGTTTTGTGGCGGGCTGGCCATCATCTTCGCGGGGCACTTCGACGCCTGCAGACTCGGCCAGCGCCTCAATGGCTTCGACAAAATTCAGGTTTTCATATTCCATCAAAAAGCCAATCGCAGTACCGTGCACACCGCAGCCAAAACAATGATAAAACTGCTTTTCCGGGCTGACATAAAACGAAGGGGTTTTCTCACCATGGAAAGGGCAACAGGCGGCATACTCGCGGCCTTTCTTTTTTAATGGCACACGCGCATCGATGACCTCGACAATGTCAATACGGGTCAGGAGGTCATCAATAAAATGTTGCGGAATCAGGCCAGCCATAGATAGATGAATAATATCAGTCTGATAGACTTGCGGCATGGAAAAATATGATTTGGTCGTAATTGGCAGTGGCCCCGCAGGCGAAAAAGCCGCGTTACAGGCTGCGTATTTTGGTGCGTCGGTGTGCGTGATTGATCGTGGCCCGGCTGGCGGTGCCTGGGTCAATACCGGTACGATTCCCAGCAAGACTTTGCGCGAATCAGCACTTTATCTGGCGGGTGGCCGCAGGCGTGGCGTTGTCACCGATCCGTCAACCAGCCCGACCGTGCGCAGCTTCATGGCGCTCAAGCGTCATCTGGTCGTGCGTTGGAGGGAAAAAATTGAGCGCAATTTCCGTGCGCATAATATTGCCCGCATGCGTGGCAGCGCAAAATTTATCAATCCCAACACGCTGGAATTAGAGGACGGTTCAACAGTCAAGGGTCAATATATCCTGATCGCAACTGGCTCGAAACCGCGCGCCGTGCCGGAGCTACCCGTTGATGGCCGCCAGGTACACGACTCCGAGACTCTGCTACGGCTGGAAGAAATTCCGCATTCAATGATCGTGCTGGGTGGTGGCGTGATTGCCTGCGAATACGCTTCCATTTTTCAGGCGCTGGGTGTGCAGGTTACTTTGGTCAACGGCCGCGACCGTCTGCTTGGTTTTATCGATGAAGATGCCACAGATTTTCTCGAACAGGCCCTGACGGAAGACGGCATGGTCGTCAGACACAACGCCAGACCGGAAGGACTGGAACAAATCGATCAGGGCGAAATGGAAGTCTTGCTGGACGATGGCACTGTAGTGACAGCGGAAACGGTTTTTGTCGCACTGGGGCGGGTGCCGGTGCTGGATGGCCTTGATGTGGAAAAAGTCGGCGTCAAATTAACTGACTGGGGAACGGTCGAAGTCGACGAGCACATGCGCAGTTCAGTCAAACATATTTACGCAGCGGGAGATGTTGTCGGTTTTCCCTCACTGGCATCAGCTGGCATGGAGCAGGGAAGGGCAGCCGCCTTGCATATGTTCGGGCATGAGCGCGGGCCTATGGAAGAACTTATCCCCAGCGGAATTTTCACCATCCCGGAACTAAGCTCAGTCGGTATGGATGAAGCCGCCGCGGAAAAAGCAGGCTTTGATCCCGTCTCCGGTACAGCGGATTACCGTGAAAATGTACGCGCTCCCATGCTCGGTGAAGAACACGGTCTGGTGAAACTGGTCGCTGATCGAAAAACAGAAAAGCTGCTGGGCGTCACCATCATCGGCAACCAGGCAACCGAACTCATTCACTTTGTCATGGCGGTTATTCAGTATGGTGGCAGCGTCACAGACCTGACACGTTTTGTATTTAACTTGCCGTCGTTGAGTGCGTTGTATCGGCAGGCGGCTTATACGGTTTTGCATAAGATTAAAGAATCTGCGACTTAGGCGAGTTGCCTGAAAGTATCTTAGGGCTTACAATCTTACTTATTGTAAGAATCATCAAAAAAGGTAAGTCAATGATTGCAACCATGTCGAGTAAAGGTCAGGTCACCTTTCCCAAAGCGATCCGGGAACAGTTAAAACTTGAGGCGGGCGATAAAGTTGAGTTCACCATCACAGAAGATGGACAGTTATTGGTTATCCCTAAGACAGCGCCGGTAAAAAAATTAAAAGGTATGCTTCCAAAGCCGGCTAAAGCAGTTTCTCTAGCAAAAATGGAAGCCGCCATTGCAAAAGGCGCTGCTGAATGATCGGAATTGATACCAACGTGCTTGTGCGTTTCATCACCCAGGATAATCGCCTGCAATCTTCACAAGCCAATAAGCTTATTGAAAATCAACTAACGTCTGAAAATTGCGGGTTAATCAGTAAGATCGTGCTTTGTGAGCTTGGTTGGGTGCTATCAAATGCCTACGCCTATTCAAGAAAACAAATCGCAGATGTTATTCATCAGATCTTGATTACCCAGGAATTTATAATCGAAGATGCGGAAACTGCACTACAAGCATTACAGCACTATCGAAATGGGAAGGCAGGTTTTGCGGATTATTTTCTTGCGCAAACGCATCATGCAATGGGAGCAGAATACACAGTAACCTTTGATAAAAAGGCATTGCAGGACAAGTTGTTTCGCAAGCTGTGAGTTATTGCGCCGAAGTAGCATTAAATGGTACTGATCCCGTTTGAATAAAAAAAGCGCACCCCGTCCATCGCTCCTGCGCCCGCGATATTAGTGCATCCCTGCACGTCATTCGCCTTAATCCGTCGCTGCAAGCGTCAATCGAGGTCGTGATACAAGGCGCTTTATCCACATGGATGTGGTGTATGCAGATATTGCAGGAGCAATATATCTGCCCTGTGCCTGCATCACTCAATCGCTCATCCGGGGCGATTGACCCCGATTGCCACTCACAGCAACGGGGCGACTGAAAAGGTAAGTGGGTGATGTAGGTTGGTGCTGACGACTGCATGGATGCAGGAGGTAGAGTAACGCAGGAGCAGTTACCGAGGCACGAAGCCCAACATTGACGTGAAAAATCGTTGGGCTTCGCAGGCTCAGCCCAACCTACCGTGCTGCTTAACCTCCAATGTGGTGACTCATAAGCTAAATCTAGAATTTGTATTGCGTTACAAATGCGTTACAATGAATCTAGTTTTAGATATGTTTGCAGATGTGAATGTCCTCGAAAAAAACGGCTACCTTAAATTTACGCATTGACCCGTTACTGAAGGAAGCCGCACGCGAAGCTGCCCTGCTTGAGCGGCGTAGTTTAGCCAATATGATTGAGGTGCTCATCCGAAAGCATTGTGAGGAATTAGGTATCCCAATCCCGGAACAGAAATCTTTATTCAAAGAGGAAAGCGGTGAATGAGAAGACTCTGCGTGCTTTGATAGATGCCGGTGCGGTCAAGCGTATTCGGATTATTGCTGATGGCGCTCTCTTCCATGTAGAGGCAGATACAGTGAATGGCTCAATTACGGCATTTACACTCAAAGGTGCGGTTAAGACCTGGCGTTCACTGGATACTGCTGCCAAGTGGGTGCGTTCGCTTGGTATCGGAACAGCACAGATTTATATTGCCAAATGGCAACCTGGACAGAAGGGGCTTGGGCTTTAGTGACTACTAATAATTTCACAGAGAATACAAATCAGGAGCGATGCTGCTGGGACTGCCGGTACTACATCCGCCCAGTAAAATACATGCTTGATGGGCCAATACATTCAGTCTGTACCATAGACCGTGATCGGACTGTGTATGGGGAATACGGTGAAATGTGGCGTGGTGATAAGAAGCGTGATCCTGGTGACAGTTGTGATCGTTTTGAACCAGATACAAATAGAAAGGAAAAAAATATAATGAGAATAAAATCAATCAAAATATACACTATTCTAGTATTGCTGTTGGTTTTCACAGTTTTTAATACCAATCATGTATTTGCGGTTGATAAAAAATTGGAAGATAAAGATATATCTGAGGTACTGAAATCGATTGATGATCAGATGTTGTATGCGGCTGTATTATATCGCGATGGGGATTACGCTGAAGCAGCAAAGTGGTACGAGAAAGCTGCAAAGCAGGGGGATTCCAATGCTCAGTATAACCTTGGGGTAATGTATGGCAATGGGGAAGGTGTTATGCAAAATTCTAAGTCAGCAGCCAAATGGTTTGAGCAGGCTGCAAAGCAAGGGCATTCCGGAGCTCAAATTTTACTTGGGAAGCAGTACTACAGGGGAGAAGGTGTTCCACAAGATTACAAAGCGGCATTTAGGTGGTATGAAAAGGCCGCAACGCAAGGAGAAGAGTATGCTCAGTTTTTCATTGGAACTATGTATTTTGAGGGTAATGGAGTTACTCAAGACTACAAGTTAGCTGCCAAGTGGTTTGAAAAAGCTGCCAATGAGGGAATTGATATTGCTCAGAATCGCCTTGGAGGGATGTACTATAGGGGGGAAGGTGTTCCACAAGATAACAAGACAGCATTCAAATGGTTTGAAAAGAGCCTGTAAATAATTCTGTGTAACTGCTCG
>DTYI01000076.1 GCA_012961935.1 Thiotrichales bacterium | reverse complement strand
ACCAGCAACTGGTTAAGGGTTTGCTCACGCTCATCATGGCCACCGCCCAGGCCTGCACCCCGGTGACGACCGACCGCGTCAATTTCATCGATAAAGATAATACAGGGTGCATGCTTCTTCGCCTGTTCAAACATATCCCGCACACGTGAAGCACCAACACCGACGAACATTTCAACAAAGTCGGAACCGGATATCGTGAAGAACGCAACTTTGGCCTCGCCTGCTATGGCTCTAGCCAATAATGTTTTACCGGTACCCGGTGGGCCGACCATTAATACGCCACGTGGAATCTGGCCACCCAGTTTCTGGAACTTGCCGGGGTCACGTAAAAATTCGACCAGCTCAGCGACTTCTTCTTTGGCTTCTTCAACACCCGCAACATCATTGAAACTAACCTTGACCTGATCCTCAGCCAAAAGCTGGGCCTTGCTCTTGCCGAAAGACATAGCGCCACGCCCGCCACCACCGCCCTGCATCTGGCGCATGAAGTAAATCCATACCCCCAGAAGCAATAAAATCGGTAGCATGCTGATCAGCAAGTCAAGCAACCACGATCTTTGCGCTGGCGGTGCCGCCTGAATTTCGACGTTATTGAGAATCAACTCATCCACCAGCTTGGGATCATTCGGGCTATAGGTGGTGAATTTCTTGCCCTGGGCAATCCCTTCGATCCTGCGACCTTCGATATAGACTTCACTCACATGTCCCTGCTTCACTTCAGCAATAAACTGTGAATATGAGAGTGGTTGTGGTTTAACGCCTGCGCCCTGTTGAAAGCCGTTAAAGACTGACATCAGCACTACAGCGATGACTACCCACAAAACCAGATTTTTAACCATGTCGTTCAAAAGACTGCCTCATCAAAATGTTATAACTTAAACTCTACTATAGATTGTAGCCGCTAGCGAGTGCATAAACCTCTCTGCTGCGCGGCCGGGATGCTTTTGGTTTACGCACGATCACGTTGGAGAAGTTATTCTTCAGACTTCTCACATAATCATCAAAACCATCACCATGGAATAATTTGACCAGCAGACTACCGTTATTACGTAAAGTTCGCGTAGCCAGATCTAATGCCAGCTCGGCCAGATACATTGCACGTGGTAAATCTATCGCATCTACACCACTCATATTGGGGGCCATATCCGACAAAACAAGGTCTACTTTCTGCCCACCAAGTTCTGCCATGATTTTATTCAGCACTTCGTCCTCACGAAAGTCACCCCGAATAAAAACGACACCCTCAATTTCGTCCATCAGCAAAATGTCGCTGGCAATCATTTTTCCTTTCCTACCAAGCTTTTTTACCGCAACTTCTGACCAACTTCCCGGTGCAGCACCCAGATCAAGCACTGTCATCCCGGGTTTTAAAAAATGATATCGCTCATCCAGCTCCAGTAACTTGTAAACCGCCCGGCCACGATAACCTTCCTGCTGCGCACGTTGAACGTACTCATCCGAGAAATGTTCCCGCAACCACTTTTGACTACTTTTACTTCGCCCCATACCGTTGCTGTCGTGTTAAACTTCGCGACCACTTAATCATCAGATGTTCACGGTAATGAATCTCACCGAAAAACACAAAAAACAGTTACGCAAACTGGGACATTCATTAAAGCCGGTGGTAATCATCGCCGGCCAGGGCTTAAAAGAAACCGTCATCGACGCAACCAATGAAGCGCTAGACGCCCACGAATTAATCAAGATTCGACTACGTGCAGGTGATCGCGATGAAAGAAAGCAAATACTGGAATCACTGACAGAGCAAACCGCAGCAACACTTGTCGGGCAGATCGGTTTTACTGCGCTTTTATTTCGCAGAAACAGGAAAAAGCCGAAGATTGACTTCGCTAAACGTAGCTAACCTTAACAATCTCATACTCCACTATTCCACCTGGCGCCTGCACTTCCGCAATATCACCCTCTTCCTTTCCAATCAGAGCCCGCGCTATCGGTGAGGTCACAGAAATCATGCCAGCTTCGATATCGGACTCGTCTTCGCCAACGATCTGATAGGTGACTTCCTGCCCTGATTCCAGTGCCAACAACTCAACTGTGGTACCGAAAACAATCTTGCCATTCGGGTTCAGTTTGGTGACATCAATAATCTGGGCATTCGACAACTTGCCTTCAATTTCCTTGATGCGACCTTCGATAAAACCCTGCTGCTCGCGTGCAGCATGATATTCTGCATTTTCCTTGAGATCACCATGTTCGCGCGCTTCTGCAATCGCAGCAATCACTTTGGGTCGATCCACCGTTTTGAGTTGCTGTAGTTCTGACTTGAGATTTTCTGCGCCACGAACGGTTAATGGAAATTTATTCACGCCTGCGCCTCCTCATGTAATGTCTGTAAACGATACACTTCAATTTCAGCAGGATGTTCAAGCGCTTCACAAATTGCCAACCCACCCGAAATCGTGGTGGTGATCATCACTTTCTGATTCAAAGCCTCGCGACGAATCGTGAATGAATCAGCAATCGCCTGTTTTCCTTCGGTGGTATTCACAATCAAATCAATCTCACCATTAATAATCATATCAACAATATGCGGCCTGCCATCCTGGACTTTATTCACCAGTCGGCATTCGAGTCCGGCTTCCTGTATCCACCTGCCGGTTCCTCGCGTTGCGATCAGGTCAAAACCCAACTTGGCAAGACGGGTTGCGATTTCTACTGCACCCGCGATATCAGCTCCCCTGACGCTGATAAATGCCAGTCCCTGCTGAGGTATCGTTTCCCCAATCGCCAGCTGTGACTTGAAATATGCCTCACCAAAGCTTCGGCCTACGCCCATTACTTCCCCTGTGGATTTCATTTCCGGCCCCAATATCGGGTCAACGCCCTGGAATTTCAGGAACGGAAATACAGCCTCTTTCACTGCATAATATGGAGGTATGACCCGCTTACTGATACCTTGTTCCCTTAAACTTTGACCTACCATGCAACGCGCTGCAATTTTGGCGACCGGCAGACCGATGACCTTGGAAACAAAGGGAACCGTACGCGAGGCACGTGGGTTCACTTCCAGCACATAAATCTTGTCGCCCTGAATGGCGAATTGTGCATTCATCAGGCCCACGACCTTGAGTCCATGCGCCATCTCCTTCATCTGCCTGGAAAGCTCTTCCTGCACCGCTTCGCTGAGTGAGAACGGTGGCAGGCTACAGGCCGAGTCACCGGAATGTACGCCGGCCTGTTCAATATGCTGCATGATGCCAGCAACGAAAACTTCCTCACCATCACAGACAGCATCGATATCAACTTCGATCGCCTGATCGAGAAAATGATCTAACAGAACCGGCGCATCATTGGAAACCTGTACGGCTTCATCCATGTAGCGACGCAGATCATCCTCGTTATACACAATTTCCATGGCGCGCCCACCCAGCACATATGAAGGCCTGACCACCAACGGGTATCCAATTTGATCTGCCAGTGTGACCGCACCTTCTTCACTGCGGGCAGTCCGGTTGGGCGGCTGTAATAAATCCAGCTCGTGAATCATCTGCTGGAAGCGTTCCCTGTCTTCAGCCATGTCGATCGCATCTGGCGTTGTGCCGATGATGGGTACACCTGCGGCTTCGAGGTCGCGCGCCAGTTTCAGTGGCGTCTGCCCACCATATTGCACAATCACACCTTTGGGCTGCTCGACTTCAACAACCTCCAACACATCTTCCAGCGTCAGTGGTTCGAAATAAAGTCGGTCGGAAGTATCATAATCTGTCGAAACCGTTTCCGGGTTACAGTTGACCATGATCGTTTCATAGCCATCTTCGCGCATGGCAAAAGCCGCATGCACACAGCAGTAATCAAACTCGATGCCCTGCCCGATCCGGTTCGGCCCGCCACCCAGCACCATGATTTTTTCTTTCTCACTCGGTTCGGATTCGCATTCTTCTTCGTAGCTGGAATATAGATAGGCCGTACTGGTCGCAAATTCCGCCGCACAGGTGTCCACCCGCTTAAATACCGGACGCACGCCTTTTTCGTGCCGATGCGCGCGCAGTACATATTCATCCGTACCCACCAGTTTTGCCAGGCGCCGGTCAGAAAAACCTTTGCGTTTCAGCATCCGTAACGTTTGCTCATCAAGATCCGTTACCCGCTTACCTGCCAGCAGCGCTTCCTGATGAATCAAATCCTCGATTTGCGCCAGAAACCAGGGGTCGATTTTGGTCAGATTAAAGATATCTTCCTGCGACAGCCCCATGCGGAAGGCATCGCCCACCGCCCATAAGCGCTGCGGCCCAACTTCTACCAATTCCTGCTTGACCCACGTCAAAGCATCATCCGTATCGGCGGGGATAAATTCATCCAGACCATCTGCCCCGGTTTCAAGTCCTCGCAGCGCTTTTTGTAATGATTCCTGGAATGTCCGGCCGATGGCCATGACCTCACCCACTGATTTCATTTGCGTACTCAGGCGTGCTTCGGCCTGCGGAAATTTTTCAAAGGTGAAGCGCGGAATTTTGGTTACCACGTAATCAATCGCCGGTTCAAATGATGCAGGCGTGGCGCCGCCAGTGATTTCATTGCGCAGTTCATCGAGCGTGTAGCCCACTGCCAGTTTGGCCGCCACTTTTGCGATGGGGAATCCAGTTGCCTTTGACGCCAGTGCAGAAGAGCGGGAAACGCGCGGATTCATTTCGATGATCACCAGACGCCCGTCTTCAGGGTTGACTGAAAACTGGACGTTGGAGCCGCCCGTGTCCACACCGATTTTACGCAGCACCGCTATCGAGGCATCGCGAAGAATCTGGTATTCCTTATCGGTCAGCGTTTGCGCCGGCGCGACCGTGATGGAATCACCCGTATGCACGCCCATGGGATCGAGGTTTTCGATCGAGCAGATGATGATGACATTGTCATTTTTATCCCGCACCACTTCCATTTCGTATTCTTTCCAGCCGAGCAGGGATTCTTCCAGCAAAACTTCTGTGGTCGGCGAAAGGTCCAGACCGCGCTCGACAATGTTGACGAATTCATCCTTGTTGTAGGCGATGCCGCCACCGCTGCCACCCATGGTAAAGGAAGGCCGGATTATCGTGGGAAAACCGATAAGCTTCTGGATTTCCAGCGCCTGATCCATGCTATGGGCAACCGCAGAACGCGCAGATGCCAGACCGATTTCTTCCATCGCAACTTTGAACTGCTGCCGGTCTTCTGCCATATCAATGGCTTTCGGGCTGGCGCCTATCATTTCCACGCCATATTTTTCCAGCACACCATGGCGCACCAGGTCCAGCGCGCAGTTCAGTGCAGTCTGTCCACCCATCGTCGGCAACAACGCATCCGGCGATTCTTTTTCGATGATTTTTTCCACCACCTGCCAGGTGATTGGCTCGATATAAACCGCATCGGCCATGTTGGGATCTGTCATGATCGTAGCAGGATTGGAATTTACCAGAATCACCCGGTAGCCTTCCTCACCCAGCGCTTTGCAGGCTTGCGCGCCGGAGTAGTCAAACTCACAGGCCTGTCCGATGACAATCGGCCCGGCACCAATGATTAAAATACTTTTAATATCCGTTCTTTTTGGCATGGTTTAAGCTTTTCTGGCTTTGATCATTTCGATAAAACGATCGAATAATGGGGCAACATCGTGGGGACCCGGGCTGGCTTCTGGATGTCCCTGAAAACTGAACGCAGGGCAGTCATTACGCTGAACACCTTGCAGAGAATTATCAAACAGTGAACGATGCGTCGCCACCAGGTTATCCGGCAGGCTGTCTTCGTCCACTGCAAAACCATGGTTCTGGCTGCTGATCATGACCTGTCCACCAGCCAGATCTTGAACCGGGTGGTTTGCCCCATGGTGGCCAAATTTCATTTTGACTGTTTTTGCACCGCTGGCGAGACTGAGCAACTGGTGTCCCAGACAAATACCAAAGGTGGGTATGCCTGTGTCGGTGATTTCCTGAATCGCGCTGATTGCGTAATCACAAGGCTCCGGGTCACCCGGACCATTCGATAAAAACACACCATCCGGTTTCAGCTCCAGCACTTTACTGGCAGGCGTCTGAGCAGGCACAACAGTCAGTCTGCAGCCCCGATCAACCAGCATGCGCAGGATATTGCGCTTGACGCCAAAATCGTAGGCCACGATATGGTGGGGTAATTTTTCTTCAACAGGGTGTGGTGCTACCGGCAACCCGCCTTCCAGTGTCCAGCTTCCCTGTGCCCACTCATAAGGCCGGTGCGTCGTCACTTCTTTTGCGAGATCCATTCCCTTGAGTCCGGCAAATTCACGCGCCTGCTCCAGTGCCTTTTCCTCATCAATATCACCGGCCATGACACAACCATTTTGCGCACCTTTTTCACGGAGTATCCGGGTCAGACGCCGGGTGTCGATATCGGCGATCGCAACACAGTTATTTCGCTGCAAATACTCCGGTAGTGATTCTTCACTGCGCCAATTGCTGACCCGCAAGGGCAAGTCTCGAATAATCAAACCTGCCGCATGGACTGCGGAAGATTCCTCATCTTCATGATTGACGCCGGTATTACCGATATGCGGATAGGTCAGCGTGACAATCTGACGTGCGTAGGACGGGTCGGTCAGAATTTCCTGATAGCCCGTCATCGCTGTATTGAAAACCACCTCACCGACCGTCGAACCCTCGATGCCAATAGACTCACCATAAAACAGGCTGCCATCTTCCAAAGCCAGTAATGCCGGTGTACTCAAGAAAATCTCCAATCGTAAATAACAGACACAGAAACGGGATGGTGCCTGTGGCCGCCCATCCCGTGTTTTTTGTGTTGCGAATTCTACTGGATCAGGCGTGTTGCTGTCTATGCCGGAGCGTGTATCCAAATCACATTATGAAAGCAAACTGCTATGATGAGTGCTGATTGCGATTCGCTTTTCAGTTGAAGAAAAATAAAGGAGCCGACAATTTGAGCGGAAAAAATATATTGCTGTTGGGCTACGGGGAAATGGGGCACGCCATGGAGCACCTTCTCTCGCCAACTCATGAAATTGCAATCTGGGATCCTTACTACCCGGGTGAGTTGGCAAAAATCGAGCTGGAACAAACCGCCACTGAGGCCGATTTCATTATTTTTTGCACGCCGACCGCAGCCTTGTTCGAACTGGCCCAGCGACTTTCACCCCAGCTTTCATCTGACTGCATCTGCCTGTCGATGGCGAAGTCACTGGATGCTTCAGGCAGAACTGCTCCTGTCACCCTGCAACAAGGCCTTGAAAATCGGGTGGACTATGCCATGTTGTATGGCCCCATGATTTCGGAAGAAATAATGATAGACAGGCCGGGTTTTGCAGTTCTGGCCGGCTCATCTGAAGCCTGCCTGGAAAAAACAAAAACCCTTTTTCAGGGGACGTGCCTGAAACTGAAAATACACAACGACCTTCATGGCACCGCCTGGTGTGTGACTTTAAAAAACGTCTATGCACTTTTATTCGGCATGGCGGATGAACTCAACCTTGGCGTCAACATGCGCGGATTTCTCGCCGTTGAAACACTGGCTGAAATGGCCGCAATCATGCAGTACAAAAACGGCCTGCCGGAAACCCCTTACACGCTGGCTGGCCTCGGAGACTTAATCACCACCGCGACCAGCGAGGACTCCCATCATCATCAACTGGGCCGCAGTCTGGCCAGAAATGAACGCGATGATATCAGCGGTGAAGGCATCAATACCCTGAGCATCATCCGGCAATTCAAGTTGTTGAAAAAAAACATTTCCCGCTTTTTCGTCTGATTGAGAAAGTTGTTCAGAACGCCAAAAATCCGGAAGATCTATTGACACAATATATCGATGAGTTTGTCAGTGAATAAGTCTTATTCACTGATCGCACATCGCGGATTACCCACCGAGTTTCCAGAAAATACATTATCAGGCATTGAGGCTGCATTGCAGGCCGGTGCCGACAGCGTCGAAGTCGACATTCAATTCAGCCGTGATGGCATCCCGGTACTGTATCACGACGAAAACATGCAACGGCTATCCGGCATCGACCGTTCAATACTTGACCTCACATTCAGTGAACTGCAACAACATTCCGTCACTTTAAATAACGAAGCAGCACAAATCTCCGCGCCGATTCCAGCACTTAAAGAACTGGTCACGCTTATCTCAAACTGGCCACATTGTCATTTTTTTCTGGAGCTTAAACGTCAAAGTGTCGAACGATTTGGTGCGGAATTCTGTGTTGAAAATATATTGAAAATAATTCAACCTGTCGCATCTTCCTGTATTCCAATTT
>DTYI01000075.1 GCA_012961935.1 Thiotrichales bacterium | reverse complement strand
TAACCCGGCAACCTACTATATCTGGTTCAGCCGCTGTGTGCCGGGTCGCGGCAAGGCATCCATACGCCGCGGTAGTACTCCTGCAGCAAGTATGGATAACGCAGTCCGTGGCCCGGCACACAGCGGCCTGTCCTTGTCATTCAATCTGTCAGGGGCTTCAGGAATGCTCCGCCTCGGTGTTGCGGCTCTTGACAATGGAATGACCATTGCCTGCGAGCCGCGCCTTGATGCGAAACATTCCTGAAGTCCTGAACCAAACATATTAGGTTGCCGGGTTAATGAATGCAGAACAAACAAGCTTCGACCTGATTCATTCCGCCCGCTTTTTTTGACTGCAAAGTTAGTGAATACAGATCCGTTTTTTCAGCCGCTTACTGACCACCACCCAATTGATAAATGTAAGCTGTCAGGAGTTTAATTTCAGTGTCAGACAGGCGTCCTTCCCAGGCCGGCATTTCACGTTGAATACCTTTGGTGATTACTCTTTTAACCGCATTCAGTTTGGCCTCATGTGTATGCGCATCAGGCACATTGGCGACAGTCCAGATTTGATCTGTCAGGTTTGCAGCACCCTGAGATTTCAGACCGGTTCCTTCCTGTGTATGACAGTAATGACAGCCACCAGCTTGCCCTTTGAATATTTGTTCACCCACGGCCACTTTGGCTGCATCGCCTTCGGTGTCGCCACTGAGGCTGACTACGTATTCAGCGACCGCATCGAGTTGATGATCTGTAAAAGTTTCAGCAAACGCCGGCATGTAACCTTTCTGCCCATGGCGTATGGTGGCGCTAATATCATCAATCGTTCCACCCCAAAGCCAGGCATCGTCAACCAGGTTTGGATACAGGCCCATCACACCGCTGGCGCCCGAACCATGGCAGGCCGCACAGTTGTCGGCAAACAGAACTTTTGACATTGAGCGGACAAACGCCATTTTTTCCGGATCGGCAATAATGGCCTCAATGGGCGTTGCCGCAATCTGGTCAAGATAGGCTTTTTGCTTGAGCGCTTCCTTGCCGCTTTGCATATTTTTGATCAGGCGTGAACGGGTGTTCCAGTGAGTGGTAACCTCTTCGCCCTGACTGTTTTGAAAGGTGATGGTATTAAACAAACCTTTGGTATAACTTTTCCCGACTGGCCAGGCCGGAAAAATAATCCAGTAGACGACTGAAAACAGAACCGTAGCGTAAAATGTCCAGATCCACCAGCGCGGCACCGGGTTATTGTATTCCTGGATGTCACCATCCCAGGCATGGCCGGTTGTCTGTACGGCAGATTTTTTACTCGGATCTGCTTTGCTCATTTTCACTCACCTTTTCATCATTCGTTTCAGTTTCATCATCCTGAAACGGCATATATTTGTATGATTCGAGACGCTGGCTGCGCTGCTTGTTGCTATACACATACCAGATGATAGCCACAAACAACGGGAAAAAAATCAGCAGCGCAGCAATCTTGCTGTTGCCCAGGTCGGTCAGCCAATGCCAGGCGTCTGTCAGCATTATCTAAACTCTGCAAAATAGCCTTCATCATACTGATTGAAGTCGACCAGCGTGCCCAGCATTTGCAGATAGGCCACCATTGCATCCATCTCACTGAGTCGGGCCGGGTTGCCATCAAAGTTATCTGCTTCAGCCGCTCTCAGCAGATTTTTTTCAGCGTCATTAATATTCAGCTGGTTTGCAACAGCTTCACCGAATTTTTCTACGTTGGCTGCATGCTCGGCTGGAGATTCAGCATAAGGCACACCGGTTTTCTTTAGCGCACGCATTCGTTCTGTAATATCGGCGTAGTGTAGTTCGTTTTCCAACAGCCAGGGGTAGTTGGGCATGATGGATTCCGGCACCACAGATCGCGGTGCAATCAGATGCTGCACATGCCATTCGTTGGAATATTTTTTACCCACACGCGCCAGATCAGGGCCGGTTCTCTTGGAACCCCACTGGAACGGATGGTCATACTGAGATTCTGCCGCCAGAGAATAATGACCGTAGCGCAGGTCTTCATCACGGAAGGGGCGAACCATTTGTGAATGACAGGTGTAACAGCCTTCGCGAATGTAAATATCGCGGCCGCGCAATTCGAGTGGTGTGTAGGGGCGCACGCCCTCTACCTTTTCAATTGTGTCGTTGATATAAAATAGCGGCACAATTTCTACCAGCCCGCCGATACCCATCGCAACCAGCGACAGAATGATCAACAGACCTACATTGGTTTCGATACTTTCATGTTTAATCATGCCGCTGCTCCCGCCATTTTCGCGGCGATCTTCGCTTCAATCGCAGCTGCTTCCCGTTTGGCCTGGGCGATGGTCATGAAAATATTAACAGCCATGATCACCACGCCCGTGACAAACAAGGCACCACCCAACGCGCGGAATACTAGCGGCCAGTGCATGAAGGCGACTGACTCAACAAAGGTGTATTGCAGATTTCCGAAATCGTCGAAGGCGCGTAGCATGATGCCCTGGCCGATGCCGGACACCCACATGGCGATGATGTACAGCAGAATGCCGATCACCGCCAGGAAGAAATGCGCATAGACCAGTTTCTGACTGTACAGTTTGGTATCGTACAGGCGCGGAATCATGTGATAGAAAGAGCCAAAGGAAACCATTGCAACCCAGCCAAGCGCACCGGAATGCACGTGACCAATGGTCCAGTCTGTGTAGTGCGAAAGTGCGTTGACACTTTTCAGCGCCATCAACGGCCCTTCGAAAGTAGACATACCGTAGAACGACAGGCTGGTAATCAGAAACAGCATAATCGGATCAGAACGTAATTTATCCCAGGCACCGGACAGGGTCATGATGCCGTTGATCATGCCACCCCAGGACGGCATCAGCAGCAAGATAGAGAATGTCGCGGCCAGCGTCGATGTCCAGTCAGGAATCGCGGTCCAGTGTAAGTGGTGCGTACCGACCCACATGTATAAAAAGATCAGCGCCCAGAAGTGAATAATCGAGAGCCGATAGGAATATACCGGGCGGCCAGCCTGCTTCGGTACGAAGTAGTACATCATGCCGAGGAATGCGGCGGTCAGGAAAAAGCCCACCGCATTATGTCCGTACCACCATTGGGTCATGGCATCCTGTACGCCAGAAAACAAGCTGTAGGATTTCATCGAAAACAACCCGGTCGGCACGGCCAGATTGTTGAAAATATGCAGCAATGCAGTCGCCAGAATAAACGCCATGAAGAACCAGTTCGCGACATAAATATGCGGCTGAGAGCGGCGGCGTAATGTGCCAAGATAGAGCCAGAAATAAGCTACCCAGACAACAGTGATTGCGATGTCAATCGGCCATTCGAATTCGGCATATTCACGCCCTTGCGTGATGCCGGACATATAGCTAATCACGCCCAGCAGCAAACCGGCATTCCAGCCGTAAAAAGTGAAGCTAGCGAGGAAATCACTGGGGAGGCGCGCCTGACAGGTGCGCTGTACAACGTAGTAGGAAGTCGCAAACAGGGCGTTGCCACCAAAACCAAAAATGACTGAGGTCGTATGAACCGGACGAAAGCGACCGAAAGTGATGTAGGGAATGTCAAAGTTCAGCCAGGGCCAGGCCAGTTCGGAGGCGATATAAACGCCGACACTCATGCCGAAGAGACCCCATAACAATGCCATGATGGCAAACTTGCGGATAACGGCGTAGTTATACTGTTGACTCACAACGGGCGTTGATCCAGCCATCGGCCTCTCCCCTATTTTAGATCAATGATGCTAAGTTAATTCGGTCGGCGCATGGTACCTGATGGCATTAGAAAATCAAGCCTTTCTTATATTCCTGATAGAAACACTATGAATTAAAGAACGGGAATTCGCGCCAGTAAAATAGGCAGGTATCTGTCGATTAAAAGAAACGTAAATAGAATCAGCAAATACACAATTGAGAAGACAAACGTTTTAATTGCCCATTGTGGTGAGCTGGTATACCAGAGCATGATGGCGTGATAAAGAAACCCGCCGCCTAACAGCAATGCGCCAATCAGGTAAACGACACCATTTACACCCATCAGAAAAGGCAGCATGGTAACGATGATAAGCAGGACAGTATAGGCAATAATTTGTCCGCGAGTATAAGCATCACCATGGGTCACGGGCAGCATCGGTATACCTACCCTGGCGTAGTCTTCCTTGCGATAGATGGCCAGCGCCCAGAAGTGTGGCGGCGTCCAGGTGAACACAATCAGAAATAGCACCAGCGCATAGGGGTCGACCTGGCCAGTGACGGCTGTCCAGCCTAGCAGCGGTGGCGCGGCTCCGGCGGCACCACCGATCACGATATTCTGGGGCGTAGCGCGCTTGAGATAAAGCGTATAGATAATGGCATAGCCGATCAGGGATAAAAATGTCAGCCCGGCAGTTAGCAGATTCACTCTCCAGATCAATACCAGGAGGCCTGCCGCACCTAATGCCAGAGCGAAAACCAGACAGCGGCTGACTGGCAAGTTGCCGGTCGGCAGAGGACGGTTTTTGGTGCGCAACATTTGTGCATCCACCTTGCGGTCAACAACATGGTTAATCGCAGCGGCCGATGCCGCCATCAGCGCGATACCGATTGAGCCGAAGATCAGTGCATTCCACGGCCAGACGCCCGGCCGCGCAAGCAACATGCCGACCCACGCAGTAAACACCATCAACGCAACCACTCTGGGTTTGCACAATTCCAGATAGGCAGCACACTGGTCTGAAAAACAACTATCGGTTTGAATGGATTTCGCCTGCCCCATTAATTCACACCCCGGATGCGGTTGAGTAAAAAAACGAAACTCAGCAAAGCCAGAAGTAGTAGCGCAGCCACACCGTTATGCAAAACGGCAACAGGCAATGGTAAATGAAAAATCACATTTGAAATGCCCAGACCAATCTGCGTCAGCAATAACAACAACAGTACATAGGCCATGTTTCTGGCCCCACCTGACAAATGACGCAACCCGATAAAACCCAGGAAAAACAAATAACCGGCCACGACGACTGCTCCAATCCGGTGGGTCAAATGAATTGCCGTGCGAGCAGGGTGCTCCAGCACACCGAATTCATAGTTGACACCCAGCCCACGCCACAAAACAAACGCCTCACGAAAATCGGTTTGCGGCCACCATTTTCCCTGACAGGTCGGGAAGTCCGGACAGGCCAGCGCCGCATAATTGGAACTCGTCCAGCCACCCAGGGCAATCTGCATAACTAGTAACAAAACCCCAAGCATCGCCCAGGGCATAAGATTAATCTGGGTAAACAGGTATTGATTACCTGAAACGTGCGTACGCAAGTAGAGCCACCACAATAATGACAGCGTCGCAAAACCACCGAGAAGATGCCCCATCACAACCAGTGGCTTCAACTGTAACGTCACTGTCCACATACCCAACAGCGCCTGAAAAATCACCAGCCCCAGCAATACCAAAGGAAGTAATACGGGTTGTCTGGAGTCATGGCGGTTGCGTAGCGCGAGAAATGCCATCGCGGCAATCAGCAAACCCAGGCTGCCCGCAAAATAGCGATGGATCATTTCCTTCCAGGCCTTGTGTGTCTCGACCGGACGTTCAGGAAATGCCTGATTCGCGTCAGATATTTCCAGACGCACCGTGGGCACAGTCAGGTGCCCGTAACAACCCGGCCAGTCCGGACAACCCAGCCCCGCATCGGATAATCGCACCCATGCGCCCAACATGACCACAGCCAACGCCAGAATACTCGCCAGCAAACCCAGCCGACGAAACCACCAATATTGATTATTTTCAACCAATCTTTGAAACCCTTAATAAGCGTTTGAGATCTTTGATGATGCCTTTGGTCGTGGCTGTATCGTCATAACGCAAAACCAGATTTCCGTTAGGATCAAGCAGATAAACATTGCCCTCAGGATGTACATCAAAAGCAGCCGCCTGTGCATGGATTTTTGATGGAGCGACTTTTCCTAACATCATTTTGGGGTGCTCTGTTTGCATTTTTCTGGCTGCATTCCAGGCAGCATCATCCATTGCCACATACAGGTACTGTACTCGCACCAGATCTCGTCCCAATGATGCACGCGCCTGACGCACTTTAAACAGGTCAGTCTGGCAAAGCAGGTCACATTCTCCCTGGCCGATAAACACCAGTGTCCAGCGTCCACGCACCTCATCCAGCGTTATCTTGTCTTCACCGGCCGTCTGCAAATTCAATTCAGATAGCGGCCTGACCGGTTGCATTAATTCACCATGATTGCCCGTCGTTTCAGGATTCCACAGATCCAGGTTGGCAAACAGAAACATCGCCAGCGCAAGCGGTCCAAAAAACGCCAGGAAAATACCCAGTAATTTTTTTCGTCCGCGTTGTTGCGAATCGCTATCTTCGTCAATTATTTCTGTGTCAGTCATCTTCACTTTTCTGTTGTTTGAGGGTTGCCACTACCACAATAACCAGTAATGCCAGTGCCAGTCCGAACCACTGTACGGCATAAGCAATATGCCGGGCGGGTGTAAAGGGCAATGGCGCCCATTCGCGCAAATAACCATCCGGTGCGTCTGGCGACAGGCGAATGATTACCGGCAGCAGATCATACCCCAGACGCTCGCTGATTTCTGAAAACGCCATATACTGTATGACTCTTGGCCAACCGATACCGCCTGCATCCATTTCACCCAGGCTGAAAGCTTTTCCGAAAGGCACATATAAGCTGCCCGAGATTCGCGCTTTTTTCTGTTCGACAGCAACATCCGGTAACAATTGCCGGGTCAGACCTAGCGGAATCCAGCCCCGGTCAACCAGGACAGCCTTGTTGACACCGCCAGATAAACGCAGCGGGGTTAAAATGCTAAAACCCGCCTGGCCATTGCGTATCTGGTTGTCCAGCAGAAATTGCTTTTCAGCATCGTAAACCCCATTTGCCTCAACTTTCCGATAGCGCAGATGACTGAAATCATCTAAAGAAATATCCAGCGCCACGGGTGGTAATTTTTTCTGTATTTCATAATTTTGCAGAATCTCACTTTTTTCCGCCGCGCGTTGCAATTGCCACACACCAAGCGAGGTTAAAATCCCCAGTCCCAGCAGCAATAACAGACATGGCAACGGCTTTGAGCACAAACGGGTACGCATTGTTACAATGGTTTTGATAAAATACAGCGTTTCGGGGGACTTATTCTTATGCTCATTAAACTGATTGTCATTGCATTACTGCTCGTGATTGTAGGCAGCATGGCGTCTGCACTGGTTTTTCTTCTCAAAGATAATAGCGAAACCAACCGCACTGTAAAGGCGCTGACTATACGTGTTTCACTGTCTCTATTTGCATTCCTGCTTTTGATGGTGGGTTACTGGACGGGTCTTGTTACACCCAACAGCAACGTGCCATTCTGAAAACAAAAGCGCTGGCATAGCCAGCGCGCGCAAAACATATTTTAAGTTGGTTTTATAACCAGTAAACAAATATAAACAGACCCAGCCAGACCACGTCCACAAAGTGCCAGTACCAGGCGGCCGCCTCAAACGCAAAATGATGCTTGGGCGTGAAGTGTCCTTTTATTGCCCTCAACAGCATAACAAACAGCATGATTGCGCCAATGGTGACATGCATGCCGTGAAAGCCGGTCAGCATAAAAAAGGTTGAACCATAAACCCCTGTCGATAATTTTAAATTCAGCTCGTGGTAGGCGTGAACATATTCTATCGCCTGAAAATACAGGAATAAAGAACCGAGCGCGACGGTCGCAGCCAAACCCCATATTAGATGGTTACGCTTATTTTCCTTCAAGCCCCAATGCGCCCAGGTAATCGTAACGCCAGAGCTCAGAAGTATGGCGGTGTTAATCGCTGGCAGCCCCCAGGCAGGCATGGCTTCAAATTTGCCGCCGACTTCACCCGGACCATTGGTCGGCCAGACATTCTCAAACCCTGACCACAGCACGCTGTTGGTTGCCGCCCCAATACCTTCGCCGCCCAGCCAGGGCACCGAAAGTTGCCGCGCATAAAACAGCGCACCAAAAAAACCAGCAAAAAACATGACTTCAGAAAAAATAAACCAGAACATGCCCCAGCGGAAACTACGATCGACTTGATTATTATAGGTGCCTGCTTCACTTTCTTTGATCACTGTACCGAACCAGCCGAATATCATAATCACGGTAATCACAAGACCTGCTAACGCCAGCATCTTCCCCATGCCGACTCCATTTAGAAACATGGAGAAACCAACAAGCAACGTCGTCAGCCCGATCGAACCGACAATCGGCCAGTGGCTGCCATGCGGTATGTAATAATTTTTACTGTCAGCGGTATGCGCCATGGTTATCCTCCATCCGGTAATTTATTTTGTTCTGAATTTTTTGCAGTATGCGTTATGTCAAAAAAAGTGTAGGACAAGGTGATTGTTTCAATGTCCTCAGGGATATCTGGATCAACGACAAAACTCACCGGCATATCCCGCCCCTCCCTGGCAGCAAACTTTTGTTGCGTGAAACAAAAACACTCCGTCTTGTGAAAATGCAACGATGCCTGAGCCGGTTGCACACTGGGCACAGCCTGCCCGATCATGGGTAGCTTATGCGGATTGCGCGCGTAAAAGTTCGTTGTGTAAACGCGCCCTGGATGAACTTCCATTTCAAACACTTCGGGTTTGAAATCCATCCGCGTGCCGCTATTCAGGCTGCTCATAAACTGCACCTTGATGGTTCGGTTTTCATCCACCTTGTAATCAACATTACTGGCAACCGTATTGGTATTTTTATTGTTGCCATTCAGCCCGGTGATGTCACAAAACACATTATAAATAGGTACCATCAGAAAACCGAAACCAAACATGGCGATCACAACAAGTGCCAGTCTGAAACTTGTTTTTCCGGGGTTGCGTGAACGACTGATTTTGCTCATCACTGCCCTTTCATGACAAAGAAAAAGCCGATATAGAATGCCAGCGCAATCAGAGCGAGCAAGAACACAGTCAACCTTACACCTTTCTTTTGCCTTTCAGTTTTGTTCATAGGTTCACCGTTACAAGCAGGTGTAATACACCCTGCTTGATTTCGTTATTTGACCTCGGGAGGCGTAGTAAAACTGTGGTAAGGCGGTGGCGATGCTAATGTCCATTCCAGCCCATGTGCGCCTTCCCAAACCTGGTCGGTTGCTTTCTGGCCACCCCGTACGGTTTGTAGAACAATGTAAAGAAACAGCAACTGCGCAAAACCAAAACCAAACGCGCCGATGGTTGCAATCTGGTTGAACTCAACAAACTGTAGCGAATAGTCAGGTATGCGCCGTGGCATGCCAGCCAGGCCGATAAAGTGCATCGGGAAGAAGGTCAGATTGACAAAAATCGTCGATAGCCAGAAATGTAGCTTGCCCAGCTTTTCGTTATACATATGGCCGGTCCATTTCGGCAGCCAGTAGTAGACTGCGGCGATGATCGAGAAGATGGCACCCGGCACCAGCACATAATGGAAATGCGCGACGATGAAATAAGTATCGTGATACTGGAAGTCGACTGGCGTGATCGCCATCATCAAGCCGGAGAAACCGCCGATGGTGAACATCATGATGAACCCGATGGCGAACAGCATGGGCGTTTCAAATGTCATCGACCCTCGCCACATCGTCGCCACCCAGTTGAATACCTTAACGCCGGTCGGTACCGCAATTAGCATCGTCGTGAACATGAAGAACATCTCCCCCGCCAACGGCATACCCACTGTGAACATGTGGTGCGCCCAGACGATGAACGACAGGAAGGCGATACTCGCGGTGGCGTACACCATGGAGCTGTATCCGAACAGTGGTTTACGCGCGAAGGTCGGGATAATTTGTGAGATCACACCAAAGGCCGGAAGGATCAGAACATAAACCTCGGGATGACCGAAGAACCAGAAAATATGCTGGAATAATACCGGGTCACCGCCGCCAGCCGCATTAAAAAAGCTGGTACCGAAAAACTTGTCGGTCAGCAACATGGTCACCGCACCAGCCAGTACCGGCATGGTTGCGATCAGTAGATAAGCCGTAATTAACCAGGTCCAGACAAACAATGGCATCTTCATTAAGGTCATGCCGGGTGCCCGCATATTCAGAATCGTGGCGATGACATTAATGGATCCCATAATCGATGATAGTCCCATCAAGTGAATAGAGAAAATCACAAAGGGTAGCGCCGTACCTGTCTGCAAAGAGAGTGGCGGGTACAGTGTCCAGCCACCCGCCGGCCCACCGCCATCCATTAACAATGTTGAGATCAACATGGTGAAGGCAAAAGGTAAAATCCAGAAACTCCAGTTATTCATTCTCGGCAGCGCCATGTCGGTGGCGCCCACCATCATCGGGATCAACCAGTTAGCCAGACCCGTAAATGCCGGCATCACCACCCCGAAAATCATAATCAGGGCGTGCATGGTCGTCATCGAGTTAAAGAACTGTGGCTCTACAACCTGCAACCCCGGCTGAAACAATTCAGCCCGGATAATAAGCGCCATGAAACCGCCGATAAAAAACATAATCAGGGCGAGAAACAGGTAGAGCGTTCCGATGTCTTTGTGGTTGGTCGTAAATAACCAACGGGTTATGCCTTTTGGATGTTCTTCGTGATGCTCATCTGCCATTACTGCACTCATGTGAGTATCTCCTCTTATCTTTTAGTTTTAATTTGTTGTGGCGTGGCAACGTCACCCACGCTATTCCCCAGCGCATTCCGCTGATAGGTTATAACCGCAGCCAAATCCACATCACCCAGTTGGGCACCAAAAGCCTGCATTGCCGTTCCGACCTTGCCATTCATAACCATATTGATGTGGTCTTCGATCTTACCGGTTGCAATCGGGCTACCGGTAATCGCCGGGAAAACGCCTGGCAACCCTGCGCCTGTCGGCTGATGGCAGGAAGCACAATTTTTGTTGTAGACGCCTTCACCTTTTGCGATCAGATCATCTTTACTCCATTCCTTGTCTGCTTCTGCTGCAGCAACCTGACCAGCCGCTTTTTGCTCTGCCACCCAGTCCAGGTATTTATGTTCTTCAAGTGCAACCACTTCGACCGGCATAAAGCCGTGATCCTTGCCACACAGCTCTGCGCATTTACCTCGATAGACACCCGGCTCGTCGATCTTTGTCCAGATTTCATTGATAAAGCCTGGAATCGCATCCTTTTTCACCGCAAAATCCGGCACCCACCAGGAGTGAATGACGTCATTCGCAGTGATCAGAAAACGCACCTTTTTACCTACCGGCAATACCAACGGATTATCAACTTCGAGCAGATAATTTTCGCCTTTCTCTGCTCTGTTCTCTATTTGATCTCTGGGGGTCGACATATTGCTGAAGAAGTTCACGCCTTTGGCATCACCATCCATGTATTCATATTGCCATTTCCATTGATAGCCTGTGACTTTTACTGTCATATCTGCCGCGCTATTGTCCTCCATCGCAATCAAGGTTTTCGCCGCAGGAATCGCCATCCCAATCAGAATAAGAAAAGGTACAGTTGTCCAGACCAGTTCGACGGTCGTGCTCTCATGGAATTGTGCCGCTTCATGGCCTTTAGATTTGCGGTGCTTGAACATGGCATAAAACATGACACCAAATACACCTGCACCAATAATGACGCAAATCCAGAAAATCATCATATGCAAGTCATAGACCTGATGACTGATGTCTGTTACGCCCTGACGTAAATTCAATTCGTACTCCGCCCAGACTAAAGGCGTCGACAGAGCCAAAATCAGGCCAGCCAGTATTCTTGATTTACACTCTTTCATGGTTATCCACCATCCTCCAATTTAATTATTTTATTCGGCAACCGTGCTAAAGACCTGCGGCAACCCTTTCAATTCAAGCAGGCGCCGGCGTAATGCCTGACGCTCATCATTATTCAGACAGGCGCCGACCTCGACTTGCCGGCTACCACAACGCAGCAACAAACGGCTGGGGTACCCTTTTATCTGAGGCGCCTGGAGCAGTATCTGGGTCCATGCACGCTGAAAAACACAGGATTTTTCTGGTCTTGTTTTACCAGTTTCTATGATGATTCGCTCATCAACCACCGAAACGACTTCGCGACTGGCACTGGATTTCTGAACCGTATGAAACGCAAATATCAGCACTAACATTTCTAATCCGGCAAAAGGCAGAACCAGCCACAAGCCGACCATCGCAAAACCGATTGCTATGCCAAAACTAATGACACACATGCCTATCAGGAAACAGCGCATCTGCGTTCCTGACATGGAAGCGTTTGGTGAGATGACGATCCTGCCCGATATTTCTGCCAACCTGAATGCCTTATGGTTTATAAAAACTTATATTTCTGTGTCGAATCCTAGCGGATATGCTTAAGCATCACAACAATAAATTAGATGAATTTATCTATATCACCTGTTGCTTATAAAATAATATAAAAATACCAGAATAGATTTATCTTTCCTCTGTTTAATCAATTAGTTATATTATTTCTTGCTAGACTTTATCTACTTTTAAGAATGGCTGAAAGCCCTGTTTGATGCAAGGTTTTTTATGTTTTTACAAAGCAATATTATAGAAGCAGAAATATACGGCTTTTTAGATTAATTTTCCGGTTTTATCTGAAAAGTTTTCTCAGGCAAAACACTCGCAGACACTGGCGGTGCCCAGGCATGTCCATAAACAACTTCATAGCTCGCAGGCAGTCGCGACTCCTGATTGCGAAAACGTTCATAAGCCGCCTCCATGGCTGCATAACGTTGCTTGCCAAGCAGACCGCGCGACCTGTCTGCCGCAGCATAAGCCGCACCAACGCCCTTCAAATCGAGCAACAGATCTTTCAGTTGTCGATAAGTCAGGGTCAGCATTTCCATGTCCATAACCGGCTCGGCAAACCCCGCCTGCAATAACGCATCACCCACATCATGCATGTCCTGGAATTCATGCACATGAACGGCGTCATCCGCCTCCCGCCACGCCTGGCGCAGCTCTTGCAATGTGTCCGGCCCAAAACTGCTAAACAGTAACAGGCCATCTGGACGAATGACCCGGCGTAACTCTGCAAAATATTTCTCTATTGGCTGACACCATTGCAGCATGAGATTGGAAAACACCAGATCAAAACTTTCATCTGTAAAAGGCAATGATCCGGCGTCTGCACAAACCAGTCCTGGCTTGCGAAATAACCCGGCACGACGCTTCCCTGCCTGATGCAGCATCGGCAACGCAAAATCAGCCGCGACCACCTGTGATTTTTTATAGCGCCGCATTAGTTCAGCCGTGAAGTAGCCCGTGCCTGCACCCAAATCAAGCACTGATCGAGGCTGCAACTTGATGTATTCAAGCCTGGCAAACAAACGCGAACCAATTTCTTTTTGCAACACACCCAGTTCATCATAACGGCCAGCCGCACGCTCAAACGCTCGGCGAACACTACGATCATCTAATCCTGTTTCATTCGCCATTTAGAAAAAACCTTTTCAACATTGTTGCAAATTCATCAGAGCAAGACACAAAAGGCGCATGTCCGGCGCGATTAAAAATGTGGGTTTCGATACCTGCTTCTGCATAGAAATTTTTTAACTGTATCGGCACCAGTCTATCGAGCCCTCCTAATATAGCTTGCACAGGCTGCTGGATTCGGATCAATTCCTCATGCAAATCCAGCGACCGCAGCAAGGCAAGGCCAGCGCGTAATGCCTCGATATCTGGAGGTAATGCTGACATCTCATATTGCAGTTTTCGCAACTGTGGCTTTGAAATATCAGCACCCAAAAACTGTAACGCCAGAAAGCGCTGAATCGTTTTCTCCCAATCGGCCTCCAGCCCATTTGCAAACTGTTCTAACTGTTCTGGACGCATGGCATACGGCCAGTCGTCGCGCAGCTGAAAACAGGGATTGTTTGCCACCAGCATCAGTTTATCCACACGCTCAGGAAACCTTTCAGCCGCACTGATTGCAAACTGTCCACCCAACGACCAGCCCACCCAACCTGCACAATCAGGCGCAATTTCCAGAATCTGATCGACAACCTTCTCAAATAGCTGCAGCGGCAAACCCACACTTTCACCATGCCCCGGCAAATCAACCAGCATGACCCGAAAATCAGACGTTAACTTATCCAACACAGGCTGCCAGATCCCCGAATGCATCCCCCAGCCATGCAACAAAACCAGATCCGGACCCTGCCCAAAAATTTTATAAGCCAGTTTTGTCATTGATCAGGTACACTTTAAAAAAACCTTCAACATATCAATCATGCTAACTGACATTCTGCTCATCGTCTCTGCATATCTAATCGGATCAGTCTCCAGCGCGATTATTGTCTGCCGATTAATGGGGAAACCCGATCCACGCACAATCGGCTCGCGCAACCCCGGCGCGACCAACGTCATGCGTCAGGCTGGCAAAAAGGCGGCTATTATTACCCTGCTGGGTGATGTATTAAAAGGTGTGATTCCGGTTTTGATTGCAAAAATATTAGGCGCCAGCCTGACCATTCAACTTCTGGTCGCAATGGCCGCCTTCCTCGGCCACCTTTACCCGGTCTATTTCGGACTCAAGGGTGGTAAAGGCGTGGCAACCGCGATGGGCGTATTGCTGGGACTAAACTGGCTGGTCGCACTGACAGCGCTGGCGATCTGGCTACTTGTGTATGCCATTAAACGCATCTCCTCACTATCGGCGCTGACCACAACAGCGCTCGCACCCATCTACATCTGGCTGATCACGCACTCAAAAGAATTTGTTTTCTTCGGCCTGCTCCTGACCGCACTGATCTACTGGCGGCACCGTAGTAACATCAGAAACCTAGTCGCCGGAACTGAAACATGATTGTTCAGGTTGCAGCTACTTCCTCCAGCGACCACCTTGGCTTGACTTTTATTTCTTTCGATACAAATTCTCCAGCCTGCAATCGCAGCATGCCCGCATAAGCAATCATCGCGCCGTTGTCTGTACAGTATTCCGGGCGTGGATAAAATACGTTTGCGTCAAGCGTGCTGAGTTTTTTTCTGAGCCTTTGGTTTGCGCCTACACCACCGGCGACAATCAATGTGTCGAGTCTCACCTGCTCCAGCGCCCGGCGGCATTTAATGAACAGGGTATCGACAACGGCGTCTTCAAATGCGCGGGCGATATCGGCTTTGTCCTGATCGCTACCGTCAACACTATGAACGGTATTCAAGGCAAATGTTTTCAAGCCACTGAAGCTGAAATCCAGACCGGGGCGGTTCACCATCGGGCGGGGGAAGGTGAAACGTTCCGGGTTTCCCCGCTCTGCCAGCTTTGCGAGTTCCGGGCCACCGGGATAAGGCAGGCCCAGCAATTTTGCGGTTTTGTCAAACGCCTCACCCACCGCATCATCCAGACTTTCACCGAGCACTTTGTATTGACCGACGCCTTTCACCTGCACCAGCAAGGTATGTCCACCGGAGACCAGCAAGGCGACAAAAGGAAATTCGGGTTTGTTGTCCTCCAGCATAGGTGCGAGCAAATGGCCTTCCATGTGATGTACGGCCACGGCTGGAACACCCCAGCCCCAGGCAAGACTACGCCCCAAAGATGCTCCCACCAGCAAGGCACCAATTAAGCCCGGCCCCGCCGTATACGCCACGCCATCCAGTTCATCAGCTTTCATTTTCGCTTCATCCAGGGTTGAGCGAATCAGTGGCAGGGTTTTACGAATATGGTCTCGCGAGGCCAGCTCGGGTACGACACCACCATACTCAGCGTGCAGTTCAATCTGGCTGTAAACCGTGTGTGCAACCAACCCTTGCTCGCTATCCATGATCGCGATGCCGGTTTCATCGCAGGAACTTTCAATACCCAGAACGCGCACTTAGCCACCCAGTCTGTAAAAGCATATTGTGACAGCCGGGCACAGGTTTTTGCAATTTCCGCTGGCATCGGTATAATCGCGTTCCTTTTTACGTTTAGGGCATCGCCCTTAGTTTCACAGGAGCCAGAGGCTATATGCCATTCGTTAAGATCAAAGAAAACGAGCCGTTTGATATCACTTTACGTCGGTTCAAGCGTACTTGCGAGAAAGCAGGTGTACTGAGCGAAGTTCGCCGTCGCGAATTTTATGAAAAACCCACCGCTATCCGTAAACGCAAAAAAGCGGCTGCTGTTAAACGCAATCACAAACGTCTCTCTAAAGATATTAATCGCCGCGTTCGCATGTACTAGTAGTCCTTCAGCATGGTAATGGTAAATTCAGAGTCATCCCAATACGTCAGATCAAGGCGCAGTCCGCAGGAAATGGCATTCCCTTTTCAAGGACTGCAACGCCGAACTGGCGTATTGGGATGGCTCCCTTCGGGCGAGACGATAAGCGGCCATACGCTGCGTTACACTCGCTTGAATTGGCGACGGCCAGTCCTACGCTCGCGCGCCTTGCGTCTGACCGCTTCTCG
>DTYI01000074.1 GCA_012961935.1 Thiotrichales bacterium | reverse complement strand
TCTCTTAGCCTGGACTCGATACGTTCCTGCTTACGATATCTGTTCTCGACCTGGTCGCCGCCTGATTTGCCATTGCGAAATTGATTTCTGTTTTGAGTACGACGCTGTTCTTTTGATTGCTCTGAATCATCACTGGCGTTTGCTTGATCTCTTGAGTGCTTGCGGACACGGTCTCTTGACTGGTCGCGATCCTGATCGGCATCATCCGTCATGTGGATTTGATCCTGAGTCTGTAACTGTTCCTGGATCTGCGTCTCGTCTTCTGCCGACACAGCGGTTGCACCAAGTATCGCGGCGCTGGTTATTAATGTAGTCATAAGTTTTCTGTGTTTCATCATGTTGCTCCTGTAATTTAAGGATATTTCCAGCGGAGACATTCCGTCTGGTTATTTGTTAAATTAACAGTCAGTTGTTTCTTGTCTATTTCCAAACCGCAGTATTTTGTTTCAGTCTGTTACGAAAAAATTTAATACGTTATTTTTATGATTGAATGGATTTTGAATCCACTGATAAAAAAGTGAATCGCGGCTGTTTAACTGCCGGTCTGAACATCGCTAAGATTGAATGCAGGGTTGCGACTACGGCCGATAGACTTCGTGGGCAATGCGCGTTAGAAGTTCAGTATAAAAATCGACATCATCTGGTTCCAGATTTTTATGATGTTCAAGAAAGCCGCGGACCGGGTGACCTGTGATACGGCTGAAAAGCACCCCGTCGCGAAACACTAGCCTGTCACGCACAAATTTGGAAGCGCTTTCGTGACAGTTGCTGCATTCGTTTTTAAACCTTTCCTGAATACTCGCTTGCGCATATAACATGTTATAAACCGCATCGACTTCCTTACCCGCGAGATAATGGTTATGCAGAAACAGGCGAAGATCGTGGACGTGGTGCCACCCTTGCAACTCATCGCCAGAAACACGCAGGAACTGACGGGCGAAAGCACCGGAGTGGCCGTGACAATCAGCACAACGGTCGTCCCACAACCAGTGCAGATCGAGACCGGTAGCCCCGGTCACTGGCGTCAGCATCACCGCTAAAATCAATATAATGCTTGTTCTCAGGGTGAGTCTCATTGCATTGATACTTCTTTTCATCATTAAAATATCTTACTGGCGATAGGTCAGCTGTAAGCCGATTCCGGTATCGGGGCTGCCATCAGAAAACCCGATGACACCATAGCTCATTACGGATAAATTATTAGAGAGTTTCCAGTTTAAATAGCCAACACCTTCTCGCGGGTCTTCAGAGCCTGAAAACGCGGCTTCTCTGAAATCCAGACTGACACCGCTATTCAGGGATGAGGAAATTTTGTAATCGAGCCCAACTGAACCAAACCAGATGTCATCAAGTTCAATGCCGGATGGGTCACCCATGAATTTATATCCCAGGGTTGCAAAGGGTGTGATTTGTCCATAAGTATTTGCAATATCGATTTGCAGTGAATAATCATTTTCACCGGTGCCGAGTCCTTTTTCTTCATCAGCCGTGGCTAACTTTATTTTTCCGGTGAGATCCACAAAAGGCCCGCCATCCCACAAAGCATACAGGGCATAAGCGGTACTGACAACTGCATCGCCCACGCCCTGTTCTGTCATCCTTTTGTTGCTGCCTGAGCCAATAACCACGCCACCATTAACACCGCCAACCACGCCACCCGGGCCGGTGATGCGAATATAAGGCACTGTGAGTTTCAGGCTCCAGGGAAAAGCTTTGTAGGACAGCGAGAAGGGGATGTAGTGAATATCAGTATCACTGGTATTTCCGTATGAACCTGTACTGTAATCATAGCCAATGGAAAAATTAAGTTGCGGTTCATCCTCAGCCTGCACAGCGGGTATTGTCATTATGGCCAATACCGTTACGCTCGATGCAATGGCCGTTAGAAAATGACTCTGCTTTTGAAACGAGCGGAACGAATTATTTTTTTGCATAGTTAATATCTCTTTAAATTACCAGCCAAATCGTCCTGGTCGGTCAGGTCTTTGCGGGCGTTCAGGACTTTGGGGACGTTCCATCCTTTCTCCGCGGTGGCGTCTACGATACTCATACCCGACTCCAAATCGGGTTTTTTTTGCGCCCGCCTTTTTTTCTTCCTCGGTTTCATCGTTCGATTCGTTCTGGTCATCTTTTTGTGAATTATTTGCGGCATCAGATTCGATCCCGAGCTGAGGAATGATGCTGTCATGCAGTTCATCTGCTGCAACAACGCCCACATCCGCAGCAAACATCAGCCCGGGAATTACCCATTTAATTAATTTTTTTGTCATTTCATTCTCATTCTTACAAGCACAGTATTATTTTATTGTGCTCTTTGCTGGCGATGTTGAGACTGGTGTTTAGCAAATTCATCTGCGCTAATTTCTCCATCACTATTTGTATCAATATCAGCGAACGAAGGGGCATTGCCAAGGTTCTTCATTCGATAGCCCTGTTGCGCCCTTTCGCTTCTCCTTTTACTCCGTGCTTCGTTAAACTCTTTTTCAAGTAATTTTCCGTCTCCATTCAGGTTATATTCGGAGAAGGCAGGCATATTTCTTCCCATTCCCATACCTTTACCCATTCCGCGACCCTGGCCCATTCCCATTCCTTTGCCCATTCCGCGACCCTGACCCATTCCACGACGTTTTTCCCGTTGCGCTTTTTGTCCCGCAGCAAGCTCATCTTTATTTAATTTTCCGTCACCGTCTGTATCAAATGCTGAAAAGGAGGGTGCACTTGCAGCACCACGCATGCGTCTGCCTTCTTTAGCGCGTTTTTCCATACGTTCTCCACGAACGGAATTAAATTCTTCTTCGCTGATAAAACCATCATTATCTTTATCATAGGCGGCAAAAGGAATCGAACCACGATCAGGAATTCCTTTCGCTTGCACAGGGATAGATGAGAAACTGCCCGCAAAAATGATTAACATGCCAACGGGAACTGATTTTTTAAGGATGTTCATGACTTACCTCCGGGGTGTTGTTGAAAGCCTTTCACGGCATGTTTAAATGATATAAAGAAAATGTTTCTGAAATGTTTCTGTCAGAACTTATTGTGTAACTGGGTGTTACAAAGAAAATTTAGGGTGAACCAAAATTGATCTGGTAAGCTTTATAGTATGGACACTCAATCCGCACACCTGCTAATTGTAGACGATGATCCCGGACTGCGAGAACTGCTCGAACGTTATCTTGGTGAACAGGGATACCAGGTGTCTTGTGCTGCCGATGGCGTAGAAATGGATCAGAAACTGAAGGACGTCAGCCCCGATTTGATTATCCTTGATCTGATGATGCCAGGAGAAGACGGTCTTTCTATCGCATCCCGATTACGCGCTAACGGTACTATTCCGATTATTATTCTTTCTGCAAAAGGTGAGGATGTGGATCGCATTGTCGGGCTTGAAGTGGGTGCAGATGATTATCTGCCCAAGCCATTTAATCCGAGAGAGTTGCTGGCAAGAATCCGATCTGTATTGCGACGGCGACAACTCACGCAACAAGACACTATTGCTAACGCGCCAGACATTTATAACTTTGGTGATTTCCGCCTCAACTGTAGTAACCGAACACTCAATCGCGGTGATGACGAAATCGTTTTGACCGGCGGGGAATTTGAATTGCTGGAAGCGCTGGTCGAACATCCCAATCGTGTGCTTAGCCGTGACATGCTGGTCGACCTGCTGAAAGGGTATGACCGGTCACCGTTTGATCGAAGTATCGACGTCCGCGTAACGCGTCTGCGCCGCAAAATTGAAGATGACCCCGGCAACCCCGACTACATTCGTACAATCTGGGGAGCGGGTTACATGTTCACACCGGAGGGCAGGGATCGCCCCGAATAAATCGTGATGATTCGTCCAGACACGTTATTTACCCGTACCTGGCTAACCGTTGCAGCGGCCGTGCTCATTTTCCTGCTTTTTTCCAGTAGCATCATCGTTTATTACCTGGTTTTTCCCATGGCGAGACAAGCCGCAGAGGATCTTGCTGCTTTGATGGTGTTATCCGCGCAGGCCTGGGTCGAATTACCTCCTGATACCCGTCCTGATTTTCAAGTAGAACTCTTTACATACCACGGCTTATCGCTAACGGAAAAAGCAGACCAAACTTTGGATCGCCACCCACTGGAAACCCCGTATATGCGTTTTCTGGAAGAGGCGCTGTCTGCGCGGCTGGGTACGCCAGTGCCGATTAAAACCCGCCTGAACGATGAATTGTGGCTGTGGGTTGATATACCTATGGGGGGGCATGAACTACGGTTCAGGTTTCCACACGAACGGATCGGTGTACAGCCTCCACTGGTGGCGGTGTGGTTACTGGCAGGTTTGGCGGTTGTAACGCTGCTGACAAGTTTGTTGCTGGTGCGCAAACTTAACCGGCCATTGGAACGGCTTTCAAATGCAGCTTTGTGTTTTGGGATGGGAAACAAACTGGAGCCCCTGCCGGAAAAAGGCCCACAAGAAATCGTTACTTTGACAAGCCGGTTTAATCAGATGATGCGGCAAATTCACGAATTAATGGATAACCGTAATACCTTGCTTGCAGGAATTTCTCATGACCTTCGTACCCCGATAGCACGTATGCGTCTGGCTGTGGAAATGCTTTCAAACAACTATGATCTAGAATTGATTGCTCGGCTGGAAAAAGACTTGAATGAGATGGATGAGCTGATCGGGCGCACGCTTGAGTTTTCCAGAGGGCTGGATGCCGCACATAAACCGGCGAAACAGGAAGAAGTAGATTTAATATCGCTGCTTGGTGAAATCCTTGCCGACTATGATCATGAGTCTGTCAATATTAGGGAAAACTGTTCTGATTCTTGCATATTAGTAGAAAATGCAGCTGCGCTCCGGCGAGTCCTGACTAATTTAATCGAAAATGCAGTCCGTTACGGCGAAAATTCACCCATTACAGTGACATGTGAATGTGGGGCTTTGGAGGCAAAGGTAACTATTTCTGACAGTGGCCCCGGTATTCCAAAAGAACAGTTGGAAGCAGTGTTCCGGCCCTTTCATCGAATCGAAACATCCAGAAGCCGCAACACAGGCGGGAGTGGTCTTGGGCTGGCGATTGTGCAGCAGCTTTGTACAGCGCACGGCTGGTCGGTGAAACTGCTTCAGCGGGAGCAAGGAGGCATCCAGGCGGTTCTAATTATTCCAGTTTCACCAAAGCAGTAGCAGCGCACTTCATCGTTGCTTCGAGAACCAGCAGCACACCTTAGAAATATCTTGTAACAATTACACATCACCTGGAAACACTTCGGCAACACCTTTTCTCCACAATACATTTCATCAACCTTCAATCTCTCAATATTGAGGAGGACAGAAAATGTATTTCGATGTGCTAACGATTGCTGGAATTGTGACCAATCTAGCCATTCCAGCTGTTGTGATTTATCTGCTGGCAATAAAACCCGGCAAGTCTTAAAACAGTACAGGCTGACGTTTTTCCATTCATTCATCTACACAATCTTCAGGAGCATTTCTATGCAAAATAAATCTCAAGTTCAAATTGAACATCGTCTATCTTTTGCGCACATAAAATATTTCAGCTGGTTAGCCTTATCGACTGCAATCGTTTTTACGACTGTCGATGTGCAAGCTGCAAATGGGCACAAAGGTCCGGGCCCCCATTATCGAAATCCCGGTTATGTGAATCAGGATGCATATGTAAGTGATAACATTTATGGAGTTAAAAACCTGGCGTATTACGGTGACTGGGATTCTAACCGGATTTTTATTATCGACGTTGATAATATGGCACTGGTGAAGACCGTTGAGGATACTGGAGATGGGCCATATGGTATCGATCAACAGGGAGCATCCAAAGCTTACGCGTTGACGCGTAAAACGGAATCTTTGACGGTAGTGGACAATCACAATATTGAAAACATCGGCCAGATTCAACTTAAACACAAACCTCGTTCTACAAACTTCAATGCGGATACCGGACTTTCTTTAGTCTCCGGAGGTGATAAAGCAATGACCAGTATCATCCGTGTTGATCGTGACAAGGTAGCCAGGGTCGTCGGTTATGATGAGCTTTCTGAACCACATGACTTTGGTGGTTCACTGGCAACAGGTCATCCGCTCTGGGTGGATGATCATCGCTTCTTTATGCTTGATCGGGCTGCGCGTCAGATTCAGTTATGGAACCCTAAAGGTGATTTGCTTTCAGTCCTTGCTGTTCCAACTTCAGTTCATCATATCTTTCAATCGCCTTTGGAAAAAGATGATGACATTTTTTATGCAGTCGTCGAAGGCAACCAGAAAGAGCGCATTTCACCGTCAATTTTACGGTTTAAAATGCGGGGGAAAAAGATGGTGAAAACCGGTGAAGTGATCCTCAGCGATTATGACCCTGAATTACTTGACCCTGCTGTAATGGGTGCCCATCACGCAGACTTTCACCCCGATGGTATTCACATTTATATTGGTTCTGCTGAAGGACATGTTTTTGTCGTCAATAAAGATTCAATGAGCGTCGTAACCATGATTGAAACAGGTGCCGGGTCTGGCCACACAACTTTTGCACCGATGCGTAATCTCGCATTTGTGACCAATCATAATGATACCTATATGACGGTGATAGACACCACAGATCACAGCTGGCTGAAGAATATCGAAGTCGCTAATTCTGCATCACCTGATTACAAGTCACAGGCGCATACCTCAGGTGTCAGCCTGGACATGAAATACTTCTACAGCGCTGCAAGCCATGATGGTGTGTTTTTTGAAATTGACATGGAGTCACTTGAAGTTTCGCGCACACTTTATCTTGGTGGAAATGTTCTCATGGGTAGCTTTATATGGGACGGTGATGGTGTGAATATGTAAATTACAGTCAGGCTTAATGATGATAAATTAATTTCTGGAAGAAACACGATTTGTCTCCCCATGGCACAAGGAAGTGCCACCTATTATTAAATATGTCATCTGGGAACTGGTTTAGGGCTTGTTTGTTTTATGCCGCCCGGCAATAAGTGTTAACGGCCAGTCTATTTCTTTTTTTATTTGTGGATCTCCCCAGGCTAAAGATAAATCTTCAGTAATAGTTTCTAATGGATTTAAATTATTAATTTCTTTATATCGCTGTACCGCGGACCAGGTTTCCAGATAGCCGAGAACATGTGGAAGCGACCAGCGTGTTGTCATTTTAAACCTGGGTGCTTTAATTCGTTTAAATGGAAATTCAATTGAAGCATAGCCATTGTCAACTAACTTTCTTTCGTCTGGCCAAAACTCACCAATTATGTTTTGATCAAAGTGGTCAATAATGCTGTTTATTTCTGGTTCTAAACGGAAAAGGTTGTAAGTCCATGCAGCGATGATGCCGTTGTTTTTCAAAACACGTTTTGCCTCAGTAAAAAATACGTCTGTTTCGAACCAGTGCAATGCCTGGGCAATTGTTATTAAATCAACGGAATTGTTTTTGATATTGGAATTTTCTGCGGTAGCAATAATATAATCTATTTTTTCATGCTGGGTTGTATTTCTCATCTGTGTTTCGCTTGCATCTGTCGCGATGATCTGATCGTAAAAATAAGCAAGTGCTAACGCTGCCTGGCCTGATCCGGTTGCGCAGTCCCAGGCTAATCGGTTTGATGGTGCAACCGATGTGAGATATTTAAATAATT
The DNA here is from genome assembly GCA_012961935.1 of Thiotrichales bacterium. Taxonomy (GTDB): domain Bacteria; phylum Pseudomonadota; class Gammaproteobacteria; order CAZUMV01; family CAZUMV01; genus UWMA-0217. Next base: position 5,151 of record DTYI01000074.1, on the reverse strand, counting down.
CACCTGGATAGGTTGGCCGATAAGCCTGGTAGCTATCTGCCTGTTTCGAGAAGTGATCTTTGAAAATATTTTTTTGCACGATGGCGTAAATTTTTCACAAATAGGCGGTTAAAAAAACACTTTCAATAATTATAAAATTCTGTAAACTGATTGTCAGGATTAATTACAGCGTGCAGTTTGGATTTGATCCGAACGTCCAGGGAGGAATGCAATGGTTTACTCGGTACCCATGCAAAACAATAAAACAGACACAGAGCTTGCACCCAGGCCAAAGTCCAGAGTTTCCAAAGGAGAACTGGATGCAACTCGTCTGTATCTCAAAGAAATCGAATTTTCCCCACTTTTAACGCCCGAAGAAGAAGTCAAATATGGCCGTCTTGCGCGTGATGGTGATGAAACAGGCCGCAAGAAAATGATTACCTGTAATCTGCGGCTGGTTGTGAAGATTGCACGCCGCTATATGAACCGAGGTCTGGCACTGCTTGATTTAATCGAAGAAGGGAATCTTGGTTTGATACGTGCGGTAGAAAAATTTGACCCTGAACGTGGTTTTCGTTTTTCAACTTATGCAACCTGGTGGATCAGGCAAACCATTGAACGCGCCATTATGAACCAGACCCGCACGATTCGTTTGCCGATTCATGTTATCAAAGAGCTGAATAGCTATCTTCGCGCTGCGCGTCGATTAATGCAGGAACTGGACCGCGAACCTACAGTGGAAGAAGTCGCTAAAGAATTAGGTAAGCCGCTTGAGAGTGTTGAAAAAATGCTGGATTTATCTGAACGGGTTACGTCGCTCGATTTACCGGTAGGCAGAGAAAATGACCGGCCTGTGATGGAGATGATTCCTGATGAGGGTAGCGAAGAGCCTGATGGCCTGGTGCAGGACAATGACATTATTCAATCTGTCGATACCTGGCTTGATGAGCTGGATGAAAAACAGCGTGAAGTAATTGTCCGGCGCTTTGGATTGCACGGCTATCAACGTTCAACACTGGAACAGGTTGGGGCCGAACTGGGAGTCACGCGTGAACGTGTACGCCAGATTCAGATGGACGCGCTGAGGCGTTTACGTCAGATTCTGGAATCTCGAGGTTTATCTGGCGATGTGCTGCTGACCTGAATCAGGGCGGCAAGAGTGCTGCAACCACGGTTCTATTTTCTGACATCAAGATACTGACTGTGCGACAAGCTGCTGCGGTGTCCATTACCTCGTATCCCACACCCTGACTTGAAAACCAGAACATGACTTCTGGCTCCGGGAATACCTGCTTTTTTCCTGTGCCGATGATAACAATTTCTGGATCCCAGCTTTTTAATTGTTGAAGATTTTTCAGCGTCAGATCTTCTGGTGCAGTGGCTACCCAGTCTGTTACCAGCTTCTCTGGCGTAATAATCAGGCTTTGTTGATAAATCACTTCATTGACTGATATAAAGCCGTCGCCATAGCCAGTAATAATATAGCCTGCAGAATTTTTATCTTCTGTTATTTTCATAACCTAATCCTGTACGCATAAACCAGAGTTTTCAAGTACATGCATTGACGAATGGGGTGGTCATGGCTAGAGTCACCTATATTCGTCCAGATCAAGTTTGGTCCTTGAAAGTCTCTTCCATCTAGAGAAGGAATGGATTATTGTAACTGCTTTGAATATATCATTTCAGGCCAAAGCTAATCATTTCATCAAGCAGAGAGGGTGTTGCTAGTGTTTGAAAAGGTCCCTGGGGTCAGAAAAATATTCCACTTGCCAGCCAAAATTGTTTCTAAAACTCAGGAATATGGACCCATTGGTGCTCTCCACTGGTTAACGTATCAATTAACCAGGCGATGGAGAGAATGGCGTTTGGGATTGCGAACTGGTGAATTAGACTTGGGAATCGTACAGCCTGATGAGGGGGATAATAATGGGTACGAGCCGGTTGATTACCTTTGCTTTGACATCATCATGGATCACATAGATGTGATTCCAAATGAGTCCGTTTTTCTCGATTATGGATGTGGTAAAGGCCGGGCAGTTATTCTAGCTGCTTTGTATCCATTTAAGAAGGTTATCGGAGTTGAACTTTCTCCAGTTATGAGTGCTGTAGCGCGCCAACATGTTCATGGAGCAAGTAAGAACCTAACTGCTCAGGAAGTAGAGATTGTCACAACTGATGCACGGACATTTTCCGTTCCTGATGATGTCACACATATATTTATGTTTAACCCATTTCTTGGCGAGGTGTTAAAAGGTGTCCTGAACCAAATACAAGCTTCTTTGCATCGTAAAGAAAGGCGGCTGACGATCATGTATATCTTGCCAAAGGTAGAAGTTAATCATTTGGATTCTGAAAAGTGGCTATTAAAAACACAGACACTCCAAACGGGGTTTTGTAATTATATAGACTCTTATATCTATGAGACTCAATCAGAATGACAGGGTCAGATTAACTTGTTGATATCAAAACAACAGCTTCAGTAGCCACGCTTAGAGCATTGACGGACAAGGACGCTGCAGTTACAGTCATGTTCTTTGTGAGCATTACCGGATAAACCTGTGCACGAATTCCAACGAATTAAGCGGCTGCCGCCATATGTCTTTAATATCGTCAATGAATTAAAGGCAGCGGCACGAGCGAATGGGGAAGATATTATTGATTTTGGTATGGGCAATCCGGATCAACCCACACCCCAGCATATTGTGGACAAGCTGATCGAGGCGACGCAAAGAGGTGATACACATCGCTACTCCATGTCACGGGGCATACCGCGTTTACGCCGCGCAATCTCCAACTGGTACAAGCGTGAGTACGATGTGGATATCGACCCGGAGACCGAAGCCATCGTAACAATAGGCTCAAAGGAAGGCCTGGCGCATCTGCTGCTGGCGACGCTCGGCCCAGGCGATGCCGTGCTGGTGCCCAATCCAGCGTATCCGATTCATCCTTATGGCTGTGTGATCGCGGGTGCAGATGTCCGACACGTGCCGTTGACGCCAGACACAGATTTTTTCGACGAACTGGAAAAAGCCTTCATCGATTCCTGGCCGCAGCCGAAAATGCTGATCATGAATTTTCCCGGCAACCCGACGACCCAGTGTGTGGAACTGGATTTCTTTGAGCGGGTCATCGAAGTAGCGCGCAAACATAATATTTATGTGGTGCATGATATTGCCTACGCTGAAATTGTTTTTGACGGCTACAAGGCGCCATCAATTTTGCAAGTGCCTGGTGCGAAAGACATTGCGGTAGAGTTTTACTCGTTATCGAAAACCTACAACATGCCAGGCTGGCGGGTTGGTTTTATGTGCGGAAACCCAACGCTGGTCGCTGCACTGGCTCGCATAAAATCATATCTGGACTATGGCATGTTCACGCCGATTCAGGTGGCTTCTATTGCGGCACTGGATGGCGACCAGTCCTGTGTTGATGATATCCGTGAGATGTATCTTCGCCGCCGCAATGTTTTATGTGATGGCCTCAATTCTGTAGGCTGGCTGGTCGAGCGTCCGAAGGCAACCATGTTTATCTGGGCGCCTATTCCCGAACCCTATAAAGAAATGGGTTCGCTGGAATTTTCGAAAAAACTCCTGACAGATGCTAAAGTCGCCGTTTCACCCGGCGTCGGTTTTGGTCAGTACGGTGACGACCATGTTCGCTTCAGCCTGATTGAAAATGAACACCGAACCCGGCAGGCGATTCGCGGCATTCGTCAAATGTTCCGCAACGATGGTTTGCTGGACGAATCAGGGTCTGTCAACAGACCCTCAGAAGGAGCAAGTGCTTGAAACCTGTCAAAGTTGGTTTGTTAGGAACCGGAACAGTTGGTGGCGGAACGGCCACCGTTTTAAAACAAAACGCAGAGGAAATTGCGCGCCGTGCTGGTCGTGGTATCGAAATTGATTTTGCCGCCACGCTGGATCTGGAGCAGGCGAAAAAAGTCGGACTCGATCATGCGCGCTTAACGACTGATGCGTTTGAAGTCGTCAACGATCCTGATATCGAAATCGTTGTTGAGCTGATTGGCGGTTACAGCCCGGCCAAAGAACTGGTGCTGGCCGCGATTGAAAATGGCAAGCACGTGGTCACTGCAAACAAGGCGCTGATTGCTCTGCACGGCAACGAGATATTTGCCGCCGCACAGAAAAAAGGCGTCATGGTTGCATTTGAAGCGGCCGTGGCAGGTGGCATCCCGATCATCAAGGCAATTCGTGAAGGCCTGGCGGGCAATCGCATAGAATGGCTCGCCGGTATCATTAATGGTACCGGCAATTTCATCCTTACCGAAATGCGCGACAAGGGCCGTGATTTTGATGATGTGCTCAAGGAAGCGCAGGAACTGGGGTATGCGGAGGCCGATCCAACGTTTGATGTTGAAGGCATCGACGCGGCGCATAAACTGACGATTCTGGCTTCGCTGGCTTTCGGTATACCGCTGCAATTTGAAAAGGCCTACACCGAAGGCATCACAAAAATTACAGCAGAAGACGTGGCTTACGCGAGTGAACTGGGTTACCGGATTAAACACCTGGGTGTTGCGCGCCGGACAGTGCGTGGTGTAGAAATGCGCGTTCACCCCACTTTGATTCCACATCGCCGCTTGATTGCAAACGTCGACGGCGTGATGAATGCAGTGCTGGTGCAGGGCGATGCAGTCGGCCCGACACTTTACTATGGCGCGGGAGCAGGGGATACGCCTACCGCCTCGGCAGTGGTGGCCGACCTGGTAGACGTGACCCGCACCTTGACGGCTGACCCGAACAATCGCGTACCGCATCTTGCTTTCCAGCCTGACCAGCTGAGTGACTTATGGGTGATGCCGATTGAGGAAATTGAAACTGCCTACTATTTGCGCTTGCAGGCTGACGACCGTCCCGGTGTGCTGGCGGATATTACGCGCATACTGGGTGACCTGGAAATCAGCATTGAAGCTTTCCTGCAAAAAGAACCCCGCGAAGGGGTCGACAAGGCTGAAATTATTCTGCTGACCAATCGTGTGCAGGAAGCGGCGATGATCAAGGCGTTACAACAAATCGAAGCGCTCCAGTCTGTTGCAGATAAAGTGACACGCATCAGACTAGAAACACTCGGTTAAGGAACCTCTGATCAATTCATGAATGAGCATCTTACTGCTAAAATTTCCGGGTACTGCGTTGCGAATCTTCGCAATAG
>DTYI01000073.1 GCA_012961935.1 Thiotrichales bacterium | reverse complement strand
TTCCGCAAGACGCCAGATAAACTTGATTCTAAATGGTTTTCAGAAACAGGCTTTGTTGACCGAACAACCTGACATGACGAGGCTATTTAAAAATAGACTCATCTGGATAGATGAGGTATTTTCCGTACGCGTAATCAACTAACATTCCCGGACACAAACATGATGCTAAAAATTATCTACGACGAACAGATCTTTAATATCACAGTCCCCGAATTTATCCTTGCGGAAGGCGAAGAATACTTCAAAAAACTCGATGCCGACCTGGACAAAGGCTACCAAATGAGCCGCACCTGGGTAGAAAAGCCCAACACCGTTCAACGCTGCCAGATCGCTGCCGATAAACTACTCACAGCCTTGCACCATGACCGAAAACAACTCGGCGAAATGATGGCCGGTTACATCCTCAGCCGCATGCCCGGCACCAGCCAGATAAAAATGGATACCAGCGGCGATATGCTGCTGCATGAACTGAGTTAACACAGAACTGATTATTGGCAAAAACAGCACCTAAAACTATAAATCCTTTTGAAGTCGTCTATAAAACACACCGCAAATTACCGGTAGGTAAAAGCGGTAATTGCTTGTGTAGTGCGTAAGCTTCCTCTGAAAGCGCATTGTTAGAACTGCTAATCAGTTTTTTTACCATTGCTTGAGTGTTTTAATTCAAACCCTTTTACAATTACATAAGCGACTAATGAAAACACAAAAACAACTAAGTACATCCAGGCCAGGCTCTGTAATGTTTCAATTATTGTGCGGTATACCTCAAGCGTCCATCTTTCAGAATTTAGAATCAAAACTTCGGTGTCTTTATGCGGCGCGCTAATATACCGTTCTAATTGGTAAATTCTCACGCCACCAGAAATACCAACAACATAAGCTGCAAATTTAATATATTTTTCCCATGTCTTACTTATTTCATCTTTTATGATGCGGTTAAAGATGGCTGCAATTGGTTTATCGAATGTTTTAACAACACCAAATGAAACAGCTATCGATAGTGCGAATGTTACGAACAGTAATGTGAAAAACATGAACCCTCCTTTTTCATTTTTAAATCTCTAGCTTGTTACTAGACATCTGTCCTGGTGTATAACCCAATAAATATCAAATAAGTCATCAACGTTATCGCAAAGCATCAGGCAAAAACCACCCAGGTCGTCGCAATATATTTCACCCCCTCGTTAAGAGTCACCGCACGGTGTTCATGCGTCCAGAATGGCGGAAATAAAACCAGTTTGCCGGTTTCGGGTTTTACTTTGATGTCCTGAAATAAAAATTCGGTTTCGCCGCCGGGGCCGGGGACGTCGTTTAGATACCAGAGCGCGACTAATTGCCGCTGGCTGAAGTCGTGGCTGCCGCCGTCGATATGCCAGTGATAATATTCGCCCGGCAGGTAACGCTGGATTCCGTAGCCCATGTCTTTGAACGGGCCTTTGAAGTAGGGAAATGATTCACGGAATTCTACGATGGCGCGACCCAGTGACTGGAACAGTGCGTGGTCAATATCTTTCCAGTGCGGTTTGCCGCTGACGACAATGTCCGTGGTTTTTTTCACGGACTGGTCTTTATTAATCGTCTGCCCGATCCGGCCTTCGTATTGTTCGTCAGATTGCGCTTCAAAACGGTCGATCATTTCTTTGCACAATGTTTCACTCAGCGCATTGTGCTGTTCATAAATAAAGGTATTGGGTTTGACTTCGTGAATTGTGCGCAGCGGCACGCGGGCTGTTTGCATTTTGACTTGCCGGTATTTTCTCAGACGGCTATTGTCTTACATTGTGCAGGTTTCTAGCAACTGCTGGAGTTTTCCCGGCAGGGATGCCTCGTCGGTTGAGTGGAATACGTTTAACGTCTCTTGCGCCACTTCGCGCCAGTGCGTCTGGCTGCGTTCGACTTCTTTGTTTAGTAATTTCAGACTATTCTTTTCTGACCAATGCTGATACGCCTGCATCAGCGCAGGTGACATTTCCTTGCGCATCGCGCTCAGGCTACCGAAATAAAAATGCAGCCGGGCAGGATCATTACTTTGCAGGAGATCAGGCAAAGTTGAAATCGCATCGGCCAGATTGTCGCGCACTGTCCGCACCATAAATTCTGCTTTTGATCGCGGTAATAGCAACAGCATTTTGTTCCAGTCATCACCCAGCAATTCGCCAGCTTTTATTTCACCAATCTCGTGCAGGCGCACAGTTTGCATTTCCGCCGCTGTCATCATATCCAGTGCTTGCTTCGGGTCAGATTCAAACGGGTAACAGGCGATGGCTTTGCCGACCGGGTTGTCATAACTTTTCCAGCGCCACTCCTCTACCCTGCCCCAGAGATAATGCTGCAAAGCCTCGCGGCGAATAACGATGGTGTTGCCTAGTGAAACGGCGGGTGGTGCAACCAGACCGCGTGCATATTCTGTTGACGAAACCAGCAAACGAAATCCGTCCTGTTCTTCAATTTGTTCCAGTTTGCCGAGAAAAAAATTGGGCTTGCACTGCATGCCCAGCCCGGCTGAATAAACCAGGCCCTGTTCATTCAGGTGCTGATTGATGGCGGCATTATCAAAAGGGTCAAATTCATCCGCGTCAATCTGGAGCGGGTTGAACGTCTGCGCATCCAGCTCATCCCAGAGCGATTCTCTTTCACTTACCCAATTTCCCAGCGCATCGCTCGGTAGCGAATCAACCAGCCCATAGCCCTGCTCCCAACGAAAGTATTCACGCATTTTCAGTAGATAAATGCACAGTGTGTAGTTTTCTGCATTCGCCGCATCTGTAATGTGGCAATTGTGCTGCACGGCCTTTTGCAAGCTGGAAAATTCAGGCGTCATGGTAAAACCATAAGTTTTAGCGAGTGAATTGCTTTTGTCTTGTGGGAGATTACTATACCCGTATCATACCCACTAAAAGACTGGAAAAATATGCGGATTAAAGCGACCTGGAATAAAAAGGAACGAGATGTTTCGGCAGAAGAAACTGCACAGGCGCTGGCGTTCATCAGCTGGCGTATCGGCATGAACACCTTGCTCAATCTGGAAAACGAGGGTTTTGAAACAACCACGCAAGCCCAGCGCCTGGAAGTCATTGAAGAGATCATGGCCTTTATTATTCACCTCACTGACCGCATGGTGCATGAAACGATGAATGATCAGGACCGCGCAATTTTTATCAACGCTTTTGCAAAAAAGATTGCGGACCATGTACAGGACAACGCGCGCGACTTTCACGGCCCGGGCGATTATCGTAGCCCCTTCATTGAGAAGATGAATCAACGCATGGAAGATTATTCCGAGTTCAGTTTCAGCGATGGAAAACCTGGATTTAATTTCACGCTTTATCTAGGCAACAAAATCACTGAGGCAATGGGTGAAAAAGACAGCAAATGGATTTCAGACCAGGTTCAGGCAATCGAAATCCCCGAACTGCTAAAGAACTTCGATAAAGGTATCAGAGGGCTGGGCATTGGAGGCACACAAACCAGTTAATTCATCACCCAAAAGTAATTGATTATTAACATGGATTAAGATAATTCTTCACAAACTATGCTAATTTTCTCTCTATAAAAATTGTTGCCGAGAAATAATAAAAAAGATAAAAGGCACTCAAACTGCAGCGGTCTACCCGCAGCTAATAAAAACCAGAGGAGACTATCAATGCGTCAATTATCTCACGTCTTATACAAATCTTTGTTGCCCACGATTTTATTGCTTTCTTTACCCCTCTCTTCGCAGGCCAATCCAGATCCAGGCAAAACGAGCATTAAAGCCGGCGCTCCCCATGAGGTCTCGGCCGAAGTATGCGGTAGTTGTCACAAAGAGATCTATGCCGAATGGAAAGGCTCCATGCACGCACAAAGCTCAGCATTGGTCGACCCTATCCATGGTGCTTTCTACCGCAAGGTTGTTGGCGACCCCAAACAGGAGGGCGTCACCAAGAAGGGAAAATTCCCGGTCTGCCTGCGCTGTCACGCACCCAACGCAGCGATTCGGAAAAAAACCAAGCTGGATTCCAAAATCGCATTTAATGAAGGTGTTAACTGCGTTTTCTGCCATACCCTAACCAAATTCAAGGGCACAACGAAGCCGAATGGGAAATTACGTCTGGGCCAGGCCGCATACGAGAACTCCACCACAGCCCTGCAAGCACCTTCGGGCAAAAATTATTCTACGGCTGAAAAACCTGAAGGTGCATCTGTTACCACACCTGGTTTTCACCCTTTCCCGATGGAAGGCGGGAATTCCGCCCTGCTTAAATCCAATGATGTCTGCATGGGTTGTCACGACCGCCGCAACAACTTCCACGGTGTCCCGCTGTGCGCGACCGGCACTGAGATTGCAGACAGCAAAGTCTTCACTTCCTGTCAATCCTGCCACATGGCGACTGTTAATGGCCACGCTGATCACAGCATGGCAGGCGGCCATACCGAAGACATGGTTCGGCGTGCAGTCATCATGGATTTAAATGTTTCCAAAAAAGATGGCCAGTATCAGGCAACCGTGAAGATTCTCAACAAGCTTCCTCACAAGTTCCCGACAGGCGCTCCATTCCGAAATGTCTATCTTAAACTGACCGCCTACGATGATGGCGGTAATGTGGTCTGGCAAAACTACAAAACACACCCCATGAAAGAAGATCCAAAGGCAATGTTCGTTTACACACTCGGTGACGATGAAGGCAAACCCGCCATGCCACCCAAGGCTAAAAAAGTGCTTTCGGATACTCGCCTGGAACCTAATACAGAGAAGTCATTAAGCTATCAAATTCCTGCATCTGGAATCAAAGTGGTACGGGCCGAATTACTTTACAATCTGTTGCTGCCCAAGCTGGTGACGCAGCTTGATAAGGTGCTCACGGACGATTTACGCAATCCTAAACAGGCTGCGTTTGCTGAAGTCAGGTTCTGATTGATATTTGTCATATCTAGCAGTCGGCAAATGGACTATCTTGCCGACTGGGTTTCTTTACAATTATGCCAACTGGATTAGCAACCTTCATGAACACTGCCACAAATAAGCACTTAAAACGGCTCTGGCTGTCACGCCTGAAAAACATTCCAGCTTTATTATTGCTCGTTCTAGTCTGCATGGTTAGCACCGCAACATTGGCTGAACAAAGCAGCGA
>DTYI01000072.1 GCA_012961935.1 Thiotrichales bacterium | reverse complement strand
CACGGTCCTGGGTGGTGCTAATGCCATCCTGTTCGGCGGCGGCGTAGGTGAAAACAGTGCCCTGATACGGGAGAAAATACTTGCGGGCATGGAGTGGCTGGGAATTGAGCTCGATGGCGGTCGCAATAGCGCGACCAAGGGAATGGAAGGGCGCATCAGTACGCCTGAAAGCCAGACCGAAATACGGGTGATCGCCGTGGATGAGGGCGCTGTTTTAGCCGGGGAAGCCATTCGTGTTATTGAAGAGAGAAATCGTTAGCCTGTATGGAGGGCAACATGTCGGAAAACACATTGAATTTAAGCACTCAGGAAAATCCGCTTTCCTCTGAAGCGTTGCAAAACATCAATGCCTGGTGGCGTGCCGCCAATTATCTTTCCGTGGGACAGATCTATTTGAGTGACAACCCGTTACTGCAGGAGCCGCTGACGCTCGATCATGTGAAAACACGATTGCTGGGTCACTGGGGGACCACACCGGGGCTGAACTTTATTTATGTGCACATGAATCGCCTGATCAAGGCGCATGGACTGAACATGATCTATATTACCGGGCCGGGACACGGTGGGCCGGGCCTGGTTGCAAATAGCTGGCTGGAAGGAACCTATAGCGAATATTACCATGATGTGCCACAAACCACTGAGGGTATGTGTCGCCTGTTCAAACAGTTTTCATTTCCCGGCGGTATTCCCAGTCACGTCGCTCCCGAGACACCGGGTTCGATTCATGAAGGTGGTGAGCTGGGTTATTCCGTATCGCATGCTTTCGGCGCTGTGTTCGACAACCCGGACCTGATTGCCTGTTGTGTGGTCGGCGATGGCGAAGCTGAAACCGGACCGCTGGCAACAGCCTGGCATTCCAACAAGTTTCTCAACCCTGTGTGCGATGGCGCTGTGTTGCCCGTTCTACATCTCAACGGCTACAAGATTGCCAACCCCGCCGTGCTGGCGCGCATCAGTCATGATGAATTGGAGAAGCTGTTCACGGGTTACGGTTATGAGCCCTGGTTTGTCGAGGGTTCTGACCCTGCAGTGATGCACCAGCAGATGGCCGCCACCCTTGATACAGTGATCGGCCGGATCAAATCCATCCAGCACGAAGCGCGTGAAAAAGGCGTTACGGTACGGCCGCGTTGGCCAATGATCATTCTGCGGACCCCCAAGGGCTGGACGGGTCCCAGAGAAGTGGACGGGCTCAAGACCGAAGGCTACTGGCGCTCGCACCAGGTGCCGTTTGCACAGCTGGCGGAAAAACCGCAACACCTCAAGCTGCTGGAAGACTGGATGAAAAGTTACCGGCCGGATGAACTGTTCGATGAAAACGGTACGCTGGTTCCAGAGCTGGCAGCACTGGCGCCCACCGGCGAGCGGCGCATGGGGGCCAATCCACATGCCAATGGGGGTCTGTTACTCAAACCACTTCATCTACCCGATTTTCGAGATTACGCCGTGGCCGTACCCAAACCCGGTGCTGTAACCGGCGAGGCTACCCGCGTAATGGGTACTTTCCTGCGCGATGTCATGCAGCGTAATCTTGCCTGCCGCAACTTCCGCGTGTTCGGTCCCGACGAAACGGCCTCCAACCGTCTCGGCGCCCTGTTCGAAGTCACGGCGCGCACCTGGGTGGCTGACAGGCTGCCCGAGGACGATCATCTTTCGGCGGATGGCAGGGTCATGGAAATTCTCAGTGAGCATACCTGTCAGGGCTGGCTGGAAGGTTATCTGTTGACTGGCCGTCATGGGCTGTTCTCCTGCTACGAAGCTTTTATTCATATTATCGATTCCATGTTTAACCAGCATGCCAAATGGCTCAAGGTGACCAGCCAGGAGATTCCCTGGCGGCGTGACATTGCTTCGCTCAATTACCTGCTGACCTCGCATGTCTGGCGGCAGGATCACAACGGGTTTTCGCATCAGGACCCGGGGTTTATTGATCATGTTGTCAATAAAAAGGCGGACGTTATTCGCGTCTATCTGCCGCCGGATGCAAACTGCCTGCTCTATGTCACCGATAAGTGTTTGCGCAGCCGCAACCTGGTCAACGTTATCGTCGCGGGCAAGCAACCGGAACCCCAGTGGCTGGATATGGATGCGGCGGTCAAACACTGTACTGCCGGTATCGGTATCTGGGCATGGGCCAGTAACGATCAGGGCAGTGAACCTGATGTGATCATGGCTGCCGCCGGTGATGTGCCAACGATTGAAACCCTGGCGGCAGTGGATATCCTGCGACAGCATTGTCCCGATTTGAAAATCAGGGTCATTAACGTGGTGGATCTGATGACATTGCAACCACAAAGCGAGCATCCGCATGGTTTACCGGACAGGGATTTTGACACGCTCTTCACTACTGACACGCCGATAATATTTACCTATCACGGATACCCCTGGCTGATTCACCGATTGACTTACCGGCGCACCTGCCATCACCAGTTGCACGTGCGTGGTTACAAGGAAGAAGGTACGACTACAACACCCTTTGATATGGCGGTACTCAACGACCTTGACCGGTTTCATCTGGTGAGCGATGTAATCGATCGCGTACCCGGGCTGGGTGCAAAAGCCGCCTATCTGAAACAATGGGCTCGCGACAGGTTGATTGAGCACCGGGAATACATTTCACACTACGGTGAGGACATGCCTGAAATTCAGGGCTGGCGCTGGGCGGATAAGTAAAGAAGACCATGTGTCAGGACAGATGCATGAATGAAGGCAGAAACATTATCAACCAGGTCAAGGTGAATGTTTGTATCGGCAATGGGTTATGGCGGGGTGCAATGCCAAGGTTGTCAAGATGATAAAAAACAATATTATTTTACGTGTGCGACTATATTTAAACTATGAAAACAACATTGTTGTGTTGCCGTTCAGAATTCCTCTTGACCTGTGTCTTGGTTACAGGTTCTACACTCCATAAAACCAAATAGTAAACAATACAGGAGCATAAAGATGGAACATAAGCATCAAGAGCCGCTGCAAGACCCCGTTTGCGGGATGCAGGTGTCTAAAGAAAGTAAGTATCGGTTCGTCTACAAGGATGAGCCGTATTATTTTTGCAGCCAAAGTTGTCAGGATAAATTTCAGGCGGATCCTGAAAACTATCTCGCCAGTAAAAAAGAAACGGAAGACACGGGGCATAGTTGTTGCCATGGGGAGCATGCTTCTTATGATCATGGTTCTGCCGCAGTCGCAGCGACTGACAGTGACGTGATCTATACTTGCCCGATGCATCCTGATGTCCGTCAAAAAGGGCCGGGAAGCTGCCCCAGGTGTGGTATGGCGCTAGAACCTGAATCGGCCGCGGTGGTTGCGACGAAAACGGAATACACCTGCCCGATGCACCCCGAGATTGTGCAGGATCATCCAGGTAGTTGTCCAAAATGTGGCATGGCGCTGGAGCCGCGGACCGTAGCGCTGGAAGAAGATACCAGTGAGCTCGATGATATGACGCGGCGATTCTGGGTGAGCGCCATATTGGCCATCCCTGTTTTCATCAGTGCGATGGCAGCCGAATTCTGGCCTGAAGCCATGGCAGAAATCATCAACCCACGCTACCGCCAGTGGTTTGAGCTTGTGCTGGCGACGCCGGTGGTGTTATGGGGTGGTTGGCCATTCTTTGTGCGCGGCTGGCAGTCGGTGAAAACCTGGAACCTGAACATGTTTACCTTGATCGCACTGGGTGTGGGCGTGGCCTGGGTTTACAGCATGATCGGTGTGCTATTCCCGGAAATTTTTCCGGCTTCGGTAAAAAATGACATGGGCGTCATACCGGTTTATTTCGAAGCCGCTGCCGTGATCACGACACTGGTTTTGCTGGGGCAGGTGCTGGAGTTGCGCGCGCGCAGCAGCACTAATGCCGCGATTAAGGCGTTGCTGGGTCTGGCGCCCAACACTGCCCGCATTGTTCGTGACGATGGTAGCGAAGAAGACATCCCATTGGAACAGGTTCAGCCGGGTGACATCCTGCGTGTACGGCCCGGAGAGAAAGTGCCGGTGGATGGTACTGTTGAAGATGGCGAAAGTAATGTTGATGAATCCATGGTCACTGGCGAACCGATTCCGGTTGAGAAAACGGCGGGTGAAAAACTGATTGGCGCGACGGTCAACGGTACCGGCAGCCTGTTAATGCGCGCCGAAAAGGTCGGCGCCGATACACTGCTGGCGCAGATCGTTCAGATGGTCGCCGAGGCGCAGCGTTCACGTGCGCCGATCCAGAAACTGGTGGATATCGTGTCCAGTTACTTTGTTCCGGTGGTGGTGGTCATCGCCATTATTACGTTTATAGTCTGGGGACTCTGGGGCCCGGAACCGGCACTGGCTTTTGCGGTGATCAACGCAGTGGCGGTACTGATCATCGCCTGTCCCTGCGCGCTGGGGCTGGCTACCCCGATGTCGATCATGGTCGGCACCGGCAAGGGCGCGATGATGGGTGTGCTGATCAAGAATGCCGAGGCGCTGGAAGTGATGCGCAAGGTGGACACGCTGGTCGTGGATAAAACCGGCACCCTGACCGAAGGTAAACCCAAGCTGGTGTCGATTGTCGCGGTCGATGGTTTTCATGAACAGGATGTCCTGCGTTTGGGCGCCAGTCTGGAGCGGGGTAGTGAGCATCCACTCGCGGAGGCTATCGTGCGTGGTGCGGAAGACAGGGATGTAGCCTTGTTGCCGGCTGAGGACTTCCAGTCTGTCACTGGCAAAGGTGTAACCGGCAAGGTCGACGGTAGAACTGTGGCCTTGGGTAATCTCAAATTGCTCGAAAGTCAGTCAATCGACCCAGGTGAGCTGCCACAATTGGCGGAAACCGGGCGCACCGAAGGTCAGACAGTTATGCTGATCGCTATTGATGGACAGGCGGCCGGTTTGATTGGAGTTGCCGACCCGATAAAAGAGTCGACACCGGAGGCGATTGCCGATCTTCACAAAGAAGGGCTGACCGTGGTCATGCTGACCGGCGACAATCGTACCACTGCGCAATCAGTTGCCGGCAAACTGGATATTGACCGGGTGGAAGCGGAAGTTTTGCCGGACCAAAAGGCTGAGATCGTCAAGAAACTGCAGAGTGAAGGCCGGGTTGTCGCTATGGCTGGCGATGGTATCAACGACGCCCCGGCGCTGGCACAGGCGCATGTCGGTATTGCAATGGGTACCGGTACGGATGTTGCGATGGAAAGCGCGGGCGTTACCCTGATCAAGGGAGACTTACGGGGCATCGTCCGTGCCCGGCGTCTCAGCCGTGCCGTGATGCGCAATATCAAGCAGAATCTGTTTTTCGCCTTTATTTATAACTCGCTGGGCGTACCAGTCGCGGCGGGCGTGCTCTATCCAGTGTTTGGGTTATTGTTGTCACCCATCATTGCGGCGGCTGCCATGAGCTTCAGTTCCGTGTCGGTAATCGCCAATGCCTTGAGGCTTCGAAGAATTAATCTGTAGTCAGAAGGCATGTACTCAAGTGAGAAAATGGACACTTTGATACAGGTGGAAAAACTGTAGGTAATTCGACTCTCTGTTGCACCAGTTTTTATCCTGCATAGTGCTTTCTTTCTGACTATTTGTTTGTTTTTGTCATTATTTTTCTATACGGGCTGGCGCGACGTTTGCATTGACTGTATGCAGTTGTCCTTTAAAGGATCGTTTATGCCCGTACAAAATCAATTAAATGCCGATGTTCAAGGTGCAGTTGTTATTAACAATACTGTGATATCCGGAGCAGAGCAGCAATATCGAGCAGGTGGTTATGGCTTGTTAGCCAGTTTGTTCCGTTCTGTACCTGACCAGGCCATTCTTACACAGATCGTTGATCTGAAAGACGCGGGCAATGAGCCGTTGGATGAGTTGGCGTTGGCTATGTCAATGCTGGCATTGGCTGCCAAAAACATAAGCGCTGAGTCAGTTGATGATGAATATCACGCATTGTTCATTGGCCTGGGCCGGGGCGAGATGGTGCCTTATGGATCCTGGTATCTAACAGGCTTTCTGATGGAAAAACCGCTCAGCCTGCTGCGTGACGATCTTAAAGTGTTGGGGTTTCAACGCGATGAGGGTGTCAAAGAGCCGGAAGATCACGTCGCCGCTTTGTGCGAAGTGATGGCGATGCTGGTGACAGAACAACACAGCCTGGCAGTTCAGGTCAATTTTTTTGAAACCCATATTGCCCCCTGGTTTGAACGTTTTTTTGCAGATTTATCGCAGGCGCAATCAGCCGTTTTCTATCGCGCCGTTGGGCGTTTTGGAAAGGCATTTACAGATTTTGAAAAACAGTATTTATCGATGAAAGTTTAATGGAGATGCAACCATGAAGAGCAAGCAATTTGATACGAAACGCAGGCAGTTTCTTAAAAATGCAACGACATTAAGCGCGGGGGCGGCGGTTGTTGTAGCTTCACCTGGCGTGATTGCGGATGCCCCGGAAAAAGAAATGAAAAAAGAAGTGCAGGCTGAGGGTTATCGCCTGACACAACATATTCTTGATTATTACAAAACGGCTGCCAGCTAGTTTGAGAGGGTTTGAACATGAAATTAACCAAAAAATCTGATCAGGTACTTTCATTACCAGAAAGTAAGTTAAAGGCAACAGGTCAGGGTATCTCGCGTAGAGAATTTTTACGTAACTCGGGTCTGGCAGCAGGTGGTGCAGCACTGGCTGGTATGTACAGTACAGGCATGATGAAAAAGGCCCACGCCGTGAAGGAAATGCCGACTGGCGAGGCCACTAACGTGCGGACAATCTGTACCCACTGTTCGGTAGGCTGCGGCATTATCGCTGAAGTGAAGAACGGCGTCTGGACCGGGCAGGAACCTGCTTTTGACCACCCGTTTAACCGTGGTGCGCATTGCGCCAAGGGTGCTTCTGTGCGCGAGCACGGCCATGGCGAACGCCGCCTGAAATATCCTACCAAGCTGGTGGGCGGCAAGTGGAAAAAGATTTCCTGGGATCAGGCGATCAATGAAATCGGCGATAAGTTCCTGGAGATACGCGAGCAGTCCAGTCCGGATTCAGTCTACTGGTTAGGCTCGGCGAAACACAGTAACGAACAGGCCTATTTGTTCCGCAAGATGGCGGGCATGTGGGGCACGAATAATGTCGACCACCAGGCGCGCATCTGTCATTCCACCACGGTCGCCGGGGTAGCGAATACCTGGGGATATGGTGCGATGACCAATTCTTATAACGACATCCACAATTCCAAAGCGATTTTGATTATCGGCGGCAATCCGGCTGAGGCGCATCCGGTGTCATTGCTGCATTTATTTGAAGCCAAGGAAAAAAATGATGCGCCGCTAATTGTGATTGATCCTCGTTTTACCCGCACGGCTGCACACGCAGATCAGTATTTGAAGCTACGCCCGGGTACGGATGTACCAGTTGTCTGGGGCATGCTCTGGCATATCTTTAAAAACGGCTGGGAGGATAAAGAGTTTATTCGCCAGCGCGTTTATGGCATGGATGAGGTGATGAAGGAAGTTGCCAAGTGGACGCCGGATGAAGTCGAGCGTGTGAGTGGCGTGCCGGAGGCGCAGATTTATGCAGCCGCAAAAACCATGGCGGAACATCGACCCGGTACCTTTATCTGGTGTATGGGTGGTACTCAACATACCATCGGCAACAACAATACCCGAGCCTACTGTGTCTTCCAGCTTGCGCTGGGGAATATGGGTGTGGCTGGTGGCGGCACCAATATTTTCCGTGGTCACGATAATGTTCAGGGTGCGACTGACCTGGGCGTGCTGGCGAATACACTGCCTGGATATTATGGTTTGAAACCAGGGTCATGGGCGCACTGGGCCAGAGTCTGGGATCTGGATCTCGACTGGATCAAGAGCCGTTTTGACAGCGGCAGCTATGAGAAAAAGGGTGACAAGGATGTACCGGTCATGAACACCAAAGGCATTCCGGTCTCACGCTGGATTGATGGTGTGCTGGAAGACAAAGCCAACATGGGGCAGAAGGACAATGTCCGCGCGATGATTTTCTGGGGCCATGCGCCGAACAGTCAAACCCGTGGTAAGGAAATGAAAAAGGCGATGGAGAAGCTGGATATGCTGGTGATTGTCGATCCCTATCCAACGGTTTCAGCCGTCATGCACGACCGCACAGATGGCGTTTATTTATTGCCGGCGGCCACGCAATTTGAAACCTATGGTTTCTTTCAATTTTCATAAAATTCGTTTCTTTAAATAGAATATATTTACAATATTCTAATAAGGGAT
>DTYI01000071.1 GCA_012961935.1 Thiotrichales bacterium | reverse complement strand
CGATCAACACTTTCAACTCAACGGCCGCCTGAGTTGTCTCGCTGTCTGCCGATTTCGAACCCAGGGTATTCGCTTCGCGATTGAATTCCTGCATTAAAAAATCCAGCCGCCTGCCAATCGGTTCCTCTTTTTCCAAAGCCTGATTAACTGCTTTTATGTGACTGTCGAGGCGATCCAGTTCTTCCGCCACATCCAGCTTTTGCGCGATAAAAACAAGCTCCTGTTCAAGGCGCTGTTCATCCGCGGTGACATCCAGCTCTGCGATGCGCGCGATTAACTTTTCGCGGATCGCCTTGAGTACATCCAGCCGTCTGTTTCTTACACTTTCGACCAGCACAGAAATCTGCTTCAACCGGCTTTTCAACATCTGTTCCAGTCGCTCGCCTTCCTGCTGCCTCATACTGACCAGCTGATCGACCGCCTGGTTCAGCAATGCTAACAATTGTTTGCCAACCGGCCCAACATCCAGCTGTGATTCTTTCACCACGCCAGGCCACTCGAGCACATCCATCGGCGTCATGCGTGCTGCGTTCTGCATCCAGTCATGCAATTGATCACAGGCAGCCAGTACGGACTTCGCCATATTCTCATCCACCTGCACCGCTTCTGCAGAAGACTTTGCAGCGCGAAAACGCACATTACAATCGAGCTTACCGCGACCCAGGCTGGCCTGTAACCGCTCCCGCAAAGCCATCTCAAACTGACGCAGTTCTTCCGGTATCCGCATATTGATTTCCAGATAGCGATGATTAACCGTGCGTAATTCCAGCGTCAACTGGCCCTGTTCTGTTTCCTTCTCAACCCGGGCATAGCCGGTCATGCTGCGTGTCATTTCAAGTCCCCTTTTAGTTTCGGGTATAATGCGCCGCAATTTTGAATCAAACAACAGGAATCATTATGCGACCCAGCGGCCGTCAACCCAACGAACTACGCCCCATCACCTTTACCCGCAACTACACCCGACACGCAGAAGGCTCAGTGCTGGTCTGCTTCGGCGACACCAAAGTCATTTGCAATGCCAGTGTCGAAGAACGCGTTCCACCGTTCCTGCGTGGCAAGGGCAAAGGCTGGGTCACGGCTGAATACGGCATGCTGCCACGCTCAACCGGCTCACGCATGGGCCGTGAAGCCGCACGTGGAAAACAAGGTGGTCGCACGATGGAAATCCAGCGATTGATTGGTCGCTCACTACGCGCCGCGATTGATCTTGAAGCACTGGGTGAGCGCCAGATCACGATTGACTGCGACGTCATCCAGGCTGACGGTGGTACTCGCACAGCATCAATCAGCGGCGGCTTCGTTGCGCTGACCGACGCCATCAACCACCTGATTGAAAAAGGTGCTCTGCAAAAGTCACCCCTTCACGGTTCCATCGCATCAGTTTCGGTGGGGATCTATCAGGGTACACCCGTCCTGGATCTCGATTACCCGGAAGATTCGGACGCTGAAACCGACATGAACGTGGTCATGAACGAAGCCGGGCAATTTATCGAAGTACAGGGCACCGCCGAAGGCCATGCCTTCCGCCGCGACGAGCTGGACGATATGCTTGACCTGGCGCAGCTGGGCATTCGTGAAATTATTCAGGCGCAGCAAACCGCACTGGAGGAATAATGCCTAAAGAAAAAAACATTATTGTCATCGCCTCCAACAATCCGGGCAAATTACGCGAACTGTCAGCGTTGATGAAAGGACTGGATGTTGAACTGCATCCTCAATCTGACTTTAACGTACCCGAGGCGGAAGAAACCGGCCTGACCTTCGTCGAAAACGCGATTCTCAAGGCGCGCAACGCCGCAAAAGTCAGCGGCCACCCTGCCATTGCAGATGACTCCGGTATCGAGATCGACTACCTCAACGGCGCACCTGGCATTTACTCCGCACGTTTTTCCGGCCCCAACGCCACCGAGGCAGAAAACAACCAGAAGCTGCTTAAGGAACTGGAAGGCGTGCCTGAAGAACAGCGCACCGCCCGTTACTACTCCAGCATCGTCTACATGCGCCACGGCGAAGACCCGGCGCCCATTATCGCAGAAGGCATCTGGGAGGGCGTCATCCTCACCGAGCCGCGTGGTGAAGGCGGCTTTGGCTATGACCCACTATTTTATCTACCCGAACACGGCTGCGCCTCAGCGGAGCTCAGTGCGGAATACAAAAACCGCATCAGCCACCGCGGCATCGCTCTGCGGGAATTAATGAAAAAACTGGAAAAAGAGCTCCAGGAAACCTGTTAACACTCATCCAGCAAGCTCTGCTGGGGTGCTCGCCCGAAATCCTCGACACCTCTGTCATCTCGACCACAAGGAGAGATATGGATGGTTGCAGAACGAATCGCGCTATCGTTTCCTAACCAATCGATCAAGCAAAATATCCTCTACATTTATTCTGGAATCAATACCTGACAAGGTATACACCTGCGATTCACATCAAAAACAATTCAGAAATTCTTTGAGCCAAAACGTTATCAAGCTCTTCCACCCTTCAACCGCAATGCATTCAGCACCACCAGCAACGAGCTGAATGACATACCAATCGCTGCCATCCAGGGCGCGATAAATCCCATGGCTGCCAGTGGCAGGGCGACCAGATTGTAACTGATCGCCCAGGCAATATTCTGGCGAATAATTTTTAATGTCCGGCGCGCTTTGTCGATGGCTTTGGGAAGATGGTTCAAATCATTTGACAACAACACCATATCAGCGCTGGCCTGGGCGAGTTGCGCACCGGCGCCCATGGCGATGGAAACCTGGGCGGCTGCGAGTACGGGCGCATCGTTGATGCCATCGCCGACCATGGCGAGCGTTTTACCCTGCGCCTGTAAGTGCTTCACGTAAGCCAGTTTATCACCGGGAAGCTGATTGCCTTTGGCGTGCACGACCTGTCCTGATTGAAGATCGATAACCGGTATAATTTCCTAGCAGATGAACCCTGTAAAAAAAATACTGATTTTTGAATATATCACGGG
>DTYI01000070.1 GCA_012961935.1 Thiotrichales bacterium | reverse complement strand
CCCAGTCCGGCGCGCCGAACGTCATTTACCTGCAAGACCTGGTCGATGACTGGTTCGGCGCCGGCGCGGCGCGGGTGATCCTGCCGATCACCGATCCCTACGTGGTGCATCACGGGGCGCTGGGATCCTTCGCCACCGCCTATCTGCCCGCGGGCGCGGATCATGCCGATATCATCGCCCGGCTGAAGGCGACGGAGGGCATCACCCATGTGCTGACCCGCGACGAGGCGGTGGAGCGCTTCGAGCTGCCCGGCGACCGGATCGGTGACATCGTGCTGGTATCGGGCGAGAACATGACCATCGGCACCTCGGCGCCCCGCCACGATCTGGCGGCGCTGAAGGAACCGCTGCGCAGCAAGTTGCCCACCTCATTGGTGCCGATGCTGACGAGATTATCTTTACGTCCGGAGCAACCGAGTCCAACAATCTAGCCATCCTCGGTTTGGCAAGACGAGCCGCAATGGCCAACATCGCACGAAAACGCATCCTCCTGAGTGCCATTGAACACAAATGCGTCCTCTCGATGGGACGCGTCCTAGAGGAACAATATGGCTACATAGTGGAATCTATCCCTGTAGACCGGAACGGCCACATCAAATCTGCGGAGCTAGAAAAACTACTCGGAGACGATGTCCTTCTCGTCTCCATTATGGCTGTGAATAATGAAATCGGTTCCATACAGGATATAAATCCAATTTCTGAGGCTATCAGAAAAAGTGGCGCGATCTTTCATTGCGATGCTGCCCAAGCCCCCATTGCAATAACTATGGAGAGTTTGGCTGCCAAAGCGGACATGATCAGCCTGTCAGGCCATAAAATGTACGGTCCCAAGGGGATTGGTGCGCTCTATATTCGCCGCGACCTTCAGGATGAAATCGAGCCGCTGATCTATGGAGGCGGTCAACAAAACGGGCTTCGGTCCGGTACATTGCCCACACCGTTATGTGTCGGTATGGGTGCTGCCGCCGAATACATCGGATCGCCAGAGGTATCGGAGAGGCGCAAAGATCTTCAAGATCGCACGAACAGATTTCTCGACATGCTCTTGGCTCTCTCTTGGCCAACCAAATTGCACGGAGAAGAAGGCCAAAAACGACATCCTGGCAACATATCCATCGGTTTCAGAGGGTTCAATGCAGAGAATATTCTAGGAGCGTTACAACCCCACTTGGCCGCCTCAACCGGCTCGGCCTGCACATCAGGTATTCCTGAACCATCTCATGTCTTAAAAGCCGTCGGCCTGACAACCGAAGAGGCGAAGTCTGTCATTCGATTCAGCCTTGGCTTCGAAACGTCTGATCAAGAGGTCGATGTAGCCGTCAAATTGATTGACATGGCATTGCAGAGACTTTCCGATTCTCAAACTATGCGAACTGCCTAACAATGGAGTATCCCCTCTAGAGGCATTCGCTGGTCGAAGCTCTACCCCGATTACCCGAAACTTCAAAAAAGCACCATGAACCTTCCCCGCTCTAGTGAACACTGTAGTGTTCGTAATGATGCTGCGTGATATCATCAAATCCACAATGGCAGAAAGGCTGCTCACCGGTTACAACACATTAGGCAAACTAACCAGTGTCACTGCCAAGGTGATTGAGAAAGGCAAAGAACTGCTACCGGACAACGAACCGGTTCATCCAAAAACCGCCAAGATAATCAGCAAAGGCAATGTGATCCGGGATGGGGAATTCTGAAACGTTGGCATAGGGAGTCCACCATAGAAGATTCGATATATAGAGATTTTTGAAATGGGAAATCAGCGCAAAGCTTTTACAGTGTTCATCGCATGCCGTGGAAGCATGCTGACTGGCGCGAAGGCAATCATTCGCGCCACGAGCTTGTTTGTCATGGGCTTCATCGGCCTGCTGGCCGAAGGTGCGATAACATCCGAAGATGATGCGAATTCTGAAGGAGGCGATCTGACCTCCGGTTATCCTCTCCAAACCGGTAACGGTTGCCGTCAGCACCGAGTATCAGAAAACTGTCTTTAGCAATTGATAAAATAGTTCCTTGCATGATTATTACCCTGTTTCATTGCTTCGTTTATCAGCGAGACGCTGTTTTTCCTGCACCCATTTTTTCCATCGTCCAGGATTTGGTACATCATAAAGCGTAACTTCTGGATCATCTGTCGCCGCTGTTCCCACCATGACATCGCCAATTAAAAAAAGGCGCTGAAACAGTGATTGATAGAATCTGACATAACGGATATTGCGGTATTCCACCCTGCGCTCATCCCTGCCGATCAGGCCGCGCATTGATTCAATAGCTTCGGGTCCGATCATGTAACGCCAGCGCAGGCGATAAACAATCGTCAGCAACAGCACCAACGCAACGATACCCACACCAGCAACCCGTATCCAAAACAGAAAATCATGGTCCCAGTTCAAACCAACAAAATTAGAAGCCCGCAGCTGCAATAATTGCAGCTGAAACCAGGGGACGAACGTCAGGATCAACAACAATAGCCCGATGTAAAGCCGATGGCTTAAAAATAATACACGCCAGGCAGGGCGCAGGTAAATTTTTTTATCGGTAGCCATCAGTACATATCGAAAGGCCCGCGCCGTCCCAGCAGACCATTCAAGCCTCCGCCGAGAAACAACTGGCCTTTACTGACGATTCCAGAATGTTGCAAGCGGCGTTTTAACGCCTGTTGATCCAGCTCCCAGAAATCCTTACTTGTCTGCCGGTACAGCACACTTAGCAGTATTTTATTCTTCGGCAGTAATTGCTGAATAGCATCCGCCATCTGGTTCTGGTTTGATCTATTGGTACCGGGGCTGCGAACATTCTCCAGATCAAAAGCGTTCCTGTCGAATTTGACCGCCAGATCTATATCGTACTCAACCCGATCTTCGGCCAATTCTCGACGCTTGACAATATTAAACACATCCTGCGTCACCCAGGGAATCGCCCAGGCTTTGATTACATCCATCGTGTCCTGCTCAATCCTGGCGTCTGATGGGCCGGGTGAACCACAGGCGGCAAGCCCAAGCAGCACCACCAAGGATACAAGAAGGCTAGGTGCTGCTTTCAGCAAGTGCTTCTTCAGGAATTGCATCATGGCCTCCATCTGCTCCATTATCCGAAGCATTATTGTCAGCCTTACGTGGTTTGAAGTCCAACGAAATGATAGCCGGTAAATGCGGGAAAATATGGCGGGCATCGATGCTCATGCTTGTTTGCTCTTCGCCGTCTTTGTTTTCCCAGTGATCAGTACGGACAGTGCCTTCCAAATATACAGGGTCACCTGTCTTGAGCAATTTAGCTGAGGCCTCTGCAAATTTTCCCCAAACACTAACACTGAACCAGCCACCCTGGTCGGTGGTTTCATTATTGCGTTTTTTTAAAGAACTTAAAAACAACCTGAATTCTGTCACAGGTTTATCCTTGTTCTCACCCACCATCTTTAACTCCGGCTCAGATCCCAGCCGGCCAAAACCTTTAATTTCCGCCATCTTCATTACTCCTCATGTTTAAAAAACGTTTTGCCAAACTCGAAACCCTTTTACATCCGGTATCTCAGCAAAAACAAACCATACTCACAATAGGAAACTCTAACTTTCCTGCATTGGATTTATCCGGACTGACCCAGCATCAGTCGCAGGCAGCTCAACCCTTCTCATCTTACGCATCGATTCCAGATAAGCCTCGACCGCCTGGCGGGAACTGGATACGGATTTCATCCTGGCATTCAGCAACAGTCGGGGCTGTTCAAACCGGGTGGCTGCAACAACCACATGTTCAGGCAAAGAAGAAAGCAAGTCTGAGGCAAACAGATCGACAAAACCTTGCGATCCCGATACTTTCATTCGTGAGCGCCACAGTAGTTTGCTGAACCCCTGACGCTGAAGCACCAGATCCACAAACCGCACCTTCAGAAAGCTTGTTTTCCAGTCTGACGCCAGGTGTTGCATATCAACCAGCAGGCCAGCCTCAGCCGCCTCCAGTCGACATAACAACTTACGAGACGCGCCAACACCCCCCGGAATAACTTCATCAACCATAGTGCCATTCTCCTCGTGAGCGCCCCTTACCCTTAAACCTTTTAAAAGGGAGACAAAAAACGCTTAAATAACTATTTACGTCAATACTCCAATAACTAAATATTCCAGATCGCCACCCTGCCGCATACTCCGTTTGCTGAAACAGCATCAACCCGCTGGCCCAGCTTCCAGGTTCTGAACAACCATTATCGGCATTCTGCCTCATCCTTTTTGCCCATCCGAATCCTTCCCGGTATCGGCACACTCTGTTTTTTCTGAGACAGCTTCTGTTTCTGATGCTGAGCCAGATTCCTCTGGCCAAATGACATCATGCTGCGGCATCCACTTAGGCTGCTTGCGCCCTGTTAGCACATCCTCCGGCAACTCAAACCCCATGCGCTCAACGGCCAACCTGGCGCGCTGGTTATTCGCCGCAAAATCATTGCGCTTTGCACCGGAGTATTTATATTTTGCTGAGGTTAGAAACGTATGCCGCAACGAGCGGCCGGCATGATTTACCAGCTGCTTAAATTCTGCCGGCAACAACCAGGCCGCATCCTTTGCATTCAGGGCCAGCTGCACCACTTCATCAAACAGTCCCACTAGATCAGCCGCCTGAAACCCGTAGGTCTTGTATTTAAACTCCAGTGGCAGGGTAACAGGGGACTCTGATATACCTGTTTTGACGCTGACGCGACTCGATGCGCCGCCAGTATCCAGCAGCTCACGTAAATATTGCTTGGTCTCACTCAGTGTCACCCGCGTGTCATCCATCATCTGTTCCAGTTCCAGCAACCAGTAGTCCGCATAAGGATCACCTGCTCGTGCAAGATCGCAGATCTGATTAACATTGGATATAAAGCGGACCAGCCCAACGATTTGATGCTTGGTTTTACCGTTTACTTTCGTGCGGCTTCGTCCATAAAACATCCGGTGTGCCAGGTTGGTGTGCAGCACAATTTCACCCTTGGTATACACCATGCCAGGTCGCTTTTTAACCAGCTTGGGTGAGACCAGGCGATCCGCCTGGTCCGGATGCGATTCGCTGCGGGCGCGAGAGGATTCATTGCTCTCGCTTCCTGCATCCAGACTTAGACTATAAAAATCGGTTCCATTACTTGCCATCTTCATTTCTCCAGATTCAGTTTCTGATTCAGGGGTGGATCCTGATCAGAGAAAAATAATAGATCCTGCGGAAACAGGTACCCATGCAGGCGTATTCCCCCATCTTTTTGTGTTGCTATGCGAACATTAATCCGCCGCTGGTTTTTAATATTAAGCCCACCTTTCTCAATGGCTTCCTGCAGCTGCCTTAGGGTCCGTGGCGCACCCTCATAACCTTCCTGTAAATAGCGCTCAAACAGCGCAGGGGCTACCAGGAAAACACCCTGCGGCAATACATGCACCAGTGACTTCTGCGTATTCGTGGTTAGCTCACCCAATAGCAGCTGGTGCCGCACCCAGTTCAAAAAAGCCAGGCCTGGCGTCTGCCCGGGTGTGTTAAGCGCTGCCTCAGATTCCAAAAGTCGGCGCTTACGCAATACATCCTGAGCAGCTCGTTTTGCAACCGGCAATCCGGTGACGGATTCATACTCGGTAAACGGATTAAAACCCAGGTGTTTTGTTAGGTGATTTTCATATACACCCCGACCAGCACTTAAGCCAGTCAACTGCTTATGCAGACCCGTGCGATCCAGATTAAGTGCGTTGGCGGACTGGGTTGTGGTGATGCCTGTTTTGTGCCGCAACAAAAACCGCACAACGTCGGCGAAAGGGATGCCGGTCTGAATCAACACCTTAAACAAATTTTTGGCAGTTTCATCATTAAATAAATGCTTGGTTTTAGTCATTAACATTAGCGCCTGTCAATTAATCTCTCCTCGATGTAACAACAAATGTGTATCTTCTCAATTCCGCAGTACAAAAATCTCGGTAAATAATAAACCAGTGAAAAACAATTAAAGAGGGTCAAGCGCCCGCAAGCAAAAAACCTGGCGGGCGTGTAGTTGAACAGGTGGTTCTGAGGATCTGTTTCAGCCTCCGAAGAAAAATTGTACCGTACAATTTCAGCTTCCAGGCCCTGATCGGCACAGCCGATATCAGCCTCCGAAGAAAAATT
>DTYI01000069.1 GCA_012961935.1 Thiotrichales bacterium | reverse complement strand
TGAATGGATCGAACAAAATAGGACACATTAATTGTGAATCGAAGCACTAAGTTATTCTCGCGCGAGCCCTAAGTATAAAACGTACTTCAAATAGCCGAGGCAGACAAAATGAACAGTTTTTTTAAGGAAAAACGGGTCCTTGTCACCGGTGCTTGCGGAACCGTGGGGCGTGAATTGGTTGGTCAACTCTTGGGAAAATACAGGGTTGGTGAATTGATTGGCCTTGATAACAATGAAAGTGAACTTTTTTTCTTAGAACAGAAATTTTGTAAGCACGGAAACGCCCGGTTCTTTTTGGCCGATGTGCGGGACCGGGATAAACTGCTTAAGAAAATGCAAGACATCGATGTGGTATTTCATGCGGCTGCTTTCAAGCACGTTATCCTTTGTGAACGATCACCGTTTGAGGCTGTTCAGACGAACATACTGGGTGTTCAGAATGTTATCTTTGCCGCCTGTGAGGACCAGGTGGAAACAGTCATTTTCACGAGCTCTGACAAAGCAGTAAACCCCACCAATGTAATGGGCACTTCTAAGCTAATGGGCGAACGCCTGATGACTGCGGCCAACAGTAACCTGCGGGGGAACGGCCCGATTTTCGCGTCCACCCGTTTCGGCAATGTACTAGGCTCACGAGGATCGGTCATTCCTGTTTTTCGCGAACAGATCAGGCAAGGCGGCCCGGTCACCCTCACAGATGCGGACATGACCCGTTTCATCATGAGCATCGAGGAGGCTGTTCGCCTAGTGATTGAATCCGCATATCTGGCTCGCGGGGGAGAGGTGCTTATCACTAAAATGCCGGTAATCCGAATCCGGGATTTGGCAGAAGTTATGATTTCAGAATTGGCGCCTTCTTACGGACATCAAGCTGAAAATATCAAGATCGAAATCATTGGCACAAAGCCCGGAGAAAAGATGTATGAAGAATTAATGAACGACGAGGAAACCAGGAGAGCATGGGAGCTCATCCGCTACTTTGTGGTCCTTCCGGCATTTACTTCTTCTTATCGAAACATTGTTTATAAGTACCCCGATGTAGTCTTGGAAGAAGTTAACAGACCCTACCATTCTGGCAATGAGGAGCCGCTTAGCCAGGATCAATTGAGAGATTTCCTCCGCGAAAACAACCTGCTGGAAGCAGCCCCAAGCGAGATATTTCATCCAGCGGAGCGTTACTGGCCGGAGTGATAGGGCAAAGCGCATAGAGCAAGGTGCATGGAGCATAGCGTGGAAAGTTGCAGAATTGGCTAGATTCAGATTTCAGGATTTGGAAATTTGGGAAATGGCGATAGAGATTGCAGATGAGCTTTTCGATATCGCTGACAATCTTGAACAGAGAAGACTATATCGTTTTGCTGAGCAACTCCGAGGCGCAGGAATGTCCATGTCCAACAATATCGTAGAGGGCTCTGGATCTTCTTCCAGAAAGGAATTTCAGCAGTTTTTGAATATAGCCAGGCGATCCACTTTCGAAAATGCCAATATCTTGATTCTTTTGAAAATGCGTGAGTTGATAAAGCAAGATATCCTTGAGCGCTTGCTGGATAGACTTGATCACCTCTGCCGTAAGATTACGAATTTCCAAAAAACTCTGAAATGACTTTTGCGCTATGCTCTCTGCGCTATGCGCAAAAACGGGAGGCTTCTAAATGCGCATACTAATCCTCGGTGGTGATGGCTATCTGGGATGGCCCACAGCCATGCATCTTACTGCCAAAGGCCACGACGTGGCGGTAGTGGATAACTACTTGCGCAGACGACTCTGCGGGGAAGAAAATGTCGGACCTCTTTTTGATGTTCCCAATCTTCACGAACGAGTTGGTCTGTGGGAATCTGTCTCAGGTTACAAAATTCGGTTGTTTATTGGGGATTTGACGGAATGGGAGTTTGTCAGGGAGGTTTTGCAGACATTCACTCCTGAGGCCATCGTTCATTATGCCGAGCAACCTTCCGCCCCATATTCCATGCTGAATCGTCGGGCAGCGACGCTCACTCTGCAAAATAACTTAACGGTCACAGCCAATGTGATCTTTGCTGTAAAGGAATTCTGTCCCCACGCACATATTGTCAAATTGGGGACCATGGGTGAATACGGGACACCCAATATCGATATCGAAGAAGGTTGGCTGGAGGTAGAGCATAAAGGTCGCCGTGACAAATTCCTGTACCCCCGCCAGGCCGGCAGCCTATATCATACCACAAAAGTCATGGATACGGACTTGCTCTGGTTCTATGTACGCATGTGGGACATTCGGGTTACGGATCTGATGCAGGGCCCGGTTTATGGCCTTTATACGGATGAAACGGCAGATGAAGAGAAGTTATTTCCGTTTTTCAACTACGACGAGTTGTTTGGCACAGTGCTTAATCGCTTTGTAGTCCAGGCGGTGGCTGGATATCCCCTCACTATTTATGGAAAGGGGGGCCAAACACGAGGTTACTTGAACATCAAAGATACCCTTAACTGTGTTCGACTGTCTTTGGAACTACCTCCCCATGCCGGGGAACTTCGCATTTTCAACCAATTTGTTGAAACCTTTTCCGTGAACGAACTGGGGGAACGCGTCCAGCGGGTCGGCAATCGACTTGGGCTGAATGTTCAGGTCCGCCCAGTGGAAAACCCCCGAAAGGAGGCCGAAGAGCATTATTACAATCCGGCGCATACGGGTCTTCTAGAACTCGGCCTGAAACCACATTATCTCACCGATGAGGTTCTTGAGCAAATGTTCCGGATCGTTGAGCGGTACAGAGACCGAATCAACGAGAAAGCTATTTTCAGAAACCTCTGCGTCTTTGCGCCTCTGCGTCAATATCTTTATTGCCGAACGCAGCAAACCATCAGTCTCCTTGTAGAATGGCGTTGATAAAATCTTCTGCATCGAATGTGCGCAAATCTTCAATCGCCTCACCCACACCGATATAGCGAATCGGCAAGTGAAGTTTTTCTGCCAGTGCAAACATAACGCCGCCCTTTGCCGTGCCATCCAGCTTGGTCACAACAAGTCCATCCAGCTTGATCACGTCGTTAAAGGCTTCGGCCTGACGCAGGGCGTTCTGCCCGGTTCCACCGTCGACCACCAGCAGGGTTTCATGTGGTGCTGTCTCATCCATTTTACCCATAACGCGTTTGATCTTTTTCAACTCATCCATGAGGTTGTCCTGCGTGTGCAGGCGACCTGCTGTGTCGGCGATTAAAATATCAATGCCCCGCGCCTTTGCCGATTGCAGGGCGTCAAAAACAACTGAAGCACTGTCTGCGCCAGTACCTTGAGAGATCACTGGGACATCGTTACGTTTACCCCATTCCTGCAATTGCTCGACGGCGGCGGCACGGAAGGTGTCACCGGCGGCGAGCATCACACTGTAGCCCTCGGCTTTGAAATGATGCGCCAGCTTGCCAATGGTGGTGGTTTTGCCGGCGCCATTAATACCTGTGACCAATATCGCAAATGGTTTTTTGCCGGTGTCGATTCGCAGCGGTTGCTCGCAGGGTTCGAGGATGGCGTACATGCTTTCGCCCAGCGCCTGATACAGCGCCTCAACATTGGCCAGTTCTTTACGGCTGACACGCTGGGTGAGATCCTGAATAATTTTATTAGTGGCCTCCACGCCGACATCTGCCGTCAGGAGCCGGGTTTCGATTTCTTCCAGCAGATCATCATCGAGGGTTTTATGTCCCAGCATCATACTGCCCATGCCATCAGTCAGGGCGTGGCTGGTTTTCGACAGGCCGTCGCGCAGGCGGCCAAAAATCCCGCTACTTTTTTCAGGAGTTTGCAAATTTTTCTTGAAACCAATCATACTGGACGTATTCTAACCGTTGCTGTAAAACAAACCGTAATCCTAGCATTAGCAGAGAGAAATATGCATCGAATCATTTTGGCTTTAATACTGACAGGACTGCCCTTTTTTGTAGCAGCGCAAAAAGTCAGCGAATTTTATCTTGAAAATGGTATGAAGGTGCTGGTGAAAGAAGATCACCGCGCGCCAGTCGCCGTCTCCCAGGTCTGGTACAAGGTGGGCGCGAGCAATGAGCACAGCGGCATCACCGGCGTTTCACATGTGCTCGAGCATATGATGTTCAAAGGCACGCCGAAATACCCGGGTGGGAAATTTTCTGCCATCGTGGCTGAAAATGGTGGCCGCGAAAATGCCTTTACCGGTCGTGACTACACGGCTTATTATCAGTTTGTCGGTAGCGACCGGCTGGAAATTTGCTTCGAGCTGGAAGCCGACCGGATGCGGAACCTGAACCTGCCGCCCGAGGAATTTAAAAAAGAAGTTGAAGTGGTCAAGGAAGAACGCCTGATGCGCACCGAGGACAATCCTGAGGCGCTGACGTATGAACGTTTCAGCGCCGCCGCCTACATCAATAGCCCCTACCATAATCCTGTGATCGGCTGGATGGCGGATCTCAACAGTCTGGAGGTCGATGACCTGAAAGACTGGTATGCAAAATTCTACCAGCCGAGTAACGCCACGCTGGTTGTGGTGGGCGATGTGCAGCCGGATGAAATACTGGCGCTGGCGAAAAAATATTTTGGTGTCATCAAGTCAGATCAAAAAGTACCGGCTTCTAAGCCCCGGCAGGAAGTCGAACCAAATGGCATGCGTCGAATTCAGGTCAAAACACCAGCGAAAGTGCCGTATGTTTTGATGGGTTATCAGGTGCCGGTGTTGAACAACGCCGAAGAAAAATGGGAGCCCTACGCGCTGGATGTGCTGGCGGGCATTCTGGATGGTGGTTCGAGTGCGCGCCTGAGCCGCGAGCTGGTGCGTGGTCAGGAAATCGCGAGCGCAGCCGGCGCGGGTTACAGCCTCAGTACAAAATATGGCGGCCAGTTTTTAATTGAAGCGAATCCGGCAAAAGGTCGAACCATCGCAGAAGTTGAAAAAGCCATCGAAGCTGAAATTGAAAAATTAAAAACTGAGCTGGTGACGCCTGACGAACTGGAAAGAATTAAAACAAATGTTATTGCCGATGATATTTACGCGCTGGATTCGGTGCAGCATCAGGCCAACCAGATG
>DTYI01000068.1 GCA_012961935.1 Thiotrichales bacterium | reverse complement strand
CCGGGCAGAGGCAGCGAGAAGCCTGGATATCAATGCCAACATGCTCAGGCGCTGGGTCAAGGAGCACCAGGCGGATGACGGTCAGGCGCTTCGGGGGAATGGCCCACCAAACCCCATTCGTTTCCAGTCATTCAAACCTTCCTTCGCGCCGGGTGGTAACTTTGCTGACGTCATACCTTCAGACAAACTGGAAACATCCGGAGGTATGTTGTAGAGCACCCAATGGACCCACG
This sequence comes from Thiotrichales bacterium, assembly GCA_012961935.1. Taxonomy (GTDB): domain Bacteria; phylum Pseudomonadota; class Gammaproteobacteria; order CAZUMV01; family CAZUMV01; genus UWMA-0217. The sequence continues at coordinate 12,885 of DTYI01000068.1, read as the reverse complement.
TCATTTTCGGTGCCTTCGGATCCGGTGCGTCCGGATCATCAACAATTAGAACCAGACTGCGGGCAGTTTGGGGCACGCCCTCCCAGGTCAAAGGTGGAGAGATATCTTCTCCTTCACAGGTGTATTTAGCCGGAATCGGGTTACCGTTATCGAAGGCACTGGACTTGAGTGTGAGCGTCATGTTTCCCTCTGCATGTGACAAATTTGTGTCCATGATAACAAGCTCGAAAAGCATGACCGCTGTGAGAATTAATAAGCCCTGCATTCTATAAAACCGATGATGCCTTACCGCTTGTTTCATGGGCGTTTTTACAGTCAAAATTCTCTCTATAAAAATAGCACAACTCACAACAAACTTTGCGCCAAATTTACGGCCTCATTGTCGAGGATCAATTTCTGGCTATTTTCCGCATGCTAGCATTATCGTCTAAGTTGATATATTTATCTTGCTGTCAAAATTTCGATAAAGAGCAGTTTTATGCAATTGCCACTACAAATTACCTTTCGCCATATGGATCACTCGGATGCAATCGAAGCCCGCATCCGCGAAGAAGTTGAAACGCTTGAACAGTTTTACGACCAGATCATCAGCTGTCGCGTGGTAGTCGATGCACCTCATGCGCATCATCATAAGGGCAAACTGTATCACATTGGCATTGACCTCAAGGTACCCGATGCTGAACTGGTGGTCAGTCGCGAACACCACGAGAAGCATGAGCACGAAGATTTCTATGTCGCGGTTCGCGATGCTTTTGCAGATATTCGCCGGCAGCTGGAGGATTATGCACGCCGCCGCCGTGGCAAGGTTAAAACTCACATAGTTCCACCCCACGGACGCATTTCAGAAATTCATCCCGAGGGGGATTATGGCAAGATCGAGACACCGGACGGGCGTGAAATTTATTTCCACAAAAACAGCCTGATCAATGAAACTTTTGAGCACATAGAACCCGGCATGGAAGTGCGTTTTACCGAAGAACAGGGTGAACGCGGACCACAGGCGAGTTCAGTGCATGTCATCGGCAAACATCATGTTGTTGGCTGATGACAGGACTAAAAATCTTTAACAACCAGACAGGACAGACAGCATATGAGTAACCAGATTTCAATCCCACAGGTCGGGGCACCTGATCCGGAAATGAAAAATTCGCCCATCGCCGAGGAAACCGATGAGGATTATGATGTCATCCAGCAAACGGCTCTCAGTGAGGCGGTCTGTTATTTCAATAACACAGCGTATGAACATAACAGCCGCGTGTGTACCGGTAATGAATTGTTGCGCTGCAAACATGGCCTGTGGCTGCGCGAAGGCAGTTGTGACCCGGATAATCCCTGAGGTTCATAACCAATAAAACACATTTGACCATGAACCAGCCCCTTTCCTCAAAACAACTCAACAGTTTTCGAGATCAACTCAATGCCAGGTTGCAGGAATTACTGGATGAAATCCGGCAGGAATTGCACAACACTGATGAACAGCAATTCAGCGAACTTGCCGGACGCGTTCATGACCTCGAGGAAGAATCGGTTGCCGATCTGCTTGTTGACTTAAATCTGACAAACATCGACCGCCATGTGCAGGAAGTGCGTGACATTGAAAGCGCGTTAATTCGGATTGACACCGGCGAATACGGTGTATGCATTGACTGCGCAGCGCCAATCAACCCAGAGCGTCTTGAAGCCTATCCAACCGCCAGGCGCTGTATTATATGCCAGCAGCGTTATGAGCAAACGCATGCAGGCAACAGCAATCCCAGGCTGTAAACGACGCTCAGTTGAAACTCAACGGGCTATATTCACCGTCCCTGTTTGCGATAAATACCTTCGTTGGGTAACCACGGTTCAAATAATTCAATACCACCCGGTAAGTGCTCATGCGCACCAATCACTAACGCGCCTTTTTCTTCCATGACAGCATGTATTTGCTGCAGTACCTTGCGTTGCATCTCTTGGTCAAAGTAGGTGAATGCGAGATTGCGGCACAGTATCAAATTAAACGGAGCTTCACGCATTGGTGTGCGCACATCATGCTCTCGGAAAGTCACGCAGGTTCGATATTCCTTTTGCAGACAAAACAAATCATCCTGGCGTTTAAAGTATGCCTCAACCCAATCCCCAGGAAGGTCCTTGAGGCTACTGTGTGAATAACAGGCCTGCTCAGCACGGCGCAACACCGCCCGCTCAACATCCGTTGCAAGGATGTACAACGCAAGCTCAGGGAAGCGATGCGCAAGCATTAACCGCCAAATGATAGCCAGTGAGTAAGGTTCTTCACCGGAACTGCAGCCCCCACTCCAGATGCGCAGTGCCTTTGCGCCCTGAATTTGCACACTTGAAGCAAGCGCCGGCAGCACCTGCCGCCCCAATACTTCAAACACATGTTTGTCGCGATAAAAGCGTGAGATCGTCACTCGACACAAGCTATCGAGCACTGCCCATTCCGAATCATGGGCTTCGATATTGGCGCGGTAACTGCTGAGCTCTGCTACGCCCAAGGCGCGCATGCGCCGTTGTAAACGCTTGCACACCTGGCCGCGTACTTTGCGAAATCCTCTCCAGCGCATTCCCATCCTCGGCAATGCCCATTGCAGAAAGACTATACAATCAGCGTCTCTCATAACAGCTAAGGTTCTCTGGCATTAGCAATAGGCGCCAGTACTGTTCACTGTGAGGGCGCAGTAATAAGTAATGCGGCCGAGCACTAATCCAGCGCATCATACAACCCCAGCGGAAAGGACTGGTGATTTCACGATTACTTAATTGGCGATCTCTGCAAAGCGTTTGTAGCGCTCCCCCAGGCCCAGGGACTCGGCCACCGGTTCACAGGTAATCCAGCCCTGATAGGTGTTCACGCCTTTGGCAAAACCACTGTCTTGCCGCAACGCCCCGACCCCTTCTTCACACAACCGTTGTGTGTACGGCAGCGTGGCGCTGGTCAACACCATGGTCGAGGTACGTGGGTAGGCGCCAGGCATATTGGTTACACAGTAATGAATGACACCGTGTTTTTCAAAGACAGGATCTGAATGCGAGGTCGGCCGAGAGGTTTCTACACAGCCGCCCTGGTCGATGCTGACATCGACGATCACAGAGCCGGATTGCATCCCTCGCACCATTGCCTCATCCACCACATAGGGTGCACGTGCGCCATGCTGTAACACGGCGCCAATGACCAGATCAGCATTAGTCAGGTGCTCACGGATGTTTTCCTGGGTTGAGAGGATAAACTGCAGATCTTCCGAGGTCGCCTGTCGTAGTTCAGGCAGGCGATCTTCGTGCCGACCACAAATCCATGTCTGTGCCCCCATGCCAGTGGCGACTTTGGCGGCATGGCGTCCTACTACACCGTCACCGATAATCACCACCTTGCCGTAACTTCGGCCCTGAACGATGCCGAGCAACATCCCCTTGCCGCCGTTGAATTTGGCCAGGTAATACCCGCCCATGGTTAGAGCCATATTACCAGCGACAGCGCTCATAGGCGTGAGCAGTGGCAGCTTGCCGTGCTCGTCCTCCACGGTTTCGTACGCAATCGCCGTCACGCCGCTCTCAAGCAGGACCTCAGTCAGTGAGCGCTCGGCACCGGCCAGGTGGAAATAAGTAAACAATATCTGCCCCCGTAAAAACGGGTATTCCGGTTTCAGTGGCTCCTTGACCTTAAGCACAAGCTCCGCGTCCCAGGCATCCTCCACGGAGGCGACTCTTACACCAGCCTGTCGATATTCACCATCAGCAAACCCAGAACCCAGACCCGCGCCCTTCTGAATCGTGACTTCATGTCCTGCCGCTACCAGGGTCGCCGCACCGACAGGCGTTAGGGCTACACGATTCTCCCTGTTTTTAATTTCTTTAGGAACTCCAATCTTCATTGTCAGCCGCTTTATTTATTTTGGTTTGAACATGCCTGAGTATACAGGTAGATCAAATGAAACAGCGGGACTGATCTATTACATGTTTAAAACGAGATTTACCAAAGCTAATGATGAATGCGTGCAGAATAATTACCCCCATCTCAGCTGCAATAAACCTTCGCCACTGCGTTCCGCACGGGCACCTGATCGACACCTCTTCCGATCATTACGCCACCACACAAAAATAGCGTGAGCATGTCGGTTTCCTCGTGTAAGTATTGCTTGCTGGAAAACAGACTTAAGAATTGTCCTGCTTGCGAAATACACATAAACAATTAGCAAACACAGGTTAGTTGACTATAGTCAAAATGTAGTCGGCGCTGACGAGTAGTATAAAGTATTTGTTGGTAAGTTTTGTAAACTGAAATGCAAGCAGGAATCAGTACTAATCTACCCTGGAGATCGTTCTATGGCTAGCAAAGCGGACCCCGTCATTGGAGAGTGGTACCACTCGACTGAAAAGGCAGAAAAATTCATGGTCACCACAATCGATGATCACAGTGATACAGTGGAGATCCAGTATTTCGACGGCAATGTCGATGAGATGGATCTCACCACCTGGTATGCCCTCGGCATTGAGCATATTGAGGCTCCCGAGGACTGGACAGGACCGATGGATAACATAGAAAAAGATGACCTGAATCCGGTGGGAACCGAAATGCGGCGTGAAGACTGGGAAGCGCCTTATCAGGAGGAGGACGAAAAATTACGTGCCGGCCCCAGAATATCTGATGATGAAGAACAGGAATTTAAAGAGTAATGGGGTGAAGGACGATCTAATGAGCCGCATAAAGTAATCAGCCTGCATAATGACTTCTACGTATCACGATTCTTCACACCCCCAGATAGCTGCAAACAGGAAAGCCGATATTGACATTGCGGCCAAAGTTGCTTTTCTCAGTCAGCCCTCGGTTTATCCGGATCACCCATCGAGAGTCGACGTGATCCAGACGCACATGTCGTGGGTTTTTCTGACCGACCAGCTGGTCTACAAACTGAAAAAACCCGTGCGTTTTGACTTTCTAGATTTCAGCACGCTGGAGCGCCGCCATCACGATTGCATGGAGGAGTTGCGCCTGAACCGTCGCCTGGCGCCCGATGTTTACCTCGACGTTGTGCCATTAACCATCGACGCATCGGGTCAGCTTCATCTTGGAAACGAAGGCGAACCCGTTGAATGGCTGGTCAAGATAAAACGTCTGCCACGTGAGCTCATGCTGGATCAGGCCATCGCCAACAACCAGGTTGATCAATCAGATGTCCGTGACTTCACGAAAAGACTGGCCGAATTTTACCAGCAGGCTGAGCCGGTAGCCATGACCGCACAGGCGTATCAACAGCGCCTCGCGCAAAGCATTCATGCCTATAGCCAGGGACTGTTAAAACCCGATTATGAGATTCCTCATCGCCGGGTCGACACTGTGAGGAAGTCATTACTGAATTATCTTTCAGAGAAATCTGACCTCTTTAATACCAGGATTGCGGAACACCGTATCGTTGAGGCCCACGGCGACCTGCGGCCCGAACACGTCTGCCTCACCAGGCCACCGGTGTTCATTGACTGCCTGGAGTTCAACCGCGATTTACGCAATCTTGATCCGGCTGATGAACTCGCCTTTCTGGCCCTTGAGTGCGAATACGCAGGGGCAGGATGGATCGGTCAGGTCGTATTCGAAACCTACCGCCAGCAAACGGACGACGATCCGCCCCAATCCCTGATTTATTTTTATAAAGCACTCAGAGCCAGGCTATCGATCCAGCATCTGGATGATCACGATACCAATGAACGACAAAAATGGACACGGCGCGCCCTCGACTATCTCCAGCTCGCGGAACACCATGCCGAGATGCTCGGGAAATAACGCCGGCTACACAGTCAATAATTCTACGATTGAGCCGCCGGTATGCATGCGTTTGATCGCTTCGGCAAACATGGGAGCCGCATCCAGAACCTCAAGCTTCTCCAGCACCCTTCCCTGATGCAGGCGAAATGGCAGAGCGGTGTCGGTGATGACGATCTGTTCCAGTTCAGGTAGCGCCAGAATTTCGTTGGCATCACAAGTGAATATGCCGTGAGAAGCCGCAGCAACAATCCCTGCGGCGCCACGCGCATGACAGGCTTTCACGGTACGCGCGATCGTCCCGCCACTGACGATCATATCATCGACGATGATCGCAACCTTGCCTTCCACATCTCCAACCACAGCCTCACCACTGACGACACCCGCGCTGCGTTTTTTCTCCATGAACGCGCTGGATACCGGCTTGCCCATTTTCTGTTGCATCGACTCTCTGAACTGTTCGGCCCGCTTGATTCCACCCACATCGGGGGAGACGATTACCAGCTCGTGATCGGCCTGTGATGAAAAATATTCAACGAACAACGGCCTCGCCTCGAGGTGCTCGGTATCGCAACGAAAGGCATTCTGGTAGGCCGCCAGGTTATGCACATCCATGGTCACCACACGATCGACACCAATCGCTTCGAAAAGACGGGCAATGTAGCGCGTGGTCACTGGATCACGGGACTTGGTCTTGCGGTCCTTGCGGGCATAACACAGGTAAGGAACCACTGCTGTCACACGCGCGGCCGCGGCATCCTTGAGTGCGCCGATAAAAAACAACAGACGCACCAGCTTGTCATTGACGCCTTGTTCGTCATCGCCGAACAACGACTGGATGACGAACACATCCCGGCCGCGGACATTTTCCAGTGGGCGCGTCTTATGTTCTCCATCCTCAAATTCCCGCTCCTCGTGTTCACCGAGGTGCAGACTCAGAAACGCCGCAACTCGCTCACCAAAGGAGAGGCTGCTGTTGAGCGCAAAAATAGAGAGCTTATCCATCAGTGAAGCTGTTCCACAAACCAGTCACGGGCCAGGGCGGCAACTTGTTCCAGCTTGCCCGATTCTTCAAACAGGTGGGTTGCGCCATCGACGATTTCGATACGACACGGAGCCTTAAGGGCATCGGCTGCAGCGCGATTCATCTCGATAACCTGTAAATCCAGCCCGCCTACAATCAGCAATGTTGGTGCCTGAACCATCGGCAACCTGGCCATGGCCAGGTCAGGACGTCCACCACGGGACACCACAGCCGCTACCCTGGCAGGCCTCTCCGCCGCTGCATTTAATGCCGCTGCCGCGCCTGTGCTTGATCCGAAAAGACCGATGGGTAGTTCATTGACAGGTGTTTCGCCATCCAGCCAGTCGATGGTCGCGACCATCCGCTCACTGAGCAGGTCGATATCAAAACGAAGTTCCCGTGTCTGTACATCGATCACGTGCTCTTCTGCGGTCAGCAAATCGAACAACAACGTCGCCAGCCTTCCTTCGTTTAATACGCTGGCGACGTACTGGTTACGGCTACTGAAACGGCTACTGCCGCTACCATGTGCGAAGACAACAATTCCTATCGGATCTTCAGGAACGGTGAGAATGCCGTCGAGCATAACCTTGCCCGCCTGTATCGTTACCTCCGAGGGTTGCCCTGCGTGCTGTTCGTTAGTCATAGCTAAATTCTCGCTGCTTATGGCTTACTCTGGCTTGATTTGAAATCGTTCAGCTGTTTTCACCCCATACCTCATTGAGTATCGAGACTACTTCTTCGTCGCTGACCTGGGAAAAATCGAGATACCATTGACCGATAGCTATGAAGGGTTCGGGCTCGGCGAGACAGATGACCTCATCAGCCACTTTGCGTAACATTGCTATGGTACGCATCGGGGCTACAGGAACCGCCACAACAATGCGTGCGGGTTGCTGATCTCGCACTGCGTCAATTGCTGCTCGCATGGTGGCACCGGTCGCCAGGCCATCATCCACCAGAATGACGCATTGATCCGCAAGCTTCGGCCACGGTCGTTCGCCCCGGTAGTACCGTTCCCGGCGCTTCAATTCCTTCGTCTCTTCTTCAATCACCTGCTCGATGGCCTCTGGTGAAATACCGAGGCTGTGCACGATCTCCTGGTTCATCACCTTTGAACCACCACTGGCAATGGCCCCCATAGCCAGTTCCTTCTGTCCTGGCGTACCCAGCTTGCGCACCAGCATCAGGTCCAGCGAAGCATTAAGCGCTTTAGCGACTTCCAGTGCGACAGGCAAACCACCTCGCGGCAAGGCGAGCACAATCACATCAGCTCGTTCCTGATATTTGTTGAGTGCTTCAGCAAGCGCCTGACCAGCTGCCGTACGATCTGAAATGGGTAATTCCATCTTTACTTAGCTATGCTCCGAAATGAGTTGCATTCGGTGAATCCTCAACCTCAATTAGAGACAAAACATAAGACATCACGAGCGCACCAGACTTACATTGATTAATCCTAGCAAGGTCATATACAGCGCGTATTGATACTTATCAAACAAGCGTAACAGGTTTGACATTTTTGCTTGGGCAAGGTCGAGGTAAAGCCCACTTGAAATTATCCATTTTGCTGTCATATCAATTAACAAGGTAAGACAATGATAGAGAAACAGTTTTTAATTGGTATTTACAAATCTGAGCAACAAGCTCAGCTTACTGTTGACGCCCTTATCGAATCTGACTACCCATTCGATCGTATTTCCGTACTCGGCAAGGTTCAGCACAGTGGCGATGATGTACTGGGGGTGGTTTATCCAGCAGTCGGTAAACGCATGCGAGTATGGGCATCTCATGGTGCGTTGTGGGGTGGGCTGCTTGGCGCACTGACCGGCGCTACAGGACTGTTTCTTGTACCCGGCGTCGGAACATTATTGGTAATTGGACCTTTGGTTGAAACATTGTTGGCAACCGCAACAGGTGCTGCATTGGGCGGCGGAACATTGGCCGGCGCAGCGGCTTTATCGCAAGTCTCAGTTGCTCTGCATCGTGAGGGAATCCCCGAAGAATCAATCAAAGAACTTCATGACGCTGTCGAAGCGGGCAATATTCTGGTCATCCTGCAGGCAGATATGGAAGATGATTTATCCCCTTATCGTCAATCGATGGACAGAGGCCATCCTTTACAAACACTGCTGTTACCAGCGTCTTTGAAAGGCTAGAAAAACTTGTTACTGAATTACACGATAACTAGCGCTCCTAAAGGTGTAAGTTACTTCGTCGACAGCTCCTTGAGGATCGGGTATTGTCGCCAATAGGAAAATGCTGTGAACGTCCCTAATAACAGGTTGTGGGTAGAGTCCGAAGGCGAAGGCCCACTATTCGCCACCGCGATTCATGCAGGTCACGAAGTGCGCCGGGAGTTGCTACCTCTGCTGGCGCTTGACGAAGCGACTCGCGCGCGTGAGGAAGATCCTTATACAGATACGCTGGTAAAGATTGTCCCTTCGTGGATCGTCTTCAAGCATTCACGCTTCGAGGTCGACCTCAATCGCGAGCGCGAGGAAGCTGTCTACACCACGCCGGAAATGGCCTGGGGACTACACATCTGGAAACAGAAACCAGATCAGAAAATGATCGAGCGCTCCCTTGAGGAATATGATGCTTTCTACGAAGAGTTGCACCACTTACTGTCAAGAATTGCAGCCCATCACAAACATTTCGTCATCTTCGATTTACATGCCTATAATTTCCGCCGAGCTGGTCCGTATGAAGCACCCGATAACCCAACCGAAAACCCCGAGGTCAATGTCGGCACCGGCTCGATAGATCGTAAACGCTGCGGTCGCATCATCGAACGCTTCATCCGCGATTTAAGGGCTTATGATTTCCTGGGACGCCATCTCGACGTACGAGAAAATGTAAAATTCAAAGGTCGGCATCTGGCTCAGTGGATACACACGAATTTTCCCGACTCGGCCTGTGTGCTATCGATTGAGTTCAAGAAATTCTTCATGGACGAGTGGACAGGCGTTGGTGATATCGATCAAATTGAAGCCATTCGAGACGCGTTGCAGTCTACTCTGCCAGGTATTCTGGAAGAATTGAACGCAATGCCATGACAAACATAAACCAGCAATCAATTTCGTCAGTTATCGACCGCGCCATTCAGCAACTGCAAAAGAATAATCCGGTCCGCGTCTCACTCCCCGACGGCAGCCAGATTCACATTGATCGTCAACTGCCCTTTCTCTGCATTTACCGGCAGCCTGCCGGGCGCATCGATACGGGGACAGATCAACTCATCACCAGCCAGTCCGCTTATATCCTGACAAGTGCCGCCCCCGAACAGCAGGCAGATATAAAGACACTCATTAAGGCCATAGCGGAAGCACAGGTCGCCGCTTTCGGCACGACACTCCTGTTAGAACTCTGGACTGCCGATACCGACTCAACGGACAATGTCTTTCACATTGTTGCGCCTGACCAAGACCCACCCGAAAAACTGCTGGAAACAATGGAAAATGCATTGCTTCGAGTGACCATCCACCGTAAAACGCCTAAAATTAAGATCACCTACCAGGACAAGATTTCTCCACCGGGGCTGCCACCCTTGCTTGATAAAAACTGCCTGGCCAATTGCCATTACCTGGGATTAGAGATCAATCCCGTATTCCGCGAACGCGCAACGGGAGAAATTTTTGCCTTTGGATTTAAGGCATTTCGGCAACGGTTCAACCGCGCCCTGAAGCATAGCTTTTTTAGCTTCGCCCACGAGTACACTACTCATCGCCCAGCGCATTATCATGCGCTGGGACCCCGGGCTATTACCCGTACTGCGCAACTCACGGGCCATAAACTTGCAGAAATCAGTCATTGCTTTGACCTGCTCCTGCATGTATCCCCAGTCAATACTGACGCTGCCTGGGAATCATTCAAGCGCCACAATTACGGGCGCGAAGTTCAGTTTCATTATCGCCCACGCACAATCGACCCAGATCTGCTAAAGCGACAGCTGTTTCAGATACCGATTGAAAACATCGAAGACCCGACACTGGCCAATATTTTTGCGGCCAAACGTAATGAACTCGATCGTCAGATCACGCTGGTAGCCGACCGGAATACACCGCGTTTTCTGCTCGGCAGCCGGCAACTCTTTGGTGATGTCGAGCCGGATTTGCTGCAATTAGCACAGCAAATCATGGCAAAAACCGAGCCGCCAACATCGGGCGAGAATGATGATGACGTTCTCGACAGTAAGGCATTTGCCGCCTATGCACGTAAAGAACTCGACTACTATCGTGGGCTTGATCCTGAGCTTTCATCGCAGGTCGAAATTCGACCGGACATTCCGGGCATCATGGTTTCACGTGGCAATTTTCTAATCGGCGCCAGTGCAAAAGTACCGCAAAAGCGTGTCAACGCGACGCTGGCTCACGAAATCGGCACGCATGTGCTCACCTGGCATAACGGTCAACAGCAAAGTTTTCGAGAATTACAGGCGGGCATGGCGGGTTATGAGCCGCTACAGGAAGGGCTCGCTGTGTTGTCCGAATATCTAACCGGTGAACTCAATGCCGAACGGTTAAGACAGCTGTCTGGGCGTGTCATCGCCGTGGATCTCATTACTTCCGGTGCAGATTTTGTCGAGACATTCCGTGTCCTGCACAAAGATTACGGTATAAAAGTTTGGTCAGCTTTCATGATGACAATGCGCACTTTCCGCGGTGGTGGCTACACTAAAGATGCAGTTTACTTGCGAGGACTCGTCAACCTGCTGGATTATCTCGGTAAAGGCAAGCAGCTCGAACCACTTTTTCTCGGTAAACTCGCACAGGAGCATCTGCCGTTAGTGGAAGAACTACGGTGGCGAAAAATTGTGAACCCTCCTGCCCTGCTACCCAGCTACTTTCACCAGCCGGCTGCCCGTGAACGACTGGAAAAGCTGTACAATGGGGTCACGGTTACCGACCTCATCAAGGAGTTGCAATAGTGCGCATTGGTTTCGTTGTTAATGATCTGAAAACTGAAGAGAGTGACTTCACCACGACGCAACTTGCCATGACAGCGGCGAATCACGGCCATGAAATCTGGTATATCAACGTCGGCGATTTTGCCCTGCGTCCTGATGATCACACCTGGGCCCATGCCCGCACATTACCACCAGAACGCCACCGTTCCTACGAAGTTTTTTTGCAGCGGATTAGAAGTAACGCCGCTTTATGCCAGGAAATTGACCTGCAGGATCTGGATGTGCTCATGCTACGCAACGACCCCAGTCAGGATATTTTAAAGCGCCCCTGGGCTCGTATGGCATCAATCAACTTTGGCCGTCTCGCCAAAAGACTCGGTGTACTGGTACTCAATGATCCCGATGGTCTAAGCCAGTCCCTGACTAAACTCTACATGCAGTACTTTCCCGAAGAGATCCGTCCGCGCACCTTGATTACACGCCACAAGGATGAAGCCCGGGACTTCATCGCCTCGCAAGGTGGCTACGCCATTCTCAAACCGCTGTCCGGCTCGGGTGGTCACAATGTTTTTCTCGTCCGCCCCCACGATACACCCAACATCAACCAGATGCTCGAGGCTGTTAGCAGCGAAGGTTATGTCATCGTCCAGGAATTTTTAGCTGACGCCATACATGGGGATACGCGTCTGTTCCTGATGAACGGTGAGCCTCTGCGCGTCAAGGGAAAATACTGCGCCATTCATCGCCAGCGCCGCACCGGTGATGCGGACATACGTAGCAATATTACGGCAGGCGCCGTTGCCCATCGGGCCACAATCACCGATGAAATGTTACACCTTGCCAGCCAGGTCAAACCAAGGTTAATCCAGGACGGACTATTTTTTGTCGGACTTGATATCGTCGGCAACAAAATCATGGAAATAAATACGCAAAGCCCAGGGGGAACACATAGCGCCCAAAAACTCGAAGACGCACCTTTTGCACTGGAGATTATCAAGGCAATTGAACAAAAACTGGCGCTTAAAAAGACCAGCGGATCCAGCATGGATAATGCAAATCTTGCGACCTGTTCTTTTGATAAAAAGGCTCAATAAATTCGAACAGCCAAACCGATCAGTTCATACACTCTCATTTTTGTTCCAGCTTTTTTTATTTATTAACCCGGCACCCATTTATGTCACCCTCAGCCGCAGTGAGCGCACT
>DTYI01000067.1 GCA_012961935.1 Thiotrichales bacterium | reverse complement strand
TAAAGGAACGAAGCCGCGTTCGCAACATCCGATGCACGATCAGGCAATTTCAGAATGGCTTTTTGAAAGTGAAAAAGACCGTGCGGAAAATGTCATGATCGTTGACTTGTTACGCAACGATCTGAGTAAAAGTTGCGCCTTGGGTAGCGTCAAAGTGCCGAAGTTATTTGAAGTGCAGGGCTTTGCGACCGTGCACCATCTGGTTTCCACCATCACAGGACGCCTGGTGGAAGACCATGATGCGTTACATCTTTTACAGGGCTGTTTTCCAGGGGGTTCAATTACCGGCGCGCCAAAAGTTCGAGCCATGGAAATTATTGAAGAACTGGAACGGCATCGGCGTGGTATTTATTGTGGTGCCATCGGTTATATCGGATTTGATGGCAACATGGACAGCAACATCGCAATTCGCACCTTGACCCACCAGTCAGGTCAACTTCGTTTCTGGGCAGGTGGCGGGATTGTACACGACTCAACTTTGGAAGGAGAATATCAGGAATCTTTTGACAAGGTAGAAGCCATGCTGAAACTTTTTAATATCGAAAATGTGGATCGTTAAACTCGGTGGCAGCCTGCAGGATTTTGTTGACCTACCTGCCCTGATACAAACACTCACAAATTCACGGCACGCGCTTATTATCGTTCCGGGAGGCGGCACATTTGCAGATACGGTGCGCAGGAGTCAGAAACGTTGGAGATTTTCTGACGAGATTGCTCACCACATGGCGTTGCTCGCGATGGATCAAAATGCGTTGTTGTTGTCAGCCCTCGACTCCAGACTGAAACCGTTTGTAAATTTGCAGCGTATGGAGAAATTGCTGGCCGTCCGTAAAGTGCCAGTCTGGCAACCCTCGCAAATGGTTCTGGCGGCTACGGGTATTCAGCAGGACTGGGCAATGACTTCCGACAGTTTATCCGCCTGGCTGGCAAAAAAACTGTCAGTCAAAGGTCTGTTATTAGTGAAATCCTGTCATGTTAGCAGCGCGCAAGTCACAGCAACGAAGCTGAGTCGAGAGGGAATTGTCGATCAGGCATTTCCCACAATGGTGGCAGAATCTAATTATCAGATTAGAGTTATTCAGCGGGAAAACTACAGCCAACTGAATCATTTGTTGGCAGGTCATGAGGTAGAAGCTTTGCAGGTGTCCGCAGAATAGATCTCCTGGTAAGCGTATCACGCAATACACTTTACTTTTTCATTTGGTGATTAACGGCGACGGCGGTTTTTGAAAATAAATGGGTCAGATATCCGGCTCATTGCGCTGAACATGATTCAAATCAATAACCTGGTGCCTACCTGTGTTATGTTAAAAATCACTCAGGATAATTTCCCGTGGCGCTGCGATTAAAATACCTGGGTCAGGAGGTTTAAAAAATGAAACTGACCGCAATTAAAATATCGATGTTCCTTGTTTTATCGGTGCTGCTGGTAACATTGCTAGAAGCAGGTGAAAAAACGCCACAAACCACCGCGACCCCTTACCAGATAGTCGATGGAAAAGTCGACCAGAAAACTTATATTGGCTGGCGCGTATTTCATTCTGCCTGCCATGGCTGTCATGGAGAAGATGCAACCGGCACAAGTGTCGCGCCCAACCTGGTTGAACGAATTTCAGATATGCAGGCAAAAGATTTTGTGGAGACGGTGCTTGAGCGTTATCGAATTGTCATGCCATCAGCAGAAATGAGGGGGGATGATTCGACCGCCCTGCGACAGGCATTTGTAGAACAAGTCCTGAAACATGAGCGTGGCGAACTGGTGATGCCAACCTGGAGGATGGATCCAAATGTAAAACCGCACGTCATGGATATCTACGGATATCTAAAAGCGCGCGCAGATGGCGCGCTGGGGACAGGCAGACCGGAACGTATTAGAAAATAGAAATAGCCGGCAGATTAAGGCGCATGACAGATAGGCTAGCCTGAATATTGCATTGAGAGATTGCTGTCACTTCCCCGCTGAAAAATAGGGGAACTCCGGCCCGTGTTAACTTGCCTGGTTAGGCGCTACTGCTCCAGGTTCGATTGCCTGCTGTTACAAGTGGAATGAAGCCCGGGATTACCCAAAAGAAAGATGTCCATTTCAGCCCTATGTTTTCTAATCCACCATACAAGTAGATAGACAAGACAATTGAACAAAAAAAGAGCGAATAAATCGGCAACATCAATTTCCAATATTTTGTATTTGGATGTTTCCAGGGGGCGGTCATGTAAATAACTATAATTGCGACTGTAAATACTGCTAGTCTTAGCAGCCCTTCGCTTATTTTATTTTGAAACAGCCAAATGACAGATAGTAGCCCCAACCATACAAAACCACCAAACCAGCCACCGATCCACCCAAATTTTTCGCCTCTTCGTTTCATGAATTTATCCTTCGCCAAATAAATTGAATATTAAATGAGGGTGAACTCACCCTCCCCTGACGTGAGCAAGTACATAACTGGACGCGACAGCGAGCCCGATTTTTTGAGCTGCTACAGCTTAGGGTAACCAACATGAATCTAGCGCTTCGTGCTTCGATAGATGTTTGTTTGCAGCGGCGTCTGTAAAACGATCTTTAATTCGGTTGCCAGTGGAGACGATGTAACTTGCTGTTGAATAAACTGGCATGAGCTAGTTTATAAAAAATTCTGTTTCCTGTTGACAGGGGCGGCCATATATAGGTTATGTGGCCTTAGCCTTCTGGATATATTTGACG
>DTYI01000066.1 GCA_012961935.1 Thiotrichales bacterium | reverse complement strand
CGATATACCCAGCGTGGTTTTGAATGTACGCTCAAACCAGGTTCATATAACGCTGCGAAAGCCGTGATAAAGCAAAAGCCGAAGTATGAAGTGAAACCTGTTTTCAACGACAAGGAACCAGAATCCACCGACAAGGCGCCAGCGGATAAGGTGTTGACTGCAATAACGCAAGCCACTGCCGATAAAAGCAATGCGGCTACGTCTGAAAGTATTAAAACAGAAGCAGAAGCAGAAGAAAAGCCTGCACCCGTGCCGGCATATCAAACAGTTTCAACTAATGATGTAAAAAAACATATTGGCAAACCTGTTCGGGTTTTACGGAGAAATGGTGATCAGATGGAAGGTAAGATTATGTCTGTGAAAGCGGGAAAACTAATGGTAGAGCAGCGTCGTTATGGGGGAACATTTTCTTTTCCTGTTAAGCTAAAAGATGTTTCGAGTCTGGAAGTATATTTTTAAGAAAATTTACCGTAATCCCGCCAGGTAATTATTTATCAATGAATCGACCAGTGACTGAATCAGTTTTTCATTGCTGTTTTCAATTTTATCAGTCAGCCCCAGCACGCAGATGCCGTGCACGCCACTCCACAGAGCAGTTGCCGCAAGATGCGTATCAAAACGCTTTGTATTGTTAAAACTTTCCAGTTGGACTTCTACCAGATTGTACAGCCGTTCAATATGCACTCGGAACCATCCCGGTAGTTTTTGCCCGTCAGGAAGACGATGTTCAAAAATTGCATTCCATAAATATCGGTTCTCTACGGCAAAACGAACATATTCATGACCCAGTTTAAGAATGCAGCTTTCTGGTTTCCGACAACGCTTGATTGCTGAAACAAGCTGTTTATGCAAATCCTGCAAGGTGATGGCGTTAATATGCAAAATCAGGTCGTCCTGATTCTTGAATATTAGATAAAGCGTGCCAGGGGTGTAGCCGATCTCACTGGCAATTTTTCGCGCGGACAGGGCTGATAACCCCTTGCGTATAATGATGCTACGACTGGCCTTGATGGCCATTTCTCTGATTTCTTCCTGACTGTGATCGCTGCGTCTTGCCATCATATTTTGTTGTTGACTACAGAATTGAGTCGATTTTACAACAAAAATAAACACTGTTCAAAAAAATTCATGCAAAAGTATTGAACATCGTTCAATTATAAGTTATAAAAGAAACTGAACAACGTTCAATTAAGGAGAAATGTATGAAATCACTCATTAAACGTATCAGCATTGGGCTGATGATGATCTTACTTGCATTACCTGGCACACAGTCAATTGCGGCTGGGCTATTAACACCCAGCAACGGCAGTCTGCCACCGTTGGAAATTCGTGAGCACCATGTCGAGGCTATTCTTGAAGATGGCTATGCCACGACAAAAGTTGAGCAGGTTTTTCATAACCCGCATCAGCAGGATCTTGAAGCGGTGTATTCCTTTCCGGTGCCTGAGAAAGGTGCGGTTGCGGAATTCACTGTCTGGATCGACGGCAAGCCAGTGAATGGCGAAGTTTTGGAAAAGAAAGCCGCGCGTGATATTTATGAAGAAGAGAAATCAGCCGGCCGTGAAGCCGGGTTGACCGAGCAGGATAGCTATAAAACCTTCGATATCCATGTGACGCCAGTCCGTGCTGGTCAGGATACCCGTATCCGCCTGGTCTACTTGCAGCCGGTGCATGTCGACACGGGCATTGGCCGTTATGTCTATCCGTTAGAAGAAGGTGGTGTGGATGAACAAAAGCTGGCCTTCTGGACGGCCAACGAGCAGGTCAAGGAAGGCTTCAGTTTTAATCTGAAGCTGCGTTCTGGCTATCCGGTTGAGGCGTTGCGCACACCGAATCAGCCTCAGGCGGTCATTAACAAGATTGATGACCAGCAGTGGGAGATGGCAATCGATCGCCAGGGGCAAACTATGTCATCCCAGGGCGATGATGAAAACGCCACGGCTCAGCAGGCACCGATACCTGTCCAGAATGCTGCGGTTGCTTATACCCTGGATAAAGATATTGTCGTCTACTGGCGTCATGCTGCTGACCTGCCGGGTAGTGTCGATCTGGTGACCTACAAACCCGACGCCAGCAAGCGAGGCACATTTATGCTGACCATTACGCCTGGAGATGATCTTAAAGCGATCACCGAAGGCCGTGACTGGGCTTTTGTGCTGGACGTGTCCGGTTCGATGAGTGGTGGTAAATTGTCATCGCTCACAGAAGGTGTGGAACGCGCCCTCAAAGCCATGACGCCAGATGATCGTTTCCGCATCATCCTGTTCAACAACCGCGCTCGGGAATTAACCCAGGGCTATACAAATGCCACCCCGGAACAGGTCGCACATTACACGCAACAGCTTGCACAATTACAGGCAAACAGCGGCACCAACCTTTACGCCGGACTCAAGCAAGGACTGGATTCGCTGGATGCTGATCGTACCTCCAGTGTCGTGCTGGTCACCGACGGTGTCGCCAATGTCGGCGAAACAGCACAGAAAAAATTTCTGGATCTGATCCGGAAAAGAGACGTGCGTCTGTTTACCTTCATCATGGGTAACAGCGCTAACCGCCCGTTGCTGGAAACCATCACGCGCGAGTCAGGTGGATTCTCAGCCAGCATTTCGAACAGTGATGATATCGTCGGCCAGTTATTGCTTGCGGCCAGCAAGGTTTCGCATGAAGCACTGCACGGCGTGAAAGTTGATATCAGCGGCGTTAAGACTTCTGACCTGACACCTAAAATTATTGGCAGCCGTTATCGCGGCCAGCAGATTATTTTGTTTGGTCATTACCGCGGTGACGGCAGGGCGAAAATTAAAGTCAGCGGCAAAATATCCGGTGAGAAAAAAGTTTATCAAACCGAGTTTGATTTTCCTGCCCAGTCAGATTTAAATCCAGAACTGGAACGTCTGTGGGCTTTCGCCAGCATAGAAGATCTGCTGCAGGAAATGGAAGACTTTGGAGAAAAGGCCGACCTGAAACAGGCCGTTATTGATCTTGCAAAAGAGTACAGCCTGGTAACGGATTACACCTCCATGCTGGTAGTGCGCGAAGAAGTGTTTCTGAAACACGGCATCGAACGCCGCAACCAGAGACGTCTTGCGGTTGAACAGGCAGCGCAACAACAACGCGCACAAAACCCGGTTCAGAACCATCGTGTTGACACACAAAAACCGATGTATCAAACCAGAAGGGCAGATACGCGTCAGCGATCATCTGGCGGTGGTTTTGGTGGCGGTGCAGTCGGTCCCTGGTGGTTATTACTATTCGTACCCGCCATTTTCCTAAGACGTAAAAAGTAATAAAGGAGGTGATCGTACAAGCCGTGGTAGCGGATGTTACCACGGCTTTTTTATTGGCTACGCAAAACTGAATATATCCATTATTTTTTAATAATTAATTCGACGCACTACAATTATTCTTCGAGTTCTACTTCTATTACAGTCGAAAGCGCTTATAATCTCATTACAAAATTAACTTTTAAGAACAAACGGCTACAACCCAATGAATGAAAATAAAGGAAAAGAGTACACCGCGCCCTGGGAAAAAGCTTTTAACCAGATACTTACGCCACTTGAGGAATTCATTCACCGGCAGACAACCAGCGGTGTATTGCTGATGCTGTTTGCCATTGTGGCGCTGGTACTTGCGAACAGCGGTTGGGCAGAAGCCTATCACCATTTTTTGGAAACCCCATTCAAGCTGGGTGCAGGAGAATGGATGATTTCCATGTCGATTCATCACTGGATTAATGATGGCCTGATGGCGCTGTTTTTCTTTGTCGTGGGGCTAGAACTGAAAAGAGAATTACTGGTAGGCGAACTGTCTGATTTTAAATCTGCCTTGCTGCCGATTATTGCTGCCGCGGGCGGCATGATATTGCCGGCATTATTTTATATCGTGCTGAATCCATCCGGCCACACATTTGATGGATGGGGTGTCCCCATGGCCACAGACATTGCATTTGCACTGGGTGTTCTCGCCTTGCTGGGGAACCGGGTGCCGCATGGTTTGCTGACCTTTCTGGTCGCATTGGCGATTGTGGATGATCTGGGCGCAGTGCTGGTGATTGCGCTTTTTTATACCGAACAACTCAATTTTTCAGCTCTGATCGGAGTCGGCTTTATTTTGCTATTGCTGGTCACTCTGAACCTTGGAGGCATCCGCAAACCCTTGCCTTATGTGCTGTTGGGCATTGTGCTCTGGTTGTTGTTATTAAAAAGCGGAATACACGCAACACTCGCAGGCATCCTCCTGGCATTTATTATTCCGATACGACCGAAGTTTGATCCTGAGCGTTTTCTTTCTCATGCCAGTAATTTGCTACAGCAAATAAAGGAAGCTTATCTGGCCGAGCCGAATATTATAAAAAATTACAAAATGCGCGCCAGAGTGCATGCACTGGAAGAGGGTGTTCACCTTGTGCAGGCACCGGCACAAATCCTGGAACATAACATGCATATACCTTCTGCGTATTTAGTCATCCCAATATTTGCGCTGGCCAACGCAGGCGTTCCCGTCGAATGGAGTGAGCTGGGTAATATTGTGACGCACCCGGTTTCGTTGGGCGTTATCGCAGGGCTTGTTGCAGGCAAATTGCTCGGCATCGCAGGCTTTGTCTGGATAGCCTTAAAATTCGGGATAGGTTCATTGCCAGAAGACCTGAATATGAAACATATAATTGGCGCCGCCTTGCTCGGTGGTATTGGTTTCACCATGTCGATCTTTATTGCTGAACTGGGTTTTGCACACAGCCCGGAAGATTTACTCATGGCAAAAACGGGCATACTACTGGCATCGATTATTGCGGGGGTTTCTGGTTATTTATGGCTTTATTTAGCAGGCGGCAAGAAAAAATAGTCTAAAATATAACTACGCATGTCTGATTTGTCAGCAGAAAGATCCTCACCTCATAGCGGAAAAACAAGACGCTGGTTTGCTATTGCATGGCGAAATTTCTGTCGTCTTGTGGTCAAGGTCTTTTATCGAAAATTCGAGATCAGTGGAACAGAAAATATCCCTGACAATGTGGGTATTATCTTTTGCGCCAATCATGTAAATGCACTGGCTGATGCGGTGGTGTTACAGGCAGCGACAGAAAAAGCAATTCGCCCGCTTGCGCGCAGTGGCCTTTTTGAGAACCGCCTGTTTAAACCTTTGCTGGACATGATCGGTGCGGTACCCATTTATCGCCGCAAAGATAAAGACAGTGATGTATCTCGAAACGAAGATTCCTTTCGCCGCGTTTATGAACTGCTCGGAGAAAACCAGGCCCTGATTATTTTTCCGGAGGGTCAGAGTCACGATGCACCGCATTTATCAGAATTAAAAACGGGCGCTGCTCGCATGGCGCTGGGTGCGATAGAAGTAAATGGTGTTGCACCTGTTGTACTACCAGTTGGTTTGACATTTACGGGAAAAGGAAAATTTCGCAGTGGTGTACTGGTCCAGTTTGGTGAGCCGGTCGATTTGTCTATTCCAGAAAAAATGGATAATTATGATGCGGTGCATTTAATTACCGACCGCATCAAAGAAGGGCTGACTGAAGTAACCTTAAACGCAGAGAGCTGGGAAGATATCAATTTAATGGGTCGGCTGGAACAATTCTTCGCATTACGGCATGGGAAATATCATCATCGAAGTCTTAAGCAACGTTTTCGTACACTTCAACGCTTGATTGAAGCACAGCATTTATTGCGTGTGCATGAACCCGACAGGGTTCGCTCCTTGATCACGCATCTGAAAAATTTTGAGCGTTTATGTCGCTACTGTGGTGTGCGTGACTATCATTTGACTATAAAATACCAACCTGCATTGATTGGGATATATATTGTTAGAACTGTATTTATTCTGATAGTCGCGTTACCGGTTGGATTATGGGGCGTTATTAACAGCATTATTCCTTTTGAGTTAACACGGCATCTGGCAAAGAAAATTGCAAAGGGAACGGACCAATATGACACCACAAAAATGTTGCTGGGCATGCTGTTATTTACAGTTTTCTGGGGGTTACAAATATTTTTTGTTTTTAAGCAGTTTGGACTAGAATGGGCAATGGCCTATTTGATTAGTTTAATGATTGGCGCAGCGGTCGCCCTCAGGATGAGAGGGGAAAACAAACGCATCCGAGAAAATCTTAAAGTATTTTTTATTTTTCTACGAAAGCGTCAGTTAAAGGAATACTTGCAAAACAAGCAGCACGAACTGGAAGTTGAACTGGCAAAACTGGTTAGAATTGCGAATCGCCTTTCAGTCACATAAATGAAAAACCTGAAAAGAATTATTTTAATTTTACTGCTGGTAGGTGTCTCACCATTGCCGGCTGTTGAAACAGAAAACGGTGCCTGCGTCATTTTATTGCACGGCATGGGACGGACGCAGTATTCCATGAGCCTGATTGAAGATGCTTTGCTGGAAAAAGGATACGCTGTATGGAATGCCAGTTATCCCAGTCTTTCGGAAAAAGTTGAAGACCTTGCCAAACCGGCAGTTGAGGCCGGGTTGGAATTTTGCGCTGAGAAAAATGCTACAACAATTAATTTTGTCACTCATTCACTGGGTGGAATACTGGTTCGTTACTATTTACAGGATTACCAGATAAAAAATCTTGGCCGCATTGTCATGCTGGCGCCACCGAATCAAGGTAGTGAAGTCAGCGATCAGATGAAGGACGACTTTTTCTACCGCACATTTCTTGGCCCGGCAGGCCAGGAGGTTGGAACAGAAAAAGAAAGTTTACCGAATAAACTTAAACCAATTCCTGGTGAGATCGGAATTATCGCAGGAGAAAAAGATGGAGAACCCTGGTTTCTACCTGAAATACCAGGAAAAGATGATGGCAAAGTCGCCGTCGAGCGAACCAAGTTGCCTGAAATGAAAGACTTTCTTCTGGTCAAGGCAGGGCATACTTTTATCATGCGCAATGAGACTGTCATCAACCAGATACTTTATTTTCTGGAGAATGGAGGATTCCAGCATGATTGTGCCGAGAAATAACTGCAAACAGCAAGGTATCTGGAAACAGCATTTCATCTATACTAAATTCAGTTAACTCAATAATTCAAAGGAAAAATCATGCCCCACCGATCCAACCCTGTTATTGCACAGAAAGGCCCTTATGTCGTCGAACTAGAAGCGGGTAAAACGTATTGGTGGTGTGCCTGTGGCCGATCAAAAACACAGCCTTTCTGCGATGGCTCGCATAAAGGTACAAATTTTGAGCCGGTTAAAATTGAAGTCGATGAAACAAAAAAAGTTGGACTATGCGGCTGCAAGCATACAAAGAGTTCTCCCATTTGTGATCGTTCACATAGCGCCCTGGACTAACGGTTTCGCTTTCATCTGCATAATTTCTTTTCGTGTTGTTTTCAGCCGGTTTGTAAAAGTATTATCTGGGTCAAGCGCTAAACCTTCATCCAGTAATTTCAGAGCTTGCTGAAAGTTACCGGCTTCTGCATACATAAGAGACAAGTTATTGATACTGGGCAGGTGATCGGGTTTTATCCTGAGCGCCTGTAAATAGTTTTGAATCGCGAGAGGCTGCTTGCCGGACACTTGTGCATTGGCAGCATAACTGAACCAGACTAAATGATTCTGCGGCCAGCGTTTTACCGCATTGGTATAACTTTTGATGACGGCATCATCATTCGTGACTGAGCTGTATGCGGAAACTGCTTTTAAAAAAGCGGCAGGATTATCATCAGCAGGTAATTCTCCAGGCTGCAATACAACGACTCCCCAGCGGTCTGCCAGATCCCAGCTACGTAAAAACTTTTGCGCATTCATTGAAAGATTTTTCGTGGCACCGGAGTGCAGGGTGATGGTTGACGATGCTGGATCAACACCCGTGACCACGGCATAATGCCAGACGGGCAGCGAACGCAGTCCCAGATTTTGCAGCACCAGCACTGGCCGGCTGTATCGTAGTTCACTGACAATTGCCGTCAGGTTTGGTTGTAGTTGGTAAGGAATGCGACCGTTGCGTCGCGTCGCGCCAAGCAACTCCAGTTGCAAACTACCTTGTCGCTCAGGTAAATAGATCTGGCTGGTCAGCGTGCTCGGCGTAACCGGCACGCCGCTTTGCTGCAAAACGGATGCCAGACTGGCTGGGCCACACTGATATTTTTCCTGCGGAAAAAAAACTGTATCTGTCAGTACAATTCTTTGGAATTGATTCCATTCGGCGGGGAGTGGTGGAGAACGGTTTGTGCAGGCTTGTAATAACAGACAAAGGCACAGCAGGCTGAAATGCCAGCCAGCTGCGCCTGTGCGGTTGGACATTAAATCTTCTGGAAGATATTGATAACGCCGACCAGTTCCAGAATCAGCAGCACCAGAAATACGATACCGATCACTTCAAGTGCACCTGCGCCAGCAGGCATTTCCTGTAAACGCTGATCAAGCAAGGCAATCTCCTCAGATGTTAGTGCAGCGATACGCTCCTGGGCGCTGACTGGATCGACACCCAGCATTTCGAGCTGTTCCTGCACATTTTGCTGATTCAGTGCTGTCTGGACACGGTCAATTTGCGTGAGTGCGAGCTCATGCTCGACGGCGGTTTGTATGTCAATCATGTCTGCCTGCAAAACAGGCAACCACAGGCTGGTAATCAATAATACGCACAGGTTGATATAGGTTATGTTTTTAGTATTGAATATTTTCATGTGAGCTCCGCTGGCTAGTGATCAATGAATTTGATGTTATAGATTATCACATTAAGACCATGTGAAAGACATCCAGTTCCTGGCTCAGGCTAAGGTTTATCCGGTGGCGTAAAACAAACCCCTGGTTATTAATCAGTCGGGATTTCTTTTGTTGTTATTTTCCAGTCACGATAGCTTTCACGTGAGAAAGCATGTCCTGAAAACTATTTTCCTTGATCGTTTGCATCAGCTCTTTGACATCAAATTTATGATGCCCTTCATAGGCGACGCCGAGTTGCGGCATGTCTGCCAGACCGCTTTCGCGCGCATGCTCAACAAAGCCTTTGTTTTTCCAGAAAAAGGCACCGGGCATGGTGGTGGGGATGACCAGGGCATAAAAAATAATGCGCCCCAGATAGGCCATAGTCAGAAGTGATAAAGCGAATACCAGCCCAGCCAGTATTCCGGGAATGCCTGACAAACCTGTGAAGCTGATCGTGAGTGCGAACAGAATATTCATTCCCAGCAAAATATTTCTGAGCAGCCAGGTTTTGCCGAAGGTGGTTGTTTGCTCGTAATGTGCAGCGGCAGCTTCGCCAGGCCCTTTTTTTAAATCCCTGGTATGGAAATAATGGCCGATCATTTCAATTATTAAACCCGTCGCAGCAATTGCTGCCATCAGTTTGATGAGCGCTTGCGGGCTGTCCATAAAGATTAAAGCAGCCAGTGCGATTAAGCTGCCGCCCAGGCTCAGCATGGAACCATAAAATGCCGTAGCAGTTTGCCAGTGATCCCAGAAAGGACGCGCCTTGATGCGGTAGAGCTTGTACATATAATACGAGCCGGCGATGAAACCGGCCACACCGAGTGCGGCAAAAATCGCTGCCAGTATTGCGGTGAAGTTGTAACTGAATAACATAAAAAATGTGTAGCCAGCTAGCCCGGTAAAAAACGCAGAAACGCCTGCAATTTCCCGGCTGACAGGGGAGTGACGTAAATTATTAAAGCCGCGATAAAAACGATGCGGTTTTCCAAGGTGCATGTTGAGTTTGAATAGTCCAAAACCCATCAGCGCAACCAGGGTGATGAGCAGCGGAATAAAACCGGATGATTGCTGGAATGTGCGCATCGCAGGAATGCCTGACAAAGTGCCCAGAATGAGCAACATAAAAGCGCCCATCACCGTTTGTGCGCTGAGGGTAAAAATGGCGTGCGCATTTTCATGCGATGTCAGTAATTTTTTGATACCCCAGTATTTTTTCCTGCCATGTTTTTCATCAAGCACGGAGGTATAGCCGCCTTTTTCATCATCACGGTGATACTTGATAGGCGTTGAATCCACACGCACCATGTCGCGCTGTAATGTTTTAGTTTGCTGAAAACGGATATTGGGATTGGTAATGCCGGTGTCCGGAAAGCCCGGAATTTCGGTTTCGGCCTGGGTGCGATTTTCCGGTTTGTTTTCGATTACGCCAAATTCCAACGCCTTACCCAGGCAGGCAGAGACGCAGGCGGGCTTTAGTCCGACTTCGAGTCGATCAACACACATATTACATTTTGAAACTTCACCTTTGACAGGATCAAGCTGCGGCGCATTGTAAGGACAAACCCAGGTGCAGTAGCCGCAACCGAAACAGATATCCGGGTCCTGGAGCACTGCGCCATATTCCGCATATTTTGTGTAGGCGCGCGTTGGGCAGCCTTTCAAACAGACCGGGTCGTCACAGTGATTGCAGGCCATGGAAATATTCAGGCGGCGGTAGTCCGGGTAAGTGCCACCTTCGACAAAGCCGACTGAACGAAAAGCCAGGTGCGGCGGGACATCATTTTTTTCACTGCACGCGGCTTCACAGGCGTGGCAGGCGATGCAGTTATCGGCGGTGAAAAAGAAACCGTGTTGTTTGTAACGGTTTGGGTTTTCACTAATACTATCGTCATTATTTATTTGTAGACTTTTATTGCGCAGCGCATCGCCATCGCTAACCGTTTCGATATTTTTTCCATAAACATTTTTTTCCTTCGTATCCGTGTCCTGAAGGAAAGCGTAATCGGGTTCATCGTCGCGTACATTAAACATTTTTTAGCTACCTTAAAATTCCCGCATTTCCATGCTCAGTTTAGCTGCGGCTTTTTGATCTTTAATGCGTTCAATGCGAACAGCGGATTGTTTATAGGCCGGCTGCCGTGAATGTGGGTCCAGCAAACCCAGTGTTAAACGGTTCGCGCAATCATAAAAATGGAACGGTACAAAAATCATATTTTTCGGAACGCGCTGGGTGAGCTGTGCCATTAAAATTGCGTCAGATCGGCGGGATACCAGGCGCACATAATCGCCTGCCATAATGCCCAGCTCTTTGGCTGCATCAGGGTTAATTTCAGCAAAAGGAATCGGGCTGTATTTATTGTTATTGCCGAGTTTTCCGGTTTTTGTGCGGCCGTGCCAGTGTTCGATCAGGCGGCCTGTATTTAACCAGAATGGGAATTTGTCATCAGGCACTTCGTTGTTGTCAATAAAAGGCAGGGGAATCAGTTTTGCCTTGCCGTCAGGATGACTGAACGTACCATCCTCGGTGTAAATGCGCTTGCCACCTTTAGGTGGCGCTTCGCCTTTTTTAACTTGCTCCTCGGTGTAGGGCCATTGCACGCCGCGATTTTTTTCCAGCAACTCGTGCGTCATACCGGAAATATCGGCCAGCCGGCCTTTGGAAAGTTCGGCCATTTCAAGAAAAATATCAGGTGCTTTTTCCGGAAAGTTAACCTTGCCTTCTTTATTGAAGCGTTCGGCCATGCGGTTAAAAATCCATAAATCCGGTTTAGAATTTCCGTGTGGTTTGGTGACGGGTTTAACGACATTAATCCGGCGTTCGGTATTGGTCATCACGCCTTCCTTTTCAGCCCAGGTTCCGGCGGGCAAATAAACGTGTGCGTATTGCGCGCTTTCGGTGTCCTGGTAACAATCCTGCACCACACAGAATTCGAGTTTTTCCATCGACTTGCGGATGCGCGCGGTGTTGGGAAGCGAACTCATCGGATTGGTGGCGATTAACCACAGACCTTTTATCTGGCCGGTTTCAATCGCCGGGTAAATATCAGTTTGATAAAGTCCGCGTTTTTTTGGGAAAAATTCCGGGTCAATATTCCAGAATTTTGCCATTTCTTCGCGATGCTCCGGTACTTCGAGATAACGAAAACCGGGCAAGCCGGAACAGGATGACCACTCGCGTGTACCCATCGCGTTGCACTGTCCAGTGATGGATAGACTAGTGCCCCCAGGTTTGCCGATGTTGCCGGTAATCAGCGCGAGATTGTTAATGCCGACCACACCATCAGAACCATGCGTGCTCTGATTGATTCCCATGGTCCAGATCTGCATCGCGGCACCGGCTTTTGCAAACAGGCGGGCAACATTTTGAATCGTGTCTTCATCAATGCCACAAATTTTTGCGGCAGTGGTCGGGTCGTAATTTTTAACTTCGGCTTCCAGTTCCTCAATGCCGTTTGTATTGGCATCGATGTAGCGCCGGTCTTCCAGACCTTCTTTTAAAATCACGTGCATCATCGCGTTTTGTAGCACGACATCGGTGCCAGGTGTAATCGCCAAATGCATGTCTGCGTTTTGCGCCAGCATGGTGACACGAGGATCGATCACAATTAACGGAAAGCCGCGCGCTTCCTGCGCTTCTTTCATGCGCCAGTAAATAATCGGGTGCTGCTCTGGCAGGTTGGAACCCCATGCGATTAAACAATCGGTGTGTTCAAAATCTTCATAACAACCCGGCGGGCCGTCTGAACCAAACGAACGTTTATAACCGGATACTGCGGATGACATGCACAAAGTGGTGTTGCCGTCGTAATTGTTGGTGCCGATCAACCCGCGCGTTAATTTTCCCAGCGTGTAAAATTCTTCGGTCAGCATTTGTCCGGTGGAAATAATCGCGACCGAATCGCGACCGTATTTTTCCTGCACACGCCTGATCTCATCGTGGACTTTATCGAGCGCCGTATCCCAGTCGGTGGTTTTCCATTCGTCGTGGAAATTGTCGCGCATCATCGGTTCTGTACCGCGCCCGGCCGAGTCAAATAATTCGTGTTCAAAAATACCTTTCAGGCAAAGTTTTCCACGGTTCACATCCGCGCCACCGACGCCGCGCGAAGCGACTGGCTTGCCTGCTTCATTCAGACCGACTTCAATAGAGCAGCCGGTGGAACAATAACCACAGGTGGCATATTTCCATTCGCTGACTTTTTTGTCAGCAATTTTTATGGGGTTCTTTTTTCCGCGTCCGAATAACATAATGTTCTCTTAAAAATAATTTCTTACGCGGTGTTCTTCAAAAACACAATGTCATTTTCAACTTTGGTTTCAAATACATTGGTGCAGCCTTCATCCGGACCCAGCGCCTCACCGGAAGTTAGATCAATTTTCCAGCCGTGCAACGGGCAGGTCACTGAAGTGCCGTGCATAATACCCTGCGACAATGGCCCGTTTTTATGCGGGCAGGCGTCCTTGACGGCATAGACCGTGTCATCCGTGCCGCGAAAAACAGCGATGTTCATCGTGTCAGTTTCAACCACACGGGAACCCAGTACGGGGATATCGTCGAGTTTTGTAATTTCAATCCAGTCAGTCATTTGTTTCTCTCTTTTTACCACAGAGACACAGAGGTCACAGAGCTCTATTAAAAATAATATCTCTGAGTGCTCTGTGTCTCTGTGGTGATAAAAATATGTATAAAATGCATTATTTAGCCAGCGATTTTAATTGGTGTAAATTCATTCGCATCTTTGCCATCTGCAATTTCTTTCCAGGGATCAATCTGTGCGGGTTTTTGCGACTCGATAAACCGCGCATACAATGCTTTGCGATTTTCTTCATCTTCCAGAATGGCTTTCTTTATTTTGGTTAACCCGACGCGTTCCACCCAGGGTGCGGTGCGTTCAAGATAATGTGCGTCTTCACGATAAAGCTGGGAAAAAGCACCACAATATTCCAGTACTTCTTCTTCGGTTTCGACCTTGGTTAAAAAGTCCGTGACGCGCACTTTAATGCCGCCATTTCCGCCGACGTGTAATTCGTAACCGGAATCAACACACACCACACCGAAGTCTTTAATCGTGGCTTCTGCACAATTTCTCGGGCAACCGGAAACGGCCAGTTTGTATTTATGTGGCATCCATGAACCCCAGGTTAATTCTTCCAGTTTGACACCCAGGCCGGTGGAGTCCTGTGTGCCCATGCGGCACCAGGTCTTGCCGACGCAGGTTTTGCAAGTACGCATGGCTTTGCCATACGCATGACCGGAGACAAAACCCGCGGCCGACAAGTCTTTCCACATCTTCGGCAGGTCTTCTTTTTTCACGCCGAACATGTCGATACGCTGGCCGCCGGTGACTTTCATTTCGGGCACCTCGAATTTTTCCGCGACATCAGCAATTGCGCGTAATTCCTGCGGTGTGCACATGCCACCAAACATGCGTGGTACCACAGAGTAGCTGCCGTCTTTTTGAATGTTGCCGTGGGCGCGCTCGTTAATGAAGCGGGACTGGGCATCATCCTGATATTCGTTTGGCCAGGCGCAAAGTAGATAATAATTTAATGCGTTGCGGCAAGCCTGACAGCCATCCGGTGTTTGCCATTCGAAAAAGTCGCGCACTTCCTGCATGGTTTTTAATTCGCGCTCGACGATACCAGTGCGTACTTCATCGTGTGTGTAATCGGTGCAGCCGCACATCGGTTTTTTACTGGGAGATTCAGAATATTCGCCACCCAATGCATGCGCCAGCAGCGATTCGACCAGGCCGGTACAGGAACCACAGGAAGCCGACGCTTTAGTGTGACTGCGCACATCATCCAGCGTGAATAATTTTTTCTCGGTAATGGCGTGAATAATTTCGCCTTTGCTGACGCCGTTACAGCCACAGATTTCGGCATTGTCCGGCATCGCAGCAACGCGGGTTTCCTCGCCATGACCGGAATCGCCCAGATGCGCCTGGCCGAACAAAAGTGTATTTCGGAAAGCAGAAATATCCGTGCCATCTTTCATCATCTGGAAATACCAGGTGCCGTCGATGGTATCGCCGTACAAAACGGCGCCAATAATTTTATTGTCTTTGATAACCAGTTTTTTATAAGTGCCGCCCGCTACATCCTGGAAAACCATTTCTTCAGAGTCTTCGTCACCGATGAAATCACCAGCGGAAAATAATTCAATGCCTGTGACTTTTAATTTGGTTGACGTGACGGTGCCTTCGTAACGGCCGATGCCGTGTTCGACAAGATGGTTGGCGGCAACTTTTGCCTGTTCAAACAAAGGGGCAACCAGTCCGTAAGCAATACCACGATGCTGCACACATTCACCGACGGCATAAATGCGTGGGTCGTAAGTCTGCATGGTGTCGTTTACGACCAGGCCGCGTTCACAGTGCAGGCCGGACTGTTGCGCCAGCTCAAAATTGGGTTTGATGCCGACGGCCATCACCAGCAGATCGGCATCTACTTTTGAGCCGTCTTTAAACCTGAGACCGGTGACGCGCTCGTCTCCCAGAATTTCTTCGGACGCGTGTTCCATGAGAAATTTCATGCCGCGTTCTTCCAGCGATTGTTGCAACATGCGCGAAGCAGACTTGTCGAGCTGGCGCTCCATCAGCGTGTCCATCAAGTGCACGACGGTGACATCCATGCCCTGCTTCATCAAACCATTGGCTGCTTCCAGTCCCAGAAGTCCGCCACCAATGACGACCGCTTTTTTATATTTTTTCGAAGCCTCCAGCATTGCATCCACATCCGCAATATCTCGAAAACTGACGACGCCTTTTTTATCCACGCCGGGCAGGGGCAGCATAAAAGGCACGGAACCGGTTGCAATAATCAGCCGGTCATAGGCGGCAGCCGTGCCGTCTTCCGCAATCACCTCGCGGCGGGCGCGATTGATCTCTTTAACCTTCTTGCCTTTGTGTAAAGTAATGCCATTGTCGATATACCATTGCTCATCGTTGAGCATGATTTCGTCGATTGTTTTTTCGTTGGCCAGAACAGGTGAGAGCATAATGCGGTTGTAGTTACCGCAAGGCTCTTCACCAAAAACAGTGATGTTGTATTTCTCAGGCTCCAGCTTGAGGACTTCCTCCAGCGTGCGCACGCCAGCCATGCCGTTACCGATTAAAACCAGATTTTCTTTCATTGGGTAGACCTTGATCACGAAATCATTTCATTACCTATCCCGTAATGCAAACCCCATGCCACCCCAAAAAATGCCCGGCATCACAAGGCATACAGCCAAAACAAACAGCCCCGCAAAGAAAACCTGCACCATTAGTGCACACTAGTATTTGTTGTGCACTGTAAGGAAGCATGCTGTTCATGAATCAGAGCCAGATCTGGTAAGAATGCAGAACTTCGCAGGTTTAACCTGCACTAGGAGCCTGTCGGACTTAACACTGTTTGGCTGCAAATCCACGGATATCGATTAACTGCGCTTATCCTGTTCGTCAAATAGCCGGGCTATTCTCCTCACACGATAAACTCATTTAATTCGATCCCGTGAATTTTCGCTTCAAACGGTTAAGTCCGACAGGCTCCTAGCCAGACCAAACTGGTGGATAAAATAATCCCTGATGAGAGTAGCGGCGGTTTCGCTTTCGGCGCTGGCGATTTTTATTTTTCTGCCGTTTTTGAGGTTTGCCTGTATGTTGTAGTGGATGGTCCAGTTGCGGTCTCCTGATCCTTTTGAACGGTATGACTCTTTGCTGGTGACGGTTTTGATGTCGGTCAGTGGCGCGGTTTTGTGGCTGAAGACAAGGCCGAAGATTTTTCTCACGGTGCGGATGTGCTGATTGTCGAATGTGGTGGTGAGGGAATGCCCCAGGCTGTACAGGCCGGCCAGTGCGACCAGGCCGCCTAAAAAACAGAATATGAGACCGATCATCATGGGTGCATCGGGCTTTCGCCAGAGCCAGACGCCGATAGCGAAGAAGAAGCCGCCAAACAGGGTGAACAGGATGTGTTGGGGGAATTTGCGGAATGCGGGGTAGTGGATGGTGGTTTCGGGTCTGTAACGGGTGTTACTTTGCAGTGCGGTTTTTGGGCTGACAATGGGCAGGTATTCCCGGATGTCGATGCCAGATGCGCCAGTTCGTTCTGTTTGCCGGTCGAGCGAGGAAGAGTAGTCGGGTTGTCCGATGTGTTGCACAGAGGAGGGCTTTGCTCCCTGTTCTTTGTAGACAGGGATTGCAAAACTGCGGTCAAGGCTAATGCTTTTGTTTGCGATGCTGAGTCGCCAGATGTGGGGGTTGGCTGTATCCGGGGAGTCGCTTTCCGGCAGATCATCCGGCACCTGAAACCGGAACCACAGTTCACTGCCGGGCAGGCCGGGTCTGAGGCTGGCGGTGCCTTCCTTCTG
This sequence comes from Thiotrichales bacterium, assembly GCA_012961935.1. GTDB lineage: Bacteria > Pseudomonadota > Gammaproteobacteria > CAZUMV01 > CAZUMV01 > UWMA-0217. Next base: position 6,265 of record DTYI01000066.1, on the reverse strand, counting down.
CCAGATCAGTTGTTCATCGTTGCCATCTTGGCTTTTACGGGTTTTCACCGCGTCCAGCGTGACCCGGTATTTTCCCTGTTGCGGCAGCCGTTGACGGAAGAGGATTTTGCCGCCTACGTCACCACCGATGACACCGGGAAAAGGTGTCAGTTGCAAAGGTGTTTTGCCGAATTTCCGCCATTGTCGTGACATGCGCCAGGCCTCCCAGGCGAGTACCAGCCCGACTGCCGGAAAAAGCAGGATGATCGCGGCGACTATGGCGCTTTCCTTGCGCCAGGCATCTGGCAAAATAAGAATGGTGTTGCCCCAGCTAAACAGATTCCAGAAGGCGGCGAATGCCGCCATGATGGTCGCGCCGGTTTTGCTGTCGGAGAGAATCCGGTTATCCATCCAGGCAGGGTTGGCGAGCCAGGGTTGGGTGCTGGCAGCCGGTGATGTGTTGGTTCTGCTCCCACGCCAGCCCCAGTACATGATGCCCAGACCAGGCAGCCCGAAAATCAGCGACATAAAACTTTGCATAAAAAACAGTTTCCAGCGGATGTCACGGTGGATGATAGCGTCCTGCGGATTGTCCGGGTCATAGTAGATGGTGATGAGCCGGTGCTGGTGAAAATCCTGCTCCAGTTTCTGGCCGAGGTTTTCCTGAAAGTCGCCAACATTGTCCGAGCCGCGGCCAAGGGCAACGCGGTCGTTTTCATAACTAACGCCATTGACGGTGTAGCGGTAGCGTGCTGTGGCCTTGTAGGTGTCGGCCTTGTCGGATCTGTGACGGGTGACTTCGGCTGCGGTGAGCGTTGCCTGGGTCGATTGCCAGGATTGCATGCGGATGGCGTCGGTAATCGTCGGCAGCGTGAAAATGAGCAGCATGAACAGGGCGGCGGCAAGAAAAAATGCGCCAAACAGAATCAGCACCCAGCTCCGTCGGGTTTTGATTTGGCTGGTGTTGATGTTTGCGGAGTTTCTCATTGTGGTGACGCCATGTTATTCGTAGTGGTTTTTATAGCACTGCCAGGGCAAACGATACCAAAGCCTTTCTCCGAGCGCATCAGAATGACATCAACGGATTTCAGGCAGCAGCGTTTGCTGGATCCAGTCGTGCATTTATTGCGACTTTTTTAACCCGGCAACAATATATATCGTGTTCAGCCGCCGCGGGCCAGCACGCGACGGCCTGTCATTAATAATCAATAAGGTAGGAGCTTCAGGCAGGTACTGGCTCGGCGTTGCAGAGCTTGCCAATGGAATGACCATTGCCTGCGCACTGCGCCTTGATCCAGCGCCTGCCTGAAGCTCTGAACACGATATATATTGTTGCCGGGTTAATAATGCCTGGACAGTCGACGATTTCTGCTTTGTTGAAACGGTGATAAACAATAAGGCGTTTTCGTGCGGGCTTGCACTATGGTAGTGCAGGCATGATGTCAGATTCCGGGAGTTGCAAGGGATAAGTACTCGGGAAGTCAGCAACCATGTTGTTTTTGCGGTATTTATTTTGTTTGGCATGATGATTGCACTGAATGCTCATATTATAAATCACGCATGGAGTTTACCGTGGCTGAGCGACTCAATATTTTTAATCTGAAGAAAGCCAATATCCGCATTTTGCACTACACCTGGTTCGCCTTTTTTATGACCTTTGTGGTGTGGCTGGGTCTGGGTCCGATGATGCCGTTTATCAAGGAGGCGTTGGGTTTGACCGACCAGCAGGCCAAGGTGTTGCTGATTTTAAATGTGGCGATGACTATTCCCGCGCGGATCATCGTTGGCATGTTAGTGGACAAGCTTGGGCCACGGATTATGTACACCAGTATTCTGGTTCTGGGTGGCCTGATCAGCATTGCGTTTGCCTGGGCGGATGGCTACGAACAACTGGCTATCCTGCGCTTTTTGTCCGGCTTTATTGGCGCGGGTTTTGTGGTTGGTATTCGCATGATCGGTGAATGGTTTCCGGCAAAACAAACCGGAACGGCGCAGGGTATTTACGGCGGCTGGGGTAATTTCGGTTCGGCGGGTGCGGCGATGACATTGCCTTTCCTGGCTGCGAATTTTGGTGGTGCGGATGGTTGGCGCTATGCCATTACTGCGGCGAGCATTGTCGCCATTATTTATGGTGTGATTTATTATTTTATCGTCAGAAACACGCCCAAAGGTTCGACCTATTTCAAGCCTGCAAAAACAGGCGCAATGGAAGTGACCAGCGGTAGAGATCTGGTTTTATACGCGCTGATGAATATCCCATTATTTCTTGCGTTAGCGTTGCTGACCTGGAAACTCTCGCCAGTCAAAATGAATTTAATTAATCAGTCAACGACCTGGTTTATTTATGTGATTCTGGCAAGCGTTTATTTACTACAGGTCTGGAAAATATGGCATGTGAATGCGCATGTCATCAAACAGCCTGTACCCGAAATGCACCGCTATAAATTCAAACAGGTCGCGATTCTTGACTGGGCGTATTTCGTTACCTTTGGAACTGAACTGGCCGTTGTTTCCATGCTGGCCATGTTTTATGTTGAATGGTTTGAATTACCCAAGGTCACGGCCGCCTTGTTGGCTGGAATTTATCCGTTTATTAATTTATTCGCACGTCCGGGTGGCGGCTGGATCAGCGACAAGATTGGCCGAAAGTTAACATTAATCATTGTCTTTGCAGGCATCACCGCAAGCTTTCTGATTCTGGGAATGGTGGACAAGAGCTGGTCGGTCGGTCTGGTGATTGCCATTACCATATTCGGCGGCACCTTCTCCAAAGCGGGTTCCGGCGCTGTGTATGCCATGGTGCCGTTGATACAACGCCGCATGACTGGACAGATTGCCGGCATGGCCGGTGCATTTGGTAACGTTGGCGCGGTGCTTTTTTTAACGGTCAATTCACTCGTGGATTACAATCAGTTTTTTCTTTTTATCGGCATTGTTTCCAGTTTTGTCTTTCTATTAATCCTGTTCTTTCTTGACGAACCCAAAGGCCAAATGGCAGAAACTTTACCCGACGGTACAGTGCAGATGATCGATGTGAAATAATGCGTCGATGACAAAACTTTCCATATCGTTGGGTCAGGCATCGGATGCCGGTATCAAACCTGAAAACGAAGATTTTTACGGCGTGCATATTCCTGACGATGCGCAACTGGAAAGCAAGGGTATCGCCTGCGCTATCGCCGATGGCATGAGCGGCAGCGATGGCGGCAAGGAAGCCAGTCAGCTCAGTGTTGGCCAGTTTCTGAGTGACTATTACGGTACGCCGGAAAGCTGGACAGTCAAACAGGCCGTTAACAAAGTCATGACGGCGTTGAATCGCTGGCTCTACAGTCAGGGACAGGAAAAATATGGCTCGGCCAAAGGTATGGTCACCACCTTCAGCGCACTGGTTCTAAAATCGCAGACTGCGCATTTATTTCACGTCGGCGACTCACGCATTTATCGTCTTCGTGGTAACGATCTGGTGCAACTCACCCGCGATCACCGCATCTGGATTTCCAACGACAGGGATTATCTAAGCCGCGCCTTTGGTATCGATATTCATCTGGAAATTGATTACCGGGCAACGCCTGTTGAAAAAGGTGATCTTTATGTTTTTACCACAGATGGTGTGCATGATTTTATTCAGGATGGAAAAATAGCTGAAATAATTTCGCAGGAAAATGATCTGCAAAATGCGGCAGATAAAATTATTCAGATAGCAAAGGAAAACGATAGCGACGATAATATTACCTGTCAGATAGTCCGCATCGACAGTCTGCCTGATCCGGATAAAAATGAATATTATGAACAACTCACCCGGCTACCATTTCCACCGGATTTGCAGGCGGGTAATATTCTGGATGGCTACAAAATTCTGCGCGAATTAAATGCGTCGTCGCGTAGCCAGGTTTATCTGGCTGAAGATACGCAAGCAGAAAAACCACGCAAGGTTGTGATTAAAACACCGTCTGTCAACTATGAAGACGATCCTTCTTACCTTGATTTGTTTTTGCATGAAGAGTGGGTGGGCAAGCGCCTTAATTCACCTCACCTGATTAAAGTCTGCAATGTTGATCGCAAGCGCAGCTTTTTATATACCGTGGTGGAATATGTGCAGGGGCAATCTCTGGCGCAATGGATGATTGAAAACCCAAATCCGAGTCTGGCGCAAGTACGTGGTACCGTTGACCAGATTTCCCGCGGCTTGCGCGCCATGCACCGGATGGAAATGATTCACCAGGATTTAAAGCCGGATAATGTTCTGATCGATGAAAATAAAACACTGAAGATTATTGATTTTGGTTCGACCAAAATTGCGGGTCTGGCAGAAATAAAATCGATCGTCGAGCATTCGCATATTGTGGGCACTGCGAATTATTCGGCGCCGGAATATTTCAAAGGCGAGTCCGGCACGAATCGTTCAGATATTTATTCTCTGGGTGTGATTGCCTACGAAATGTTTACGGGAAAATTACCTTATGGAGAAGTGTCAGCGGAGCGGGCTGCAAAGAAAAAATTTATCTATACGCCTGCTTGTCAGCATAACCCAACCGTGCCCGAATGGGTCGATGCCGCGATCCAGAAAGCCGTGCATCCAAACCCGGAAAAACGCTATCAATTGTTGTCTGAATTTATAACAGACCTGACCAAGCCTAATGAAGACTTACTCAACAAAACTTCGCAGCCGTTAATCGAGCGAAATCCAAAAGTATTCTGGCAGGTGCTCGCACTTATTGAGGTAGGTGTGATTGTATGGCTGACGTATTTATTGTTGAATAGTGGTGGTTGATTAATCATCCGGTTCGTAGGCCAGGTTGGGTGACAACCATTTTTCAACAACGCTGAGTTCCATTTGTTTGCGCTCAGCGTAATCTTCAACCTGATCCTTGTTGATTTTACCAACTGCAAAATAGCGTGATTGTGGATGCGAAAAATACAGGCCGCTGACGGCGGCAGTGGGTACCATGGCTTTGGATTCGGTGAGCCAGATGCCAGTATTATTTTCTGCATCGAGTAACTCCCAGAGCAAATCTTTTTCTGAATGATCGGGGCTGGCGGGGTAGCCCATTGCGGGTCGGATGCCGGTATATTTTTCGGCGATTAAATCGTCATTGTTTAAATTTTCATCAGCCTTGTAACCCCATATTTCTGTGCGCACTTTTTTGTGCAGCCATTCAGTCAGTGCTTCTGCAAGGCGGTCAGCGAGCGCTTTCAGCATCAGTGAACTATAGTCGTCGTGATCTTTTTCAAATTCTTCGATTTTCTCATCAATGCCGATACCTGCTGTGCAGGCAAAGCCGCCGATATAATCTTTTATGCCGGTTTCTTTTGGCGCAACAAAATCGGCCAGTGATTCATTGAAACGACCTTCAGGTTGCTTGCCCTGTTTGCGTAAAAAATGAAAAGTTAATTTAACGGAATCGCGCTTTTCATCTGCATAGACCTGGATGTCATCGCCAACAGAGTTAGCTGGAAAAATACCCACTACTGCATTGGCTCGCAGCCACTTTTCTTCGATTATTTTTTTCAGCATGGCCTTGGCGTCAGCAAAAAGTTTTTTGGCTTCTTTGCCTTTTTCAGGGTCGTCCAGTATTTTTGGATAACGACCACGCATTTGCCAGGCGTGGAAGAAAAAAGTCCAGTCGATATAGGGCACAATTTCATCCAGCGGAATATCTTTTAATATTGTCAGGCCAGTCTTGCTGGGTGTGACGGGCTGATAGTTGTCCCAGTTGATTTCTGTTTTATTAGCCTGCGCCTTCGACAGGGGAATTAAATTCTTGGCTTCATTTTTACTGGCGCGCCGCTCTCGGACTTTTTCATATTCCTGCCTGATTTTTTTCAGGTAGTCGGGCTTCTGATCTTCCGAAAGCAGTGTCGTGGCCACACCTACAGCACGCGAAGCATCGGGTACATAAATCGCACCGTGCTGGTACTGTGGTTCTATTTTGACAGCAGTATGTGCTTTCGATGTGGTGGCGCCACCGATCATCAGTGGAATGGTAAAATCAAGTCGCGTCATTTCTTTTGCAACGTGTACCATTTCATCCAGCGAAGGTGTAATCAAACCGGACAGACCGATAATGTCTGCGTTTTCTTCTTTGGCTTTTTGCAGGATGGTATCCGCTGGCACCATGACGCCTAAATCAATCACGTCGTAATTATTGCATTGTAATACGATGCCAACGATATTTTTGCCGATGTCATGCACGTCGCCTTTGACTGTAGCCATGATAATGATTACGGCAGGTATGTTACATAATGTCGGACCTTTTCGGCTGTATGTTGATATAGCTAACAATCT
>DTYI01000065.1 GCA_012961935.1 Thiotrichales bacterium | reverse complement strand
GTCAAACTATTCCCGCCGCGGGACGTATGTCTGGAATGTGAAGCCCCGGCGCAGGAACTGTACACTTTTACCGGCCTGGGTGAAGTTTTCTCTTACACCACCATTTATGACGCGCCCGCAGGGTTTGAGCATGACGCGCCTTACATGGTTATCATCATAAAATTAATGAAAACAATGTATTCGTGGAAACCGACGACGGCCAGATTAAAATTACTGTTGGTGAAGAAGGTTTGCGTATGATTTCGTTACTGAAAATTCCTTACACAAAAATAACAATGGACTTCTCAGAAATCCAGCCAGAAACCCAGAATGTATTTCTACGGCAATTTAATCTCTATTACCAGAAGGGCGGCGGTTAATTTTCGTAATCGCGCGTATCTTCATGATTAATTCGTGTCCACCCCATTTTTCCCTTGTCCGGGTAAAGCCAAGTTAGACAGCATCGTTTTAAGTTCTCCTTGCATACAAATGAAGTATTTCTCCAGGCCTGTGAAGCAATATTATTGTATATGCAGAGTTACTAGCTGGACTTTTCTATTGGGATGATCTACTAACTATAAAAAGGGGCTGTATAAAATGTCGAAAGTAAGTTTGAGCGTCAGTGGTGTCCGTATTTCAGGGCAACCTTCATTAGAAATAGATAAACGATTTCAGGATGTGATGGCTGCATCACTGCGTGAGAGTGTCGAAATAAAAACCGCACGTGGTGTGAATGATATAACCATCGAGGCAGATTCTGATGATGTTGTCGAAGTCATTCTGGAAGATGATATCGTGCTCTACACAACGTTAGGACGTTTTGAGGAAGAATACTTAACCCAAACGCGCGGTAGTCAGAAAACAATTGTGGTACCTCAGTCATTACACGCAGGCGAATCAACCCGTGGTCTAATTAGTTACGTCCTTAAAAAGTTTGGAATCATTGATGTTGAAACGACACTTGCGGAACCCATTGCGGAATATCTGAAAAATAAAGTTGAGTCTAAAATCATCGGGAATACTGATGCTATTTATAAAATAAGTGATATCCAAACTGCCGATGTTGTCGGTGAGAGCAACCTTAATCCCGTCAAACCTGACGAACTCCTTATTTCAGATAACAGTCCAGTTTTGTTATTTATTCATGGCACCGCTTCCAGTACAGCGGGTAGTTTTGCCGATCTATGGGAGGATGAGTCTGATGGATTATGGGAAACGATTTCTCAAAATTATGTGTCTCAGAATATAGTTGGATTTGAGCATTACACACTCGGGTTGAGTCCAATAGAAAATGCAGTCAACCTGTTAAAAGCATTACCGCAAAAAGCAAAACTGCATATCGTAACGCATTCCCGCGGCGGCCTTGTGGGTGAACTGATTTGTCGTGGGCAATTAGCGGATGGACACCCTGCTTTCACTGATGATGATCTGGCATTTTTTGACTCCGAAAAGAACACTCAACTCAGTTCATTACTAAATATTATCCAGGACGAAAACAACGCTACCAAAAATAATAATCCTTATGAAAAACAAAAAGGACTTTTACAGGAGCTGAATACGCTTTTAGAGGAAAAAGAAATTGTAGTTGAACGTTTTGTTCGCGTCGCCTGCCCGGCCAGAGGAACAACGCTCGCGAGCAACAAGCTCGACCTGTATTTTTCAGCACTGCTAAATGTGATTGGCCACATACCGATTCTAAAAGCCAGTCCAATTTATAGTTTCATGAAGACGCTGTTGCTTGCAATAGCGGAGCGTAAATCCAGTGCGGAGCAGATACCGGGGCTAGAAGCACAAATGCCCGGTTCTCCAACTATTTTGATGTTAAACAATGGGCAGGGTAGTTCACTGGCGCCACTGTCTGTTATTGAAGGCGATATAGAGCCTGACGGTATTTTCAAGAAAATAGCTATGTTGCTGGTTGATCGTTTCTACGCAAGCGACCACGATCTGGTTGTGAATACGCCTTCCATGGATGGGGGCACGACCAGGCGTTTTAATATTTTTACCAAATTTGTACAAGGGAATCATGTTAATCATTTCAGTTACTTTGAAAACAATGACTCTCGGAAAAGCATTGTCACCGCATTAAAGCAAACAACTCCCCCTGGGTTTGTTGAAAGAAAACAGATTCCAAAAGTCATTGCCCGTTCATTACCACGCGGGAAAAACACTGGGGAAGTTCCAGCCGTTTTTATTTTGCCAGGCATTCTGGGGAGCGAGCTAATTGATGAAGACGATCTTATCTGGGTCGATAAGTTTGGTCTGTTATGGGGCGGTTTCGGTAAGCTCAATATCCAAAATAATAAGATAACGGCAGAAAAACCACTCGCTTCAACCTATGGCGCACTGGCTGACTTTTTAGGCAATCGCTATGAGGTCATTCCTTTTGCCTATGACTGGCGTAAGTCAATTAAAGTAGCTGGTGATAATCTTGCTGTAGTGATCACTCAGTATCTGGACAAATCCGACCAACCGGTTCGATTTATTGTGCACTCAATGGGCGGTCTGGTGTTCAGAAGTATGGTTACCTACCACCCAAAAGTCTGGGATCGCTTATGCCGTCGAGATGGTACGCGGGTTTTAATGCTGGGCACACCCAATGATGGATCTCACTCCATCATCCGCGTTTTGCTCGGGCATGAAAAGCTTATAAAGCTGCTGGCACTGCTTGATCTGAAACACGACAAAACAGAAATTCTGGATTTTATTCGAAAATTTCCTGGCGTACTTGAATTGCTACCAAGAGAATCTAACGGCGGACTAAATTCTGCAAGATTCTTTTCGGAAGAAATCTGGAAGTCCATCAGGCAAACACAGGACAAAGACTGGCACCCTCCTCTGAAGACCGCCCTGGCCAAAGCGGATAATTTCTGGAAAAAACTGCATGCACAAACACTGGATAGCAAGCGATTTTTTTATATCGCAGGAAAAGCAGATCAAACTCCAGTTGATATAGAAATTGATAGCAACGGAAAGCAGTTGAAGGTGCTTTCTACACAGCAAGGCGATGGTCGTGTCCCATGGGATAATGGCATACCAGAAGGCATTCAACATTGGTTCGTTGACGCACAACACGGGGATCTTGCTAATCACCCACCGACCTTTAAAGCAATCGCAGAAATAATTGAAACGGGCACAACAGATACTCTCTCTACAGAAGCACCAGTCACGAGGGGAATCGATGACAAAGTAGAAATGCCTGCTGATACGGTTGACTATTTACCAGACGAAGAAACACTGATTCGTTCCGCATTGGGATCAACCGGTAAGGTCGCAGCAAAGACAGAATTAATACTCCCTCCCCTGGCTATATCAATCACACATGGTGATTTATGTTTTATCAACAAACCTGTGGCAGTCGGTCACTACCTCGATGACGACATTGTCAGTGCTGAAGCAGTACTCGATCAGCAGCTTCAGGGGCGGCTTACTCAACGCCATCAGCTCGGTCTTTATCCAGGCCAGATAAACACAAATGAAATCGTGCTTGATTGTAACCCGGCAGGTGAAATAACAGGTGCAGTCATTATTGGTTTAGGCGAAGTAGGCACTTTAACCCCCGGCTCACTCACATCAAGTGTGCATACTGCGATATTACGATATGCATTAAATATAGCCGAAGGAAAATATTTTACAGAAAGGGAAATTAAACTCGCTTTCCTGCTGGTTGGTTCTGGGTCTGGAGGGATTTCGCTGGATAATGTGCTGAATTCCATTATCAGGGGTGTGTTACAGGCGAACAAAGAATTGGCTGGTGACGCTAAAAATACTGACCGCACAATAAACTCTTTAGAATTTATCGAACTCTACGAAGACCACGCCGCACTAGCACAACACTATTTGAATCAGATTGCCAATAACGCTACATTCCGTAAACAAGTCAGGGTCGAATCTCACGTTAGAAAAATTGAAGGTGCATTGCGCCGTCCATATATTCTTGAACAGGACCACTGGTGGCCAAGAATACGTATTTCAGCCAGGCCCGATGGTGCGCTTAATTTTACAATCATTGCCGAAGGCGCACGCATTCCAATGGAAATTACGGCGACACAAAGACGTTCCGTTGAACCGTTTCTAAAACAGGCAACCAGTAGCATTTTGACGGCTGACAAAGTCGGTCGCGTATTATTTGAACTGCTTGTTCCTTCTGACTTTAAACACCATGCACCAGAGAATCGTGATCTTGTTTTGGTGGTTGATAAAGACACGGCACAGTATCCCTGGGAATTGATGGAATACCCAACTGCGGAGGGTGACAAGCCGCTGGCCAGTGATGCGAGTGTCATAAGGCAATTGGTCATGGCAGGCGCTAATAATGCCAGCACGACAAGAGGCGAAACCGTTATTATTGCTGATCCAGATCTTAAGTCATCCGGTTACCCGCAATTGCCAGGCGCTGTAAGGGAAGGCAAAAGTGTAGCCAGTTTATTTAAACAGGATAGCTCCTGGAAAACGCCTCTGGTAATGATCGATCCAAAACCAGCAGGAATTGAAATTATCAGGGAATTAATGACCCGTGAAATCCAAATCTTACATATTGCTGGCCATGGTGTTGTTAACCATGAAGTAGCATCCCTGGGCGAAGACAATAATTCAAGCACCAGGAAAACAGATAAATTAACCGGTGTTTTAATTGGCGAAGACCACGTGCTGACTGCGGCTGAAATTCAACAGATGCCATCCACTCCCCAACTGGCTTTTATTAATGCCTGCTACCTCGGGAAAATGAGTGACAAAAATAATAAATTAAAACAACCCAATTTATTAGCTGCTGATTTTGGTGTTTCACTGATACAAAAAGGAATACGCGCTGTCGTAGTTGCAGGATGGGAAGTTCAGGATGCTGCCGCTGAAATATTCGCCAAAACTTTCTATGCGCAAATGCTGAGCGGGCAGAAATTTGGCCGTGCAGTTAGAGCAGCTCGAGAACAAACACGAAAAGCATATCCACAATATAATACCTGGGGAGCTTATCAATGTTACGGTGACCCAGGTTTTTGTTTAGTGGATACATCACGTGCTACCTCAAAAGATAAAAACAAAAAAACGCATTACGTCTCGTTGAACCATTGCATAATCGAAATTGAAAACATCACAGAAAAAGCAAAAACTGCCAGTGATCCTTCTTACCTTGAAAACAGGCTCAATTCAATACTTCAAGACATGCCAGACAACTGGAAGAATGAGTCTGAAGTGGAAGCAAGCCTTGGCAGAGCATGGGGTGAACTGCGACAGTTTGACCTAGCAATAAAGGCTTATGAAGCTGCAGCGCGTGCCGAAAAACCAGCCACTACCATTAAAGATCTCGAGCAGCTTGCTAATCTTAAGGCGCGTTATGCTATCGAATTGCATGATACGGGAGATGACAAAAATGCCATGGATTACATTAAAAACGCGATAGATATTCTAACAAAGTTAAATGACGAACACGGTGAAACGATCGAAAGATTAAACTTATTGGGCAGCACCTATAAACGCCGTGCATATATATTTAAACCCAAAACATCACGCAAGAGCGCGTTGGTCAATGCGTGCAAATATTACGAGAAGGCTAACAAGCTTGCTATGAAAAAGAATAATGGTAAGCCTATAGCATACTCACTCATCAATCTATTAAGTTTATTGCACATACTCAAATATTACGATACAAAATATAAAATCGATCAAAAACAAGTTGATGACTGGGTCAGCAAACTGAGAAAAGATAAACCGGATATTAAAGTGAGTCGTGAAAACTTTTGGCAAGCGATTACAAATACAGATTTGGACGTAGTCGTGGCGACTCTGAATAATTCGCTAGATAAGGAAGCAGATAAAATTATTGAGTACTACAACAAAATTCGCAACCACGCGTCTTCCCCGAGGCAATTCGGCTCTGTTTTAGAACACCTGCAAATATTACATCAATTAGCTAACGAGTTACTGGGCGCAGAATCAGGAAAAACCAGAAAAGATGATAAAAATAACCTGAAAAATTTAGCAACAGCGTTGCACAGAATAATAGACCATCTATCCTTATAAAGTAGCAAAACCAACTCACAACCTAAACCAAAAAAGAATGTCTGAAATCTTTATCTCCTACAAGAGAGAGGAACGACACAAAGCCCAGGCTATCGCAGAAACGTTAGTAAAGCGGGGATATAGCCTGTGGTGGGATATAGAACTACTGCCAGGTGACCGATTCGCTGATGAGATTACGGCAGTGATTGAACATGCAAAAGCTGCAATCGTCTTGTGGTCAGAACTAGCCGTAAAATCTAATTTCGTACGTGCTGAAGCTGCAAAAGCTTCCTACCGGGAAATTTTAATTCCAGTTCGCCTGGATGATTGTGAACCACCTTTACCATTTGGGACCATTCATACCCTTGACCTCAGCAACTGGAATGGCTCACGTGATGATCCCTTGCTTGATCCTTTAATTTCTGCGATTGAGAAAAAGATCGGTTATATCCCAACGCCGGTACAATCACCCAAAGCCATCCAGGAAATTCTGGAACGTCCTAAAGGTGAAGTGGCTTTCTGGAAGTCAGTTAATGAACGAGTACCGCAAGAAATAGAGGAATACGAAGCATATATATCAAGATATGGGAAAAATGCTATTTTTTCAGAGCTAGCCATTATTAGAATAGAAAAATTAAGGCTAACTGCAGATAAGGAGAAAGAAACAAGGCTGGAAACGCAATTTACGGACGCAATTACAAACGCGCCGCATGGACCGGCGTCAAGTTTCAAAACAGTCACAGATGGCGATAAAAGGAAAAGCAAACACACATCAGAATCCAGTCGTCGACTAGTCATCATTGTTGCGATTGTCGGATTAATCGGCATTCTCGGGATTGTTCTTATTAATAACTGGGATAAAGTTTTTGCACCTTCATCAAAACCATCTGTGGAAATCAGTTTCCCTCGGCCCCCACCAACAAAATCGCATTCACCTTCAAAGAATGACACACCTACGATTCAACGAGTCGTGCCACAACCTTCCACACCCGTAATAAAGGTTCTAAATATTGATGGCCTTTGGCGTGATAGCAACTACCCGAGCAATACTTCTCAGATTACCCAGGATGGCAATCGTTTTCATTTCACGCGGCGGGGTGTTCTTCCAGACGGAACTGGCTTCAAGTCATCGGGCAACGGTACGCTCACGGGGCAACACTACATCAGTCACTACAGTGCAGAGTACCAGTCCGGCGTTAAGTCAACAGGAGATTGTTCAGGCACAGTGTCTCTGAATGGAATGCACATCAATCTGAACTGTAGAGATTCTCTTTTAGGTAACTTCCCACTCACTGCGAATCGCGAATAGAGCTTCAGCGAAAATACTTTCTTAACATTGACCAAATCTCTACATCAACAAGAATTGAAACCACCCATAATCATTTTCCACTAAATGTCCGTAAAACACGATAGCTCACACCATGATCGGTAGAATTCGATTCGACCAGAGAAAAAGTATGGAACTCCCACTGGACTGGTTTAAAAGCAGGCAGTTCAGGTAAGCGCGAAACTTTTCTGGCTAACGTCACGTGCGGTCTGAAACGCTCCGTATGTGCAGGATAACCACATGTTTTTGCCGTTTCCCTGCAGGCTGAAGATAGTTCGACAATTTCTTTTGACCATTGAATTGGCCCAGCCCATAGCACTCTGGCTTTTTCAAACACCCCGTAATCTTCCAGCTTGATCGACCCTGGCAAGAAGTGAATTTTCTCTGCCTCTTCCAGCAGGCAATCTATGGATTCCACCTGACCTACAAAATGCAGGGTCAAATGCAAACTTTCTACGGGAACTTTGCGCCCTTTCTGAATGGGTTCTTGCAGTTTCACCAGCTGACTGCGCAAATCTTCTTCAGGCCATAGGGCAAAAAATACTTTTCTCATACGGTCATTCATACCCAAACCATCTTGCTTCTGCAAGTTCTCATTCTGTGAACCATGCAAAGCTAAAGCCATTGGCTATTACGGTCCAACTGGCTATGATACGCCGCTAACGCAACAGACATTGCCTGGACTTACCATGACTGAACCCCCCCCTGCCCTGCCACTGGACGACAAGCTTGTTGAGCTCAGGTTTAAACTGAATGTTGGCGAAGTCAATCTTTATACCTTCCGACTGGATGGAAAATATACCTCGCAAAATATTTTTGCCCTCAAGCCGCTAAATGTGCCGGATGATATTTTTACTGCTCATCCGCAGCTTGATACACCAGTCCAGTATAACAGCCTCCCGATTGAAAAAGCCTGTAACAAGATTCAGTCTAACGACAAATTAATTACATATTTTACAAATTCCTACTTGCACTATTTTGTTGACACCTCTGCGACGCTGGATGAATACCTGGGTAGTTTCCGCAGCAAAACCCGCAACAGCCTGAAACGGAAAATCAAAAAAGCGCACAAGGGTGAAGGTAGTGGCGTAAAAGTGGTTACCAAAAAAGAAGAGCTTCGGGACTTCCTCAAAGACGCCTGGATCATTTCAGAAAAAACCTATCAGGAAAGACTGCTGGATTTCCCACTGCCACGTGATGAAGATTTTATCCGCGAATGCGAAGAAGCGATGGCGCGTAACGAGCTGGTTGGTATTCTACTTTATGTTGAAGGTGTTCCCGCCGCCTACAATCTCTGCCCGGTTTATGGTGATGGCATTTTGCTGTACGAATACACGGGCTATGATCCCGCGTATGCAAAATTTTCAGCCGGCACAGTCGTACAATACGAAACCATAAAATACGCATTCGAGGATCCACGCATCAAATTTTATGATCTGTGCACGGGTGAAGGCCCGCATAAAGAACTCTTCGCCACCGGCAGTACGCTTTGTTGTGATGTCTTTATTTTTCCGAAGAAACCCAAATACCAATTTATGGTCTGGAGCAAATCCCTGACGGATAACATCACAAATATATTGCGGGCCACACTGAAAAAAATTGGTATCAAGGACCTCATCAAAAGGGCTATCAGAAGGCGGGCCTGACCACCGCGCCAGTTTCTAAAGGACGTGCGATAAGGGCGTTTCCAAGCTAAACTTGCGCGGATGTCCAAGGCACCCGAATCACAGCACACACCCATGATGCAGCAATTCTTGCGCATCAAGTCTGATTACCCGAACACACTGCTGTTCTATCGCATGGGTGATTTCTACGAGCTGTTTTTTGATGACGCACGCAAGGCGGCAAAACTGCTTGATATCACACTGACCCATCGTGGCAAATCGAATGGCAGTCCAATTGATATGGCCGGTGTGCCCTATCATGCCGCCGACCAGTACCTGGCAAAGCTGGTGAAACAGGGTGAATCCGTTGCAATTTGCGAACAAATCGGCGACCCGGCTACTAGCAAAGGGCCAGTTGAACGCCAGGTGGTTCGCGTCATCACACCGGGCACGGTTACCGAAGAAGCGCTGCTGGATGATCGTCAGGAAAATCTACTTATGGCGATTGCAAAAAATAATCAGCGCTATGGCATCGCTACACTGGAACTCAGTAGCGGCCGTTTTATCTTGCTCGAAGTTGAAGGAGAAGAGGCCCTGTCAGGAGAAGTTGAACGACTCAACCCGGCTGAAATTTTACTGGATGAAGACCAGCAACTTCCCGGAGCAGCTCGTGCAGGGATTACGCACAGGCCAGCATGGCATTTCGACTCAGTGAGCGCAGAGCAACAACTTACAAAGCAGTTTCGCGTGAAAAATTTAAGCGGCTTTGGCTGCGAAAAACTGTCGCTCGCAATCGGTGCAGCCGGCGCCATTTTAGAATATATAAAAGACACGCAAAAAAGCGCCCTGCCCCATATAAATGGTCTGAAAACCGAGCAACACGATGAGGCGATTATTCTGGACGCGGCAACACGGCAAAACCTGGAACTGGAAAGAAATCTGGCTGGCGGCCAGGAACATACCCTGGCGGCCATTCTAGACAGCACGGTCACCAGTATGGGTGGCCGTTGTCTGCGCCGCTGGCTTAACCGGCCAATACGTGATCGGGAAATACTCGGCCAGCGCCACCAGTGCCTGGACACACTCATCACCACTCGCAGCTATGATGTGCTGCGCGAACAATTGCATGGCATGGGTGACATTGAACGTATTCTTTCTCGCATCGCCCTGCGTTCAGCACGACCGCGCGACCTGGCTACTTTACGAAATACGCTGGCCTGCCTGCCGGAACTGCAACGCGAACTGAAACCGCTGGACGCACCCCTGCTGAAAACAATGGCTAAGGAGATTTCTGAACACCCGGATGTCGTCGCGCTCCTGCAACAGGCGATTATTGAAACCCCGCCGATGTTGATTCGTGATGGTGGCGTGATCGCAACTGGCTACAATGCTGAACTGGATGAATTGCGCGCGCTGAGTGAAAATGCCGACCAGTTTTTGATCGATCTGGAAATCAAGGAAAAAGAACGTACTGGCATCCCGACATTAAAAGTCGCCTATAACCGGGTGCATGGTTATTACATTGAAATTTCCAGAGCGCAGTCTGATAAAGCGCCCGACGATTATATCCGCCGCCAGACCCTGAAAAATGCCGAGCGGTTTATCACCCCGGAATTAAAAGCCTTTGAAGACAAAGTATTGTCTGCCCGCGAACGCGCGCTGGCCAAAGAAAAAGCGCTGTATGAATCCTTGCTGGACAAGCTCCTTGGCTGGCTTGAATCGTTGCAGGTCACGGCAAATGCGCTCGCTGAACTGGACGTACTTTGCGCGTTAGCTGAGCGCGCAGAAGCATTGAATTACTGCCGCCCTGCACTCACAGATGAAACAGGTTTGAACATCGAAGCAGGCCGTCATCCAGTTGTCGAAAAAGTGCTGGATGAACCTTTTATCTCAAACGATATTACGCTGGACAACGAGCGCCGGATGCTGATTATCACCGGCCCGAACATGGGTGGAAAATCAACCTACATGCGCCAGGTCGCCCTGATTGTCTTGATGGCGCACATCGGCAGTTTTGTGCCCGCATCCAGCGCAAAGATCGGTGAGTTTGATCGCATATTTACCCGCATTGGGGCATCGGACGACCTCGCCTCCGGCCGCTCAACCTTTATGGTGGAAATGACCGAGGCCGCCAATATTCTCAACAATGCCGGCGACAAGAGTCTGGTTTTAATGGATGAAATTGGTCGCGGCACCAGCACCTTCGATGGACTGTCACTGGCCTGGGCCTGTGCGATTCATCTGGCCGAGAAAAATCGTGCTTTCACGCTTTTTGCCACACATTACTTTGAACTCACCGAGATGCCGGACAACTATTCAACGATGGCAAATGTGCATATTGATGCGGTCGAACACGGTGAAAGCATTGTCTTTTTGCATAAGGTCAAGGAAGGCCCGGCCAGTCAGAGCTATGGTCTCCAGGTTGCACAGCTGGCAGGTATTCCAAAAACTGTTATCCAGCAGGCGCGGCAAAAGCTGGTCATGCTTGAAAACCGAAGTGTAGCGGAGAACCAGTCGCCTCAGCTTGGTTTGTTCTCACTAGCCCAGACGCAGCCGGAAACGAGAGCACCCATTCTCGAGGAGCTGGAAAAAACGGATCCAGATGAATTGACACCCAGGGAGGCACTGGCGGTACTATATGATCTAAAGCAAATGCTCGAACCCTGAAATCGAGTAGTATACTGTGCACTATAAATAATCAAGCTGGAGTATAAGCAATGACATATGTAGTTGGGGAAAACTGTATCAAATGCAAATATACGGACTGCGTGGAAGTCTGTCCAGTAGACTGCTTTCATGAGGGACCAAATTTTCTGGTGATAGACCCGGATGAGTGTATTGACTGTACCCTTTGCGTACCCGAGTGCCCGGCCGAGGCAATTTTTGCGGAAGAGGATTTGCCTGAAGATCAGGCAGTATTTCTCGAACTGAATGCCGAGCTTTCCCTCGAATGGCCGGTTATCACCGTCATGAAAGACCCACTCCCAGATGCTGAAGAGTGGGATGGCAAACCCGACAAACTCAAGTACCTGGAGCGCTGAACCGTACAAATCCAATGTCGTCGTGCCTCCTCGACACGAACAATCAGGACAGCTTTTCTGTCCTGATTGATCAAATCCTGAAGGACCACGCGCACGATCTGCCCAACTTGGGGCAGATTCAGGTGCTACTGCCCGAGCTTGACCAGGCACGCCGTTTTCGAACCCTGTTGCTGGATCGAATAGATTTAGCCGCCATCATCCCGCCACAGATCAACACGCTACGTGGTTGGGTGGAAGAACAGACACCCCCATCCGGAAACATACTCAACACCCACGCCCGTGAACTCATGCTGGTCGAAACACTGCGGGAACTGGAACCCTTCGGCAAACTGCAAAACCCCTGGACGCTGGCTGACAATCTTTTACGCCTGTTCGATGAATTGCAATTGAGTCATCATCGAGCTGAAGGCCTGTCTGCATTATTTGATCACGATGGCCTGGCACCTGATACGCTTTCACATTTCAGTGAAGCAGCACAAAAAATTCAGCTGCTCTGGCAGGATTTTCAGAAACAGCAGAGCGACGAAAATACAATCGACAGAATATCGCTTTACCTGCAAGGTCTGGAAGATCTAACGGCTAACGCCGAACAAATTTCCACTTCACTTTATTTCGCGGGTTTTAACTGGCTGCACAGTAAAGAATTGCAGCTCATCACAACACTACTCAATCAACAAAAGATCACAGTCGTGGTTCGCCCCGAACAGCCCTTGGCGATACAACTTCGAGAACAGGAAATTATTTGCAACGAGTTTTCGTCTGATCATTCGGCGCAGAATACTTCACTGAATACTATTTTTTCAACACAAACCACCGGATTAAAAATTCGCGCTGAACAATTGGCCCAGCAGTTCCCTGAAAGTGCGCTTGAAAGCCATTTACAAATACTTTCCGCCGAAAGTAATGAACAGGAAGCGCATGCTGTCGAACTACAAATCCGATTATGGTTGCTGGAAGGCAAACAAAATATCGCCATCGTCACAGAAGACCGGCGGCTGGCGCGACGTATCAGTGCGCTGGTCAATAATGCCGGATTATCCATTCAGGATGCTGCGGGCTGGCCGCTATCCACGACCACAGCAGCGGGTATTTTTGAGCGCTGGCTGGAAGCGATTGAAAATGACTTTTATTTTTCTCACATACTGGATGTTTTAAAGTCCGGATTTTTGCATCAACAGCATTTCACGCTGGAAGCAATCTACCATCTGGAAAAAGATATCATTGAACGTGAGAATATTGCGCGTAATCTCGAAGCTTATGAAGCAGCCATAGCAGACCGGAATCAACGGCTGGATTTTAATGACGCGGAATATACTGAAGCCATGGCGGCAATTATTAACCATATCCGCAAAGCAAGTGAACCGTTGATACCTTTCCTGGAAAAAGGAGCGCACCCTCCAGAAAGCATGTTGGTCGCGCTTACTCAGAGTTTAAAAATGCTGGGCCTGTATGAAGGCTTTGAAATGGATCCAGCGGGCCAAAGAATTTTGCAGGAACTTAACGACCTGCAACAAAGTTTGCACGGTCGGAATTTATTAATGAGCTGGTCTGAATTTCATACCTGGTTGCAGCGAACACTTGAAACACATAATTTTCGTCCCGGTAAAAACGATGGGCAGGTCGATCTGATTAATTTTAATCAAAGTAATACCGGACAATATGAAGCGCTGATTATTGCAGGCGCAAACTTAAAACAACTGCCCGGTCATTTATCTAGCAGTGGTTTTTTTAACGACACAGTGCACCAGGAACTTGGCCTGAAACATTGGAGTATTCATCGGCAAGAACGTTTCAGCCAGTTCCGAAGACTTTTAAGTTCGAGCGATAAAGTATTGATAACCTATACAAAATCACAGGATGGAGAAACCTTATTACCCTCGCCCTGGGTTGACTTACTGATTAGCTTCCATCAAACAGCCTATGGAAGTGGCCTTGAGGCGGGTGAACTCAGCGCACTACTTGATCACCCTGATGCGGAAATTCAAAATCCGGATCAGGCACCCTTGCCCACCGAGACACAGCAACCAGCTCCAGTATTACCGAAGGCATTAATTCCGAAAAATATCTCTGCCAGTGCGCACCAGATGCTGATTAACTGTCCGTACCGTTTTTTCGCCGCGCGCGGCTTAAAACTTAAACCCCGGGAAGCAATCGCAGAACAACTCAGTAAACGTGATTATGGCAACCTGGTACATCGATGCCTGCAGACTTTCCACAGCAAACAAAAACATCTGTCATCTATCGGCAAAGATGAAGCCATCCATTCGCTGATAAAAATCAGTGAAAAAATATTCAATGAAGTGCTTGAGGCAGATTATTCTCATCGAAGCTGGTGGCAAACATGGGAAGCATTAATACCCGTTTATATTGACTGGCAGCTAAATCGTGAAAAAGACTGGCGTGTAAAACAAACTGAAACCAAAGTTCAGAAAAAGCTTGATAGAAGTGGTATCCACCTCGAAGGTCGTATCGATCGGCTCGACGAAAATGCTGAAGGTTTTTCTCTGATTGATTATAAAACGGGTGGCGTTCATCGTAAGGAGGATGTTGAGAAAGGCGAAGATGTTCAGCTCGCAAGCTATGCCTTACTGGTCGAAAATGTGCATGAAATTTTATACCTGCATATCGATCGCAACAAAGGTGTTAAACCTGAAGCTAGAATAACTGTTGAAACACTGGAAACTTTAATACCACAATTAGAAAATCGGCTGGATGACGTCCTTCAATCTATACTGGACGGCCAGCCATTACCCGCCTGGGGCGATGAAAAAACCTGTCAGTATTGTGAATTTGACGGCCTTTGCCGACGAGATAGCTGGTGACTTTCTTTTCGACATAAAAAGACGCCGCATGAAATGACATGCGGCGTCTTTAAAACGACTGAATTAAAAGATTGCTAACAACTGAATGGCCAGACGATCATCCATTTCTCCCAGGATCTTGTTAGGTCCTGCAGAACCCGCAAGATTAGGCGCCTCTGCATCACGCAGTTCATAGTTCACCAGAAGACGTGCTTTCTTGTTGAGGAAATACTGCGCACCTAATGTCAGCGTTTCAAACTGACGCTCTTTTGCAGTGACATCCGTCATGCGGTTGAGCTGGTCGTAGCGTAGATCAATTTCCCATTTTGGCGTCGGCGCATAACCAAAGTGTACGTACCAGCCGTCCGCTTCACCCTCGGTTTCGATATTAAACGAGGCGACTGCTGTTCCGGCATTATTTGAGGCACCGGCAACTGCGCCTCCATCGGTACCATTGAAAATCATGCCATCGGCTTTAATATATTCTGCGGCAGCGCGAAATTTTCCTTTACGGAAAGTAGTGCCCACACCATAGCGGGTACGGTCATATTCACCCGCTCCTGCAGTGGTTAGCGTGCGTTCGCCATCCTGCCACCAGCCATATAATTTCAGCCCCTGCCTGCGACCACCCTTGCCGCCATAAACCTGCTCGGAAGACCAGTAAAGATAAAGATCCTTGTTGTCATCATTATCGGATCGAGTGATGCCGTTGCCGTTACCAACCATACCCGCATAGGTGTGCTCCCATTTTCCGGTTTTGAATATGTCAAAAACCTGCACACCGACATCACGAAATGCGCCGAGTGGACCATTGGGTTTATTGGCGTCCGTGCCTGTACCGTTGCCGTTGAAAAAACGCTCTAGCAGCATCTGATTGGAGACGTTGGTGAAATTAATATAGTCGAACACATGAATGGCTTGGAGGCCTTCCTCACTGCCAGGATATTTGAATTGACCAATACGCACACGCGCACCCGGAATATGATTTAACGTAACACTGGCATCCGTCAATTTGACACTGCCACCACCCTGACGGGTAATGCCATTATTTCCCGCTTCCGCAAGGAAAAAGTAATTGACCTTGCTGTCAAGTGGGAAACCGGTACCACGTACACCCAGTCGTGCACGTCGAATCTGGAAAGTCGAATCGCTTTTCAGGTCAGGTCCGATCTGATTGAAGATGGCTTCTTGCCCATTCCAGGGACCCGCAGCCAGGTTTGAGCCATCTGTCTGCTGGTATTCAGGCTGAATAAAACCCCATAGTTTCGCCCGTGGTGCCGCAGCATCTGGTTCTGTACCTTGCAGCATTAACCAGTTCGAAGCCTGTACTTCTGACCCTAAGCCAGCAGCAACAATACCTGTAGCCAACACCCCTATTTTTAATTTTGAAAGATTTCTTAACATTACAATCCTCCTCAGGATTCAAAAAAATAATTATGGTTTTATCAGTAAATAGCCCTGTTCCACGAGATCCATAATCCGCACAACGCCGGCCGCAACCTTGGTTGAATTCGGATTTAATTCAGGCGGATGCCCCAGTTTTTTGCCCATGGCGCGAATTGTATTGCTGCATGCAGCAAATCTGACACCGTTATCTGACAGCCCCTGGATACGTCCTACATTTGAGTTACCGGCAAATAACAAACGTAAGCCCGGACCAAATGCAACAATCTCAACATCCACTTTGTCAGGCCCGTAATGTTTCATCAGATTATTCGCAACATTAAGCACCAGCGTCTGTTTAAATGGATCATTATCGCTGATTTGCAGTACAACTTTTTTTTCGGCAAAAGGTTTGTTGCCTGTCTCCGCTGCGCCGGTCGCACCAAAAGCAGTCAAAGCCAGAATCATAAAACCGTAAAATAAGCATTTAATTAATTTCGGCATTTAGTGTCTCCCCTGTTTAAGGAACCTCTGATCAATTCGTGAATGAGCAACCCGGCTACAAACTGACCATTGATTTGCAGGATGAAGTGATTACGACGCCCTCGGGTGAGCGGAT